>JAXIPC010000054.1:0-44491 GCA_045403135.1 Gemmatimonadales bacterium | reverse complement strand
CTCCCGTGAGCTTTCGCCGCTTCACCGACCGCCACAAACAGGACTGGGAGATCCGTCCCCAGTCGAATAACGTCTGGGAGCTCTCCCCCACCGGCGAGAATCCCGGGAGGCCACGGACGGTGCCGGCGCCGGGTTATGAGAAGGACCCCTGGGAAATGAGCCAGGAAGAGCTGCAACGGCTGCTCGACTCCGCCGCCACTCTGCCCGAGCGCAAGCGGAAAAACCCCTTCGGTGACGCGTGAAGATCGCCTTCATCGGCTCCCACGGCGTCGGCAAGACCACGCTCTGCTACGATCTGGCCGCACGGCTCAAGCGGCAGGACCGCGCGGTGGACCTGGTCAAGGAAGCGGCCCGCCGCTGTCCCCTCCCGATCATCGACGCACCGACCTTCGACGGCCAGCGCGATGCGAGCGGACTGCCGCTGCATCCGCCGCAAATCGATATGTTCACTCGGGGGTAATCGACGCATGCTTTGCTGGAGCTCCCTGCGTCACGCAATCGTCCTGGCCGCCGCAACCGGCGCCGCCGCCGCCCAGACCACCGCCCTGACCGGTGGGACCGTCATTGACGGCACCGGCGGGCCCGGTATCGCGAACGCGGTTGTGCTGGTCACGGGGGACCGGCTCACCTGCGTCGGGACCGCCGCGCAGTGTCCGGTGCCGGCCGGAGCAACGCGGGTGGATATGACCGGCCGTTTCCTCACGCCGGGACTCGTGGATTCGCACGTTCACTTCAGCCAGACCGGCTGGGTGGACGGCCGGCCCGACGGCCTCAGCGCTCCCGCGGTCTATCCCTACGCCGAGACCGCCCGCGCGCTGCGCGCGAATCCCGCCCGCTGGTACCGCTCCTATCTGTGCACCGGCATCACCGCGGTGTACGACGTCGGCGGGCACCCCTGGACCACGGCGCTACCGGCCCGAGCGGAAGCCGATCCGATGGCCCCGCATGTTCGCGCGGCCGGTCCGCTGATCACGCATGCTTCCCGCTCCGCGCTCAACCTCGACGACGAGATCTACACTTTCCTCCCCATGGCCACTTCCGTCGAGGTGCAGGCGAGCGTCGCGAAGCTGAAGGCGATGGGATCGTCGGCGGTAAAGGTGTGGTACTTGGCGCCGCCGGCCGGCCGCCGGGAGGAGCTGGACACTCGGATGATGGAGGTGGGTGCCGCGGCGCGGGCCGCCGGTCTCGACCTCATCGTCCATGCCACCGGATTGCGCGAGGCGAAGGTCGCGCTTCGCTCCGGAGCGGTATTGCTGGTGCACAGCGTGGAGGATCTGCCGGTAGACCAGGAGTTTCTCGATCTCCTGGCAAAGAATCGCGCGACCTACGCTCCGACTCTCGTGGTTGGTCGCAACGCCACGCGCGCGAGCGTATCCATCGGGCTCGGGGTCCGGTTTCCCGTGGATGACCCCGGCGGGTGCGTGGACTCGAACACGGTCGCGAAAATCGCGAATGTCGAACCGCTGCGGGCGCTAATACCCGAGGAACGCCGGGCGCCGGAGCTTCTGTATCGCCGGCTGGAGGGCGCGGGCGCACGTGGGGCGGTGGTGGCCGAGAACCTCCGCCGGGTGCACGCTGCCGGTGCCACCATCGCCACCGCCACCGATGCGGGCAACCCGCTGACCCTGCACGGGCCGTCGATCTTCGCCGAAATGGAGGCGATGGAGGCGGCGGGCCTCTCGGCGTCCGACGTCCTCGTCATGTCCACGCGGAACGGGGCGCTGGCCATGGGGCGGCTCAAGGACTTCGGCACGCTGGAGCCGGGGAAGCTGGCGGACCTGCTGGTGCTGGCGGAAGACCCGAGGGTCGACGTGAAGGCCTTCCGGTCGCGCACCCATGTGATGAAGGGCGGCCGGCTTCATCAGCAGGCTGCCCTCGCCTGGCGCTAGGTCATCAGGGCTTCGACCTGGCCAGTCCGGAGGCTGCGTCCTCGGTCTTGCGGAACGTCGTCGCCTCGGCGCCGTTCAGCATGCACGACACCTTGTTCCCCTGCACCCTCCACCCGATCTCGTTGGTGGATTCGCCGTTGGCGTCGGCTTTCTTGAGGGCGGGGTGCGCGGCCCGGTCCACCAGAGTGGCGACCTGGGCGCCATTGAAGGTCTTGATCGAGTAGGTTGCCGTTTCCGTACACAATGCAGTACATCAGCTTCTCGGTGTCGGAATCCAGGGCCGAGCCGCCGATGAAGATGCCGTAGGAGTGGGGATGGCTGGCGGCCACCTTGTGCTCCTTGAAGGTGGCGTTGACCTGGTAATCTCCCGAGGCGGTGTTGGCCGGGTTCCAATAGGAAGCCGCCGGACCGATCGAGAGTCGAAGAGCCGTGCCTTCCGAGGCGAACTTCGAATCCGCGATGGTCTTGCCCGCCGCCAGGGGCCGGCGGTCCACTCGCCGACCGTGATGCCGCCCTTGACGGTGCGGTCGGCATCCTGGGCCATGAGGGCGGTCGAGGTGACCGCGGCTGCGATGATCAACGCGAGAGTACGCACAGTTCCTCCAGAGGTGATTGTTCCATGACCGTCCCTTGTCTCCTGGAATTGTACGGCGGGGAGGACCCCCCTCGCCAGCGCGCAATGGCTCCGGGCTTGCGCCAGGGGCGGTTCGGCGGGATCGTCTTGGCACCCATAGGCTTGGCAATCCATTCGGATGAATGGTGGGTGGTTCGGCTGAACCCGCTCGCAAGGGAGGAGCGCTGACCATGTGGGACCTCCCTACCCCAGCGCTCATCCTCGATCTCGACGCGATGACCCGCAACCTCGACAAGATGGCATCGTACTACGGCGGTAAGACCGCCAAGCTCCGGCCGCACGCCAAAACCCACAAGAGCCCGGGAATCGCCGCCGCCCAGCTCAAGCGCGGAGCCGCGGGGATCTGCGTGGCCAAGCTCCGCGAAGCCGAGATGATGATCGGGGCCGGCATCACCGACATCCTGCTCACCACGGGCGTGGTGGACCCCCTCCGCATGCGGCGGCTGGTGGCGCTCGCGGGGACCTGTCCGGGCCTTCAGTCGGTGACGGACCACGCGGCGAATGTAGACCTGCTGGCCAGCGCGGCGGAGGCAGCCAAGGTAAAGCTCCGGGTCCTGGTCGATCTCAACTGCGGTTCCGACCGGACTGGTGTCGCGACCGGCAGGGCGGCGGTGGCGCTGGCGCAGCACGTCGCCCGCCAGCAATGGCTCGAGTTCGACGGGTTCCAGGCCTTTGCCTCGCACGTCATGCACCTGCCGGGATACGACGAACGGCGGCGCGCCGATCTCGAGACGCTGGACCGGGTCGTGGCTACCCGTCGGCTGGCGGAGCAGTCGGGGCTCGAGGTGAGAAGTCTGTCGGTCGGGGGAACCGGGACCTACGACATCGACTGCGACGTGGACGGCGTGACCGATGTCCAGGCCGGCTCCTACGTGTTCATGGATGTGATGTATCGCGCCGTCGGGGGCCGCAAAGGCCCGATCTTCGACGACTTCGAGCCGGCGCTGTTCATCCTGTGCACCGCAATCAGCCAGCCGGTCAAGGGAGAGATCACGGTGGATGCAGGGTACAAGGCGTCGGCCACCGATCACCAGCCGCCCGAACCCTGGGGCATCGGCAAGGTGCGCTATCGCTGGGCCGGCGACGAGCACGGCATTCTGACGCTGGATCGCCCGTCGCGCGCCATCCGCATCGGAGACCGGGTGCTCATGGTCGCGGGTCACTGCGATCCGACCGTCAACCTCTACGACTCCTACTGGGTGTGCAGCGGCGAGCTGGTCGTGGGGGAGTGGCCGATCACCGGGCGGGGCATGTCGCAGTGACGGCGCCGGGCACGACGGTCCGGCCTGCGCTCTGGACGCTGGCCGGGCTCGCCGCCGGGTTGCTGCTTGGCATCCTCGCCTCCCGGACCGCCTCAGCATCGCTGCTCGCTATCGTTCGCGGGCTCGAGCCGGTCGGCACCCTCTTCGTCAATGCCATCCGGATGACCGTGGTGCCGCTAGTGGTGGCGCTGCTGATCTCCGGCCTCGTGTCCGTTCCCGATACCGGCCTCCTCGGCAGGCTGGGGCTCCGGGCGTTGCTGCTCGGACTGTCGCTCGCGCTGGTGGTGGCGCTCTTCACGATGGTAATTGCCGTGCCGGTGCTGGCGCGAGTACAAATCGATGCCGCGGCCGCGGCATCGCTCCGCCAGGGCATCACCGCGGATGCACCGGCTCCGCTGGGCTCCCCGGACTTCGCGCAATGGCTCACCGACCTGGTGCCGGCCAATGTGTTCAAAGCGGCGGCCGACGGGGCGATGCTGCCGCTCATCATCTTCACCCTCGCGTTTGGCTTTGCGCTGACCCGGGTGCCGGCGGAGCGGCGGGCGGCGGTGGCGGGGTTTTTCTCGGGGCTCGCCGACGCAATGCTGGTGCTGGTCGGGTGGATCATCCGGCTGGCGCCGATCGGCGTATTCGCCCTGTCGGCGCCTCTGGCGGCGCGGATGGGGGCGGGAGTGGCGGGTGCACTGCTGTCCTATGTCCTGCTCGCGGTGGTCCTCACCATCGCGGCGCTGGCGCTGATCGTCTATCCGGTCACCGTCGTTGCCGGTGGAGTGCCCCTCAGGCAGCTTGCACGCGCCTGCGCGCCGGCCCAGGCGCTTGCGTTGTCATCGCGTTCTACCATGGCCTCCCTCCCGGCCATGATCGACGCGGCCCGGGCGCTCGGCGTGCCGGAGCATGTCGTGGCGTTCGTGGTCCCGCTGGCCGCATCGATGCTCCGGGTGGGCTCGGCGGTGGGGCAGACGGTGGCCGTGCTCTTCGCCGCGCGGCTGTTCAATGTGACCCTCTCGCCGGTCCAGCTGCTGGCCATATTGATCACCACCGTGGTGACCACGTTCACCGTGCCAGGGGTTCCCGGCGGGAGCATCGTGGTGATGGTGCCGATTCTCGCGGCGGCCGGCGTGCCGGCGGGCGCGGTGGGGATCCTGCTCGGCGCGGACGTAATCCCCGACATGTTCCGGACGATGGCGAACGTGACGGGTGGGATCGCTGCGGGGGTCGTGGTGGGGCGGGATGCGGGGGAACCCTGAGGCGCGGCACTCCTTCACTCCCGGCGCCATATTATGGCGTGCCCGCACCCATCCCCCCCTCTCTCTCCGCCGCCCTGGGGGACCGCTATGAGCTGCGCGACCTCCTCGGTCGCGGCGGAATGGCCACCGTCTACCTTGCCTATGACCAGAAGCACCACCGCGTCGTTGCCTTGAAGGTCCTGCGCTCCGAGCTCGCCGCCACCCTGGGCGCCGACCGGTTCCTGAAAGAGATCCAGATCGTCGCCCAGCTCACCCATCCGCACATTCTGCCGCTCCACGACTCCGGTGAGGCCGGCGAGTTCCTCTACTACGTCATGCCCTACATCAGCGGCGGCTCTCTCCGCCAGCGCCTGATGGATCAGGGACATCTGAACGCCCCGCAGGCGCTGGCCATCGCCGGCCCGGTCGCCGACGCGCTGACCTACGCCCACGGCATGGGCATCCTGCACCGTGACATCAAGCCCGAGAATATCCTCTTTTCGCAGGGGCACCCGATCGTCGGCGACTTCGGCATTGCCAAGGCCGTGAGCTCCGCCTCAGAGTCCCCGCAGCTCACCCGCACCGGACTGTCCCTCGGTACGCCGGGTTATATGAGTCCCGAGCAAGCCGCCGGCTTGACCGACCTCGACCTCCGCACCGATGTCTACAGCCTGGCCGCGGTGATCTATGAGATGCTGACCGGCGACGTGCCCGGACGCTGGCCCACCGAGGAAGCGGTGCGTACCGGCCGATTCCTCGAGGCACCCGTGGTGCATCGCACCCGTTTGGCCGCCACCGGATCCGCCATCGAGGGCGCCCTGGTTCGCGGCCTGGCCATCCGGCAGGACCAGCGGACCGCCTCCCCTGCGGCCCTCTTGGACGAATTGCGCGGCGCCCCGGCCCGGCGCGTCTACCGCTCCGAAGAAGCCGTCGAAATCGTCAAGCGCGCCGCCCAGCTCGAAGCCAGCAATCCCACCAGCTCCGGTGCGATGACGCTGGGCGGCGTGGAGGCCCTTGGCGCCGAGGTGGGGATCTCGCCCGAGCTGGTGCGTTCCGCTGCCCGCCATGCCGCCGGCCGAACTACAGGGCAGGTGAACACTCCTCTCCCTGCCCCTGGCGATAACCGCTTCGCCGGCGGTCCAACGCGGATTCTCCACGAGCGGGTGGTCGAGGGAGAATTGGCCGAGTCCGAGTTCTTGTACGTCGTCGAAGAGATTCGCCGGTGCATGGGCAGCGCAGGGCATGTCAGTCAGCTCGGTCGCTCGTTTACCTGGTCGATGGGGAAGACGCCGACCAACCGCAACCTCGAGGTCAGCGTAAGCGTGCGTGCCGGCCGCACCCGGATCACGATCAATGAGACCCTCGGGAACCTGGTGGGGGCGGTGTATGGCCCGATCGGCGGCGCCATGGGTGGTGCCGGATCGGGGATCATGGTTGGCATCATCGAGGGGGCCCTTCAAATGCCCGCCCTCCTGATAGCGGTGATTCCTCTCTGGCTCCTGGCCACATACGGCACCGCGCGCGCGGTCTACTCCGGTACGTCCAAGCGCCGCCGACGGGAGCTGGGCGAGCTGGCCGACCGCCTGGCGGCCGTGGTCGAGGATGAGATTGCCCAAGCAGTCCCCACACTCCCGGAGCCCCGATGAAATCGAACGTCGGCCGCCTCTCGCTGATGATGTTCCTGCAGTACGCCGTCTGGGGCGCTTGGCTCCCCCTCGCGGCGCGGTACCTCACGGCTCCGGTCGCGGAAGGCGGGCTCGGCTTCACCGGGACGCAAATGGGCCTGATCCTCGGGCTCGCCGGCTCGATCGGCGCGATCTGCGCCCCGTTCATCGCGGGCCAGCTCGCCGACCGCAACTTCAGCACCGAGCGATTCCTCGCCACCCTGCTCGCCGTCGGCGGCGTGATCAAGTGGATCACCGCCTCGCAAACCGGCTACGACGCCTGGCTCATCCTCTCGATCCTCTACAGTGTCGTCTACATGCCGACGCTGGCGCTGTCCAATTCGATGGCTTTTGCCAACCTCCCGGCTCCGGAGCGCCAGTTTCCCACGGTGCGGGTGTGGGGCACCATCGGCTGGATCGCGGCGAGCTGGATCTTTCCCATGATCTACCTGCAGAGCGGTCTTCACCTCCAGTTGATGCCGCCGTTCCTGGTCGGCGACGAGCTGCCCAACGTCACCGCCCGCCTGGCCGACTCGCTCCGCTTCTCCGCGTTCATCTCCTGGGGCTATGCGCTCTTCTGCCTGATGCTGCCCCACACGCCGCCCCCGAAGAACGTGACCGAAAAACTGGCGTTCAAGAAGGCGTTCGGCCTGCTCAAGGATCGCTCCTTTGCCGTGCTCGTCGCGGCCAGCCTGCCGATCAGCGTGATTCACCAGGTCTACTTCCTGCAGACGCCGCCGTTCTTTTCCCATCTCGGCCTCCGCGACAGTCAGATCGGGCCCGCGATGACGATCGGCCAGTTCAGTGAGATCGCGGTGATGGCCGCCCTCGGTGTCATGCTGGTGAAGCGCGGCTTCAAGACGGTGATCACCATTGGTGCGCTTGCCTACTTCGTGCGCTACGCCATCTGGGGCTTTCCCGACGTGTTTCCGGTGTCCGTCCTGATCGCCAGTCAGTTCCTCCACGGCATCTGCTACGCCTGCTTCTTTGCCGCGGCCTACATCTACACCGACCGGGTAGCGCCGCCCGACGTGCGCCATTCGGCTCAGACCGTGTTCGGGATCATCATCCTGGGCGGCGGGCCGGTGCTGGGCGGCCTGCTTTCCGGATGGCTGGCCGACAGCTATGCCACGACCGGTGGCCAGCTCGACTACGGCGCGCTCTGGCGGGTGGTGGCGCTCATTGGACTGGGTGCGGCGGTGTTCTTCTGGGCATTCTTCCGGGAGCGGCAGGGCAGGACGAGGGCCGTGACCGAGCCGGCCGTCCAAACCCCTGGCCCCTAGCCGACATCCCATTGTCGTGTCCATCTCAGCGCTCGCTTCAGGTCGGGATCTTCTTACGGCGCTGCCGTTTGCGGCGGCGGCCCGGGGTACCGGCATGAGCGATCTGGTGAGCCGGGCCCAGGCCGGCGATCACGACGCCTTTGCCTCGCTCTACCACTCGCACGTCGGACGGGTCCACGCCGTCTGCCTGCGGCTGGCCGGTGACACCGCCGCGGCCGCCGAGCTGACCCAGGATGTGTTCGTCCTGGCGTGGGAAGCGCTCCCGGCGTTTCGGGGAGACAGCGCGCTGGGAAGCTGGCTTCACCGCTTGGCGGTGAATGTTTTTCTGGGAGAGCGGCGGAGCTCCGGCCGGCGCGAAAAGCGGGTGTTCAGCGCGCCGGAGCCGGCGCACCTCGAGCGACCTACGGACTCATCGCATCCCGGGCTCGGCATGGACCTGGAGAACGCGATTGCCGGCCTGCCCGAGCGGGCGCGGCTGGTGTTCGTCCTGCACGATGTCGAAGGCTACCAGCACGCGGAGATCGCGGAGATGACCGGCATTGCCACCGGAACCTCGAAGGCGCAACTCTTCCGGGCCCGCCGGCTGCTCCGGGAGGCGCTGGAGCGATGACGTGCGCTGAGCTCCGGCTCCGTTTCGATGACTATGTCCGCGGCCGTCTCTCCGACACCGAGGCTGCGGCGCTCGAATCCCATCTCGGGTCGTGCGCCGCGTGTGAGGCACTGCTGGGGTCCGAGGCGGCGCCAGTCGACGCGATTCGTTCGTTGCCCCGCGCCGTCTCCCCCCGTGAGGATCTCTGGCCCGGCATCGGGGCTCGCCTGGCGCCGCGGGAGCCCGCGCTCCGTCGCCGGGTCGCGGTGCCGCGCTGGATGCTCGCCGCGGCGGCGGTGCTGCTGGTAGCCGTGTCGTCCGGCGCCACGGCACTGCTTCTGAACCGGCAGACCTCCCGTCCTCCCGTCTTCCCGTCCTCCCGTCTCGCGGCGCTCGAGGCCGAATACGTCTCCGCGACGCAGGATCTCGCCGGCGCCCTGGACCGCGCCCGCTCCCGCCTCGCCCCGGAAACCCTTGCATCGATCGAAAAGAGCCTCGGCCTGATCGACGCCGCCCTCGAGGAATCCCGTCAGGCGCTGGCCCGGGATCCCGGCAATGAGGCCCTTCGCATGCTCGTCGTGGCGGCCTGGCGCCAGAAGGTCGATCTGTTGCGCCGGGCCACCGGCGGTGGCACGGCGCTCTGATGCGGAAGCTTCTGGGGGTTGCCCTCCTCCTGGCGGCGCCGCTCTCCGCCCAGCAGAAGATCAACCAGCGGATCGCCATCGCCCCGGATGCGTCCATCCGGATCATGAACATGTCGGGGCTGATTCGCATCATCGGCTGGGAAGTCGACTCGATCGCGGTGACCGGCTCGCTGTCCGCGGGCTCCAGCTTCTACATGGCGGGCAAAGGGCTCGCGGCCAAGATCGGGGTCGAACGGAAGGACGATACCGTGTCCGAGCCAGGAAGCATCCTGGAAATCCGGGTGCCGCGCCGGGCCAGGATCTGGGTCAAGTCGGTGACCGCGGGGATCGAGGCCTCGGGACTCACCGGCGAGCTCGAATGCAGCACAATCTCGGGCTCGATCCGGATCGAGGGATCGCTCAAGCTGCTGGTGGCAGAATCGATGGACGGCGAGCTCAAGGCCTTCGGGCCGATGGAGGTGGTGCGGCTCAAGGGCGGCGCCGGCACCATCACGCTGCGCGGCGCGCGGGGCGACATACAGGCCTTCACGGTGGGGGGCGCCATCGTGGCCACCGACGGAGCGGTGGTCCGCGCCCACCTCGAGACGGTCTCCGGTACCATCGCCTACGACGGCAGCGTCGACCAGCGCGGCACGCTCGAGGCCGTCACCCACAGCGGCGATGTGACGCTCCGTCTGCCGCCCGAGATCGCCGCCGAATTCGACCTGGAATCCTTCGACGGCGGGATCGTGGCCGGACTCATCGGTAAGGGGGGCGAATACGCCAAGCCGGTCAAAGGCAAGCCGGTCACCTTCATGACCAGCGGCGGCGGGGCCAATGTCAAGGTGCGTTCCTTCAAGGGGGAGATCCGCATCCTCAGACGCTGAGCCGCGCGGCAGTATCTTTCCGGAGTGAGCCGCACCCTCCGACTCATCTTCTTCCTCGTTGGCGCCACGGTGGTGGCGCTCATGGTCCTGCATTTCGGTCCTGGCGCTCTCTGGGCCGCGCTCCGCTCGTCCCTCTGGGTCATCCTCGCGCTGATTCCGCTCTGGGCGGCGGTCTACGTCTGCAACGCCAAGGCCTGGCAGCTCCTGACCTCCAAGGGGGGCGTGCCGATACCGCTTCCGCGGGCCTTCCTGATGACCATCGTCACTTTCGCGATCAACTACTCGACCCCGCTCGCCAGCTTCGGCGGAGAGCCGCTCAAGGTGGTGGCGGCCACAAAAGCCCTGGGCCGCCGCCGCGCCGTGGGCTCGGTGGTGGCATTCCGGCTGCTTCACGCGCTGGCCCATGTGCTCGCCTGGCTGTTCGCGCTGATCCCCGCATTCATCATCCTGCCCAAGACCCCGCTCATCATCGGCGGCACTATCGTGCTCGGATTGGTGCTCGGCGGCGCCACGGTCTTTCTGTTCTCCCGGCACCGCGAAGGCCTGGCGATGCACCTGCTGCGGACGCTCCGGCGTCTGCCGCTCCTTCGACGGCTCGCGATCAAGCTCGAGCCCAAAGTGGAGGCGCTGCACGAGATCGACGAGCACTGCACCGCCGTGTACAAGTCGGCGCCGCGACGGTTCTACGCCGCGCTTGCCTTTGAGATGGCGGGCCGGATCCTGGCGCTGGGCGAGTATTGGGTGATTCTCTGGGGGATGGGACTGGGGGTGGACCCGCTCAGGGCGTTCGTGGTGGGCAGCTTCTCCTCCCTCGTGGTGAACATTCTGATTTTCATGCCCTTCGAGCTGGGCTCCAAGGAGGTCGCACTCTATTTCATGTTCGACTGGCTGGGCATCACGCCGGCGCTTGCCCTGGCCGCCGCGGCGCTCTCCAGGATCCGGGAGCTGATCTGGATCGCAATCGGCTGGGCGCTGATCTGGACGATGGACTGAACTACCCCTCCCGCTTGGCCAGCTCCTTTTGGGCTTCGACGTGGCCGTGGCCCGCGGCTCGCTTGAGCCACTCGAGCCCCCTGGCGTCGTCCCGCTGGAATCCGCCTTTGCCCTTGAGCAGCATCATCGCCAGCTGATACTCGGCCTCCGGCTCCTGCTTGTTGGCGGCTGCGGTGTACCAGCGGGTCGCCTCCGCCTCGTCCTTCTTCACGCCCCGCCCCTTGGAGTATGCCGCCGCCAGGCGGGACATCGAGGGCGCGTCTCCCGCCTCCGCCGCTTTCAGGTACCAGTACACGGCCTTCTTCGGATCCTCCTCGAACCCGTTCCCTTCATCGTATCGCCGGGCCACGATGGAATATGTCTCCTGGGCACCGAACTCGGCAGCAATGAGGTACTGCCCCGCCGCGCGGCCCTGGTGCATCGCGATGCCGCGGCCGGTCTCGTACCGCCGGGCCATCTCGAGCACCGCGGGCGGGTCCAGGCTGTCGGCCGCGAACTTGAAGTGGTACGCCGCGAGGCGCTCGTTCTTCCCGACGCCCCGCCCTTCGGCGTAGAGGATCCCCAGGTTTCTCGCAGAGACGGGGATGGTGGCCGCCTCCTCGGTACAGCGGGCAAACGCCGCGGTCCAATCGCTGATCCGGATGGCTTCGTCGCAGGTGGCCGGCGGCGGAGGATTGAGTCCGGCCGAGATCGTGGTGTCCGGACCTTTCACCGGAGTGCTGGCGGTGCGGCCGGCACCGGCGGGCGGTCTCCGCACCGAACCGGGCCGTACGGTCGTGATGGGCTCGGCCGGCGTGGCCGGGGCGGGTGAGGCGTCATCCGCCGCGAAGAGCCCGGCGCGCCAGGCTCCGAGGCCGGCGCCGCCCAGCACCAGCGCCCACGCCGCGGCGGCCAGCCAGGGCCGCTTCTTGGTGGGAATATCGAAGCTGGACTCGCGGCGGACCGCGCCGCCTTCCGAGGGAAGCACCACCTCGCCCTTGAGAGCGCGGGCAAAGGCGTCCATCGACCCGAACCGCTGGGCCGGCTCCTTGCGCAAGGCCTGGTGGATGGTGGACGACACCGCCGAGGGAATATTGGGCACCAGCCGCGAGAGCGGGGTGGCCTCGTCGAGGAGCTGCCGCGCGATGACCTCGCGGACGTTCTCCCCGGCGAAGGGCACTCGCCCGGTGAGCATCTGGTAGCCCACGATCGCTAGCGAATACTGATCGCTGCGGGGGTCGGGCGCGGTCTTGCCGATCGCCTGCTCGGGACTCATGTACTGCGGCGTGCCGATCACCACGCCGGTACCGGTGAGCGAATTCTCCACCGATGAATCCATCGCCTTGGCGATGCCGAAATCCATGAGAAGAACCCGCTGGGTCTTCCCGTCGATCATCAGGTTCTCGGGCTTGATGTCCCGGTGCACCACGCCGGCCTCGTGCGCGCTCCCGAGCGCCTCCGCGGCCTCCAGCAGGATGCGCTTCACCTCGGCCACCGGGAGCTGCCTCTCGCGCGCCAGCACCTGCTTCAGGGTCTCGCCCTGCACCAGCGGCATCAGCAGCCAGCAGATGCCGTCGACCTCGCCCACATCATAAATCGGGACGATGTGGGTGTTCTGCAGCGCGCCGACCGCCTCGGCCTCGCGGCGGAACCGGGTGACCAGCGTGTCGGTGAGGATGAGATCGGGCCGCAGCACCTTGAGCGCGAGTTCGCGCTTGAGCCGCAGATCCCGGACCGCGAAGACCTCGGCATACCCGCCGCGCCCGATCAGCCGCCCCAGCTCGTAGCTGGGTCCCAGCGCGGCCTGGAGCCGCTCCGGTGCGAGCTCGTAACTGGTGGCGGTTCCGGTGGTGGAGCGGCTGACGCCGAGGAGGGTGTCACCCAGGATCGGAGATGCCGCCGCGGCGCCGCAGACGGGGCAGAAGACTGCGTCCGCCGGTATCGATTTGTCGCAGCTGGAACAAGGGCGGGTAGGGGTCAAGGCTGTCTACGCTTCGCCACCTCTTTCTGCGCCTCCACGTGGCCTTGATCGGCGGCCTTCTTGAGCCAGACAAGGGCCAGCGAATCCGACTTCAAGATTCCCCGGCCTCTCAGGTACGCCAGGCCGAGACCGTACTGGCCTTCGCGGTTGCCTCCGTCGGCGGACAGCTTGAACCAACGGACTCCTTCCACTTCGTCCTTCGCCACGCCCTTTCCTCGGGTGAACAGGTCGCCGACCTTGGCCTGGGCGGCTTGGATGCCTCGCTCCGCAGCCTTCCGGTACCAGAAGGCGGCGTTCTGATCGTTCTGCCTGGTGCCGAGACCAAGCTCATAGCGTTCGCCGAGGGCGGTCCACGCCGGGACATAGTCGGCCTCGGCCGCTTGCTTGATCTTGGCGGTGGCGTCCGCCGGATTCGCGGGGACACCCTTGCCGAGATGCAGGAGCTGCCCGAGCCGGAACAGCGAGGGAAGATCGCCGGCGTCGGAGGCCTTCCGGTACCAGTTCACCGCCTCGGCGGCATGATCCGGCACCGTGCTTCGGTCATAAAGGCCGGCCAACAGCCTCTGGGAGACGACGTTGCCCTTGTTGGCCTCGTCGGTGCACAGGCGGAAGGCGGTGTCGCGGTCGTCGCCCGACGCCGTGGCCGAGCAGGTGAGGGCAGGGTTCCGGGCGGCGCCGCTTGATGCCGGAGGCGTGGCCGGTGTTCCCCCCCGCGGATTGACGGCGGGTGCTCCGGCTGACCCGGGTGCCGGCCGGCGGCCGCCGGCTGGAGTCGTGCCGGTCCTGGCCGCCGCCGGAGGAGGAGCCGGGGGGACCGGCGCGGGAGGCGGCGTCGTGACCGTCCCCGCGGGCCTGATTCCTTTGGCGGAGTCGCCGGTGCCCCCGATGACGATCGTTCCTGGAGCCGGTGCAGCCGGGTTGGCCGTCGTTGGCGCCGAGTCCGCGGCCCGGCGCTGTTCCGCCGCGGAGGGGCTCCGCGTCAGCGCCACCACGACGGCCACCAGGGCCAGAGTGGCGGCGCCGGCCAGCATCAACGGCAGCCTCTTCTGCTTCTTGGCCGGCGCCGCGGTCGCTGTTGCCGGCTTTTGGTCTTCGGCGGCGGTCGCCTCGAGCGCCGAGGCAAATGCTTCGATGGTCGGGTAGCGGTCCGACGGCTCCTTGGCCATCCCCTTCGACACTGCCGCCATCAACCCTTCGGGCACCTCGGGCACCAGTTCCCGCATCGAGCGGGGCGATTCCATCATCTGCTTGAAGAGGATGGCCCGGGTGTTCTCTCCCTCGAAGGGCACGCCACCGGTCAGCATGTGATAGCCGACCACGGAGAGCGAGTAGATGTCGGTCCGGTGATCGAGATGGGGATCGCCGCTGGCCTGCTCGGGACTCATGTAATGCGGGGTGCCGACGATGGTGCCACTAGAGGTGAGCGTGCTGTCACCCGCGGCGTCCATCATCTTGGCGATGCCGAAGTCCATGAGCAGGACCCGGCGCGCCTTGCCCTCGAGCATGATGTTTTCGGGCTTGATGTCGCGATGCACTACGCCCGCTTCGTGCGCCGAGCCCAGCGAGCTGGCGGCCTCGAGCAGGATCCGCCGCGCCTCGGCGATCGGCCGCCGGCCGTCCCGCACCAGCAGCGACTTGAGGCTCTCACCCTTGATCAGCGGCATCAAGATGTACATGATGCCCTCGGCCTCACCGATGTCGTAAATGGGCACGATGTTCGGGTGGCGGAGCGCGGCGACCGCCTCGGCCTCGCGCCGGAACCGGGCGAGCAGGGTTTCCGAGACGGTCAGGTCGGGACGCAACGCCTTGAGCGCCAGGTCCCGCTTGAGCCACAGGTCGCGAACCTGGAAGACCTCGGCGAATCCACCCCGCCCGATCAGCCCCTTGAGCTCATAGTGCTTGCCCAGCGAATCCTGCAGCTTGCGGATCAGGTCCGCCGACGCGGTGGCTGTCGGTGCGATCCCGTCGGGAATGGAGATCTCCCCGGTCAGCTTGTCGATGGCCGGGGGTGTGGCCGAGCCGCAGACGTAGCAAAACGCCGCTACTTCCGGTAGCTGGGTGTTACAACTGGGGCAAAGCCTGGTGGCCGGAACCACGAAAGGGGGACTCCTGCGCGGCAAGGAGTGAACTGTAACAAATACCCACGCCGAAAGGGAGCGTCAATGGCCTGCGCCGCCCGGCGTGGGTGACCTAGATTAATACACCACAAGGGGTTCCGCACGGGACTGAATTCCGAGCGTGATTCTCGTCACCCCCGCAATGTGATCTGCAACAACGCGCCGCTCCGGGCTTCTCCAGAGCTTGGAATCCAGCAGCACCCAAGCATGGGAGCGGTGAAATGTTCAGCCTTCGACTGGCGGGCGGCCTGGTGGTGTGGGCGATCCCTGCCACGGCCCAGGCGCCGGTGACACGCCTCAGCATCGGCGCTGGAAGCGCGACCGACCTGCGAGGCGTGCGCTCAGCCGCGTATGTCCTTGCGCCATCCATCGTTCTATTCCCGAGCTCCAATGTGTCGGTGGCGGTGGATGGACGTGCGATCCGCTTTATGGGAGAAGGGTGGTCGTTGGGGGGCGGAAGCTCCGCCAACGGCCGGATTCCGATCGGCCGTCGGTTCGCTCTCTTGATCGGAGCTGCGGGCGACGCGGTGTACGCATCCTATCGCGCCACGTACCTCCAGGCCGAAACCACGCCTGCCCTCGGGCTCCGGCTGGGATCGCTTGAGCTCTGGGGCGGCGCCCACGGCGCCGTCGCGCGAAGCTCGACGCCGGAGGTGACCGCGCCCCTCGGGTTGCCGGGAGCATCGCGGTCCGTCGTGCAGGAGCGATCGGCGGTGGGGGCGGCGTTCGGAGCGGTCCTCACGGTGGCCGCCCCGGCAGCGGGCGAAGGTGCCCGCCTGACGTATCGCGAGGAACACGGCCGCCCCGGCGGCGCACTGGTGGTGGATCGTGTGGCCGGCGCGGCGATCGCGCGGGGCGCGGTAACGCTTTCCGGGACGCTCGGCCTCCGCGAAGCGCGAGGGGAGCGGCGCGGGTTCGGCGGCGGACAGATGATGCTCATGGTGGCACCCGGCATTGCGATTTTCGGTGCCGCGGAGAGCTATCCATCGAATCGACTCACCGGCGCGCTCGGAGGGCAGTCGTTCAGCGCCGGCCTGACGTTCAGCGCCGGTGGGAGGCGTGGGCCGCGGGCCCTTCCGCAGCCGAGCGGTACCCGGCCGCCGGCCCCGAGTCTCACTCGGCTGTCTATCGAAGCGAAGGACGCGAGCAAGGTCGAGGTCGCCGGCGACTGGAACAGGTGGCAGCCGGCGCCACTCCGCCGCGCGGAGAACGGAGTCTGGTACGGAGACTTCGCCATTCCTCCGGGCGAGTACCGCTACGCCTTCCGTATCGATGGTACAACCTGGGAAGTCCCCCGAGGTGTTGCCGCCGTGAACGACGGATTCGGCGGCAAGTCCGGCTGGCTCTCGGTTCGAGCCTCCAGCCGGAAGTCAGAACAATCCGCCAACAAGGAGATACCATGAGACAGCTCACTCTAACTCTCGCACTTGCCCTGTCACCGGTGCTCGCGGCCGCGCCGGCTTCGGCCGGAGCCCAGGGCGAAGCTCGTGCGCGAGCCGACGTCTCGCTGCAACGTCGGGATGAGACCAGGATCCCGGAGGGATTCTCGGTGGAGACCCGGGCACGGCTCGAGGCGATGGTCGAGGCCGCGAGGAAGAAGAACCTTCCGACCGAGCCGATGACCGACATGATGGCCGAGGGTCAAGCGAAGGGCGCCAGCGAGGCGCAAATTGTCGCGGCGAGTGCCACGACAATGGGACAGCTCGAGGCCTCCCTGCAGGCGCTGATCAAGGGCGGCCGGGAGCGTCCGAGCGATGCGGAGGTGCAGCGCGGGGCGGCAGCGATCGCCCGCGGTGCCACCAGCGTGCAGCTCGAGGCGCTGGTTCGTCGAACTCCCTCGGAGCGCCGACTCGAAGTAGCCTTCGAGGTGCTCACCGAGCTGGCCGCCCGGGGCGTCCCGGTTGATCGCGCGTTGCTGGCGGTCGGCGGAAGTCTCTCCGCCGGCGCGACCGACGGGCAGCTGGTGTCGATCCTCGCCTCCGGCAACGGCCAGGCCGGACTCCGCCTGGGGACGGCGCGCAAGCCGTAACCGGAGGGGATACGATCGGTATGTCCGAGACGGCGGCCTTCGGGCCGCCGTTCTCGTGTCCGGTTATGATTTCGCGCATGCGATACGCGACCCTCCTCGCCCTTCTGGTGGCCGCCAGTGCATTGCCGCCGCGCTTCGAGCCGGTCCAGCCCGAATTGCTTTCGACGGGAGGAGCCTTCGCGAACGCGTGGGCGGACTACGACGGCGACGGAGACCTCGATCTCTTCGTCGGCTTTGGCGGCCGTACGGCGAATCGGCTGTACCGCAACGATGGCGGTGTGCTGGTGGACGTCGGGTCGGACGCGGGAATTGCCGATGTCCGGGGCACGCTGTCCGCCGCCTGGGGCGACTACGATGGAGACGGCGATCCGGACCTGCTCGCCGGGTTCGCCCCCGGTCCGGAACCGGTACTCAAGCTGTACCGCAATGAGGGAGCCCGGTTCGTCGACGTGGCCCGGACGACCGGCGTGGCGCGGGACTCGGGGCGGGTGCGACAAGCCGTCTGGGTGGACTACGACGGCGACGGCGACCTCGATCTGTTCGTCGCGTTCCGCGAGCGCGTGAACGCCATGTTCCGAAACGACGCCGGGCACTTTGCCGATATCGCCGCGGAGATCGGCCTCGCCGACGGCCGCCGGACGGTGGGCGCGGTCTGGTTCGACTACGACGAGGATGGCGACATCGACCTGTACGCCGGCAACATGGACGGCGACGCCAACGGATTGCTGCGCAACGACGCGGGCCGGTTCACCGACGTCGCCGCCGCGGCCGGAGTGGCCTGGGGCGGACGGGAGCCGAAGCAGGCCGCGAACGGCACCGTGCGACCCTGCGTTGCCGACGTGAACAACGACGGCCACCTCGATCTGTTCATGGCGAACTACGGCCGGAACGGGCTGTTCCTGAACCGCGGAGGAGGCCGGTTCACCGATGCGTCGGCGGAGTGGAAGATCGACGTCGATGGCCGCTACGACACCTGCGCCCTTGCCGACTTCGACAACGACGGCCGGGTCGATCTGTACGTGAACGGAACGGTGACGGGCGGCACCAGCTATCGCGATTACTTGTTCCGCAACACGGGCGACGAATTTGCCGACGTGACGCCCGACACCCTCAAGGCACTCGAGGCTGACCACGGCGCCCAATGGGCGGACTTCGACGGCGATGGAGACGAGGACCTCGCGCTCGCCGGCGCGCAGCCTACCGGCATGCACCTCGTGCTGCGTAACATGCTGGCACCCGGCCCGGCCGCCGGCTCGCTCCGGGTTTCGCTGGCCGACGCGAAAGGCCGGCTGTCGCTCGCCGGCGCCGAGGTGCGGGTGTTTGCCACGGGCACCAGGCGCCTGCTGGGAACGCGAATACTCGATTCGGGATCGGGCTACAACTCACAAAACGCCATGCCGGTGCATTTCGGCCTGGGGCAACACCGCAGGGTGGATATCGAAGTCATTGTGTCCCGGGGCGGCGCCCGCCGCGCGAGTCTGATCCGCAATCTGGAGGTAGCGAAGTGGTCGACGTGCGTGGCGACGGCTCGGATAGCCGCGGACGGCGCGGCGCGGATCGAAGGGACCGGCTGTCGCTAGGACTCGTTCTATGAAAGCGAGTGGCAAGGCCGGACCCACCAATTTGCGTTAGGCCTCCCCGTCACGGGACAGGCCCTCAGCGGCGCAGACTGGCGCAGAGGGCCGACATGTCGAAGCGTGTCGTCGACGCCCACGCACAGACTACCGGAGCGACGACTCTACCGCCGGCATCGCTGTTGGTCAGCATCACGAGTCCGTCACCCGTCGGTGGATGCATGAAGAAGGTCGCGCGCCAACCCTCATTTGCCCCATCGTGGGTCACCAGAATTGGGCCTCCCGGCACGGCGAGTATCTTGTATCCGAGCCCGTACTGGCCCCCGGTAGCCTCTGCCGCCCTGAGCATCGTCTGAACGGCGTCCGGCAAGATGATGCCGCGGCCGGGGGGTTCCCCGCGGCGTCCGCGCATGGCTGCTGCTACGAAGCGCGCAAGATCCGGCGCCGTGGTGTACACTCCGCCTGACCCCTGCTCGGGTCCCTGGTAGAACGGCCAAGGCACACCCTGCTCATTGTAGGGCGTCGCGATCTTGGTGCGGAGTTCGAGCGTCCAGTCGTACCCCGCCGCGCGCATGCCGAGCGGGGCGAGCACGGTTCGGCGCATGAAGGCAGCGAAGGGCTCGCCGGTGACGTCTTCAATCAAGAGCTGCAGCAGCGTAAAGCCTCCGCTCGAGTACACGAACTCATTCCCAGGCTCTCGCTCAACGCGCAGCGCCCCGTCACTGCCGCTGTAGCCGTTGAGGGACTCGATCAGGGTCGGAAGCAAATCTCCCGGCACGTGCACTCCATGGTAGCCGCGTACAGACAGACCAGCGGTGTGACTGAGCACGCGACGGACGGTGACCTTCTCGTGGTCGAAGTCGGAGCGCGGCAGTTGCCAACGCCTGAGATATCGATTCACGGATGCATCGAGATCGATCCTGCCCTGGGCGGCGAGCGACATCACCGCCCACGCCGTGAGCGATTTCGAGGTCGACCCAATGTTAAAGCGGGTCTCGTCGGTGATCGGTCGATTCCGGGCGAGATCGGCCAGGCCGTAACCGCGTGACCAATAGAGCCCACCGCCACGCACCATGGCGATCGCCGCGCCGGGAACTCGGTACTGTGCGAGCAGGGACGGAACCAGAGTGTCCAGGGTCGGGCCCAACCACGCGGCCGGGTGTCTCGCCAGGGCGTGGGGCCGTGACGTGCAGTGGAGCAGGAACAAGGCGAACAGCGGGAGCGCTCGGGTCATGAGGCGTCAATGGATCGACGGAGTACTTTATCATGCAAAGTCAAAATCGGCAACCTCGCGGATGAAAGCAGAGCGCCGAGCCGCTGAACTCATTCGACGTGCAGTGATCGCGGGGGCTCGGCCGTTCCTCATGTCCCGATCCAGTCCGTCAGACGGGACCAGCTCTCGAACCCCAGCCAGCGGGCCACCAGAAGCCGGGCATCGTCGGGCGAAACGTCCACAGCCGGGCTCTCGGTGCCGGATTGCTTCCCCAGGCTCTGCCGCACGCCGGCGCGAAGCTGCTCCAGCGTGACTGCCCGGCGGGTGTAGTCTCTGGTGCGCTGCAGCGCGCCGGGATCACCGGTGCGACAGGCGAGGCGGATGTCCTCCGCAAGCCGCTCGTATTCCTCGAGGGTGGGCGCGGCGGGGAGCACACCATGTTCAGCCTTCCGGAGCACCTCCGTGATGTCGCCATGCCCGCGCCGCGTGGCCCAGGCCCGCGGTGTGGCCCAGTCCGGATCGTCGGGATGTACCGGCTTGGCGCCGCTTCGAAGCAGTAGTTCGACCATCGGTTTTTGGCCGAATTTGGCGGCCCAGGCGAGCGGCGTGGAGCGGAGATCCTCGTCGCGCGCGTGCAGGTCCGCGCCATGCTCGATGAAGAGCCGTGCCTTTCCGAGGTCACCCGACGCGGCGTGGTGGTGCAACGGCGTGATGTGAAGCCAGTTGGGGCGGCTCGGATTCATGCCGTGCGCAAACAGGAGCCGGGTTATCTCCGGCGTCTTGCCCGCCACCGCCACGCGGCTCGTCAGGCCGGGCTGATACTGGAGCAGCAGGCGAACGATGGCCTCGTTCCCCTCCGAGGCCGCGTTGGAAAGCGCCTCGGGATTGTCCGCCAGCGACGGATCGGCGGCAAACGCGACGGCGGCGGCGGCGGCATCGCCGTAGTAGGACATGATCTGCGTGGGCCGGGTCGCGCCATAGGAGGTGAGCAGATCGATCAACCGCTGATCCTTGTTCATGATCGCGAAGCTGAGGCAGTCGGCCGAGCTCTCGACCTCGGCGCTGGGATACGCGCCGCGCTCCAGAAGCAGCTTCGCCACCGCATAATGGCCGCCGGCGGACGCGGCGTGCAGCGCGCCGCCGTGCGGTGCGATACCCTCTTCGTTCAGGTTCGGGTCGGCGCCGTGGTCCAGCAGGAATCTCACGATCTCGAGCCGGCCGGTGGCGGCGGCGTTGCGCAGCGGCGACCCGGAGCCCAGGTAGTACGAGATATAGTCCGAGAGTCGGTTGGCCAGCGACGGGTCCTGCTCGACCAGCTCGCGTACTCGGTCGAGATTGCCCATGTGCGCCGCGGTACAGATGTCGACATACGCACCGCGGGCGATCAGATGCGCCAGCACATCCCCGGGCCTGGTGGCGACCTCTTCCGGCACGTCGCGCCAGCCCCGGTAGTGGTAGTCGCCGTTGTAGAGGTGGATCGGTCGGGCGCCCTCGTAGCGCCGGGCGTCGATATCCACGCCGCGCTCCAGCAGCTCGTCGATGAGATCGAGCTGCCGGGTCATTGTCGCCCAGTGAATCGGCTGGTTGGACCGCTCGTCGCCGACATGGAGAAGGCCCGGCTCGGCGTCGAGGAGGCTGCGCACCCTGGCCACGTCGCGGGCACGGATCGCCGCCGCGATGGGATTCCCGCGAGGCGAGGCGTTGTGGATGCTGAGGAGCTTGGCGGCGAGCAATCGTTCCATCTCGGCGTACCCGCGATCGCGGCAGATCTCCAGCATGGTGTCGTTCACGGCCAGGCTCAGCGGGTCGGCGCCGTGGTCGAGCAGGAACTCCGCGATGGCAAGCCGGTTCTCCCGGACCGCGAAGTAGATGGGGGTCCGGTAGGCGTGGTGGCAGCGTACGATAGCGGGATCCTGCTCGACCAGTCGGCGGACCGTCGCCGAGTCGTCTCCGACGATGGCGGAGAAAAGCGCCCAGACGTCGGTGCCCGTCCCGGTGGACCAGAGCAACGGCTCGTCCGTCTTGAGCTCATCCGGCTGGATCAAGGCCCCACTCCCCCGCAGGCGACGAACCCGGACATCACCGGTACCCGGCGGCCTGCAGCTCGAAGAGCCGCGCGTACCGGCCCCTCGCCTCGAGCAGCTCTTCGTGGCTGCCCAGCTCGGTGATGCGGCCATCGGCCACGACGGCGATCCGGTCCGCGATGCGAACGGTCGAGAAGCGGTGCGAGATCACGATGCCGATGCGTCCTTTGAGGTTCTCCTTCAGCTCGGCGAAGATCCCCGCCTCCGCCTCCGGGTCGAGCGAGGACGTCGGCTCGTCCAGAATCCAGATGTCGGCGTTCCGGTACATGATCCGGGCAAGCGCAATGCGCTGCCACTCGCCGCCGGACAGGTCGTGCCCGCCCTCGAAGAGCCGCCCCACCTTGGAGTCGAGGCCCTTCGGCATCTGCTTCACCAGCCATTCGCTGCGGGAGTCCCGTAACGCCTCCAACACCCGCGCGTCATCGACCTTGCCGTCCGGCCGGCCCATCACGACGTTCTCGCGGACGGACAGCTCGTAGCTCGCGTAATCCTGGAAGAGCACACCGATCCGTCCGCGCAGCGCCTCGGGCGTGAGCTCCCTCAAGTCGATGTCTCCGACCCGTACCGATCCGTGATCCGGATCGTAGAAGCGCAGCAGCAGCTTGACCAGCGTGCTCTTGCCGGCCCCGTTCTCCCCGACCAGGGCGAGCAGCTCGCCGCTGTTCACCTGCAGGCTCAACCCGGCCACCGCCGGCTCGGTTCCGCCCGGATACTTGAACGTGACCTCGTCGAACTCGATCCGTCGAATCGGGCCGCTTGGCAGCGTGCGAGGCGCGGCGGGTACCGGCACCAGCGGCTCGATCGCGAGGAAGGAGAAATAGTCCTCGAGAAACGTCGTGTGCTGATCCACGGCGACGAACGTGCTCGAGATCTGCCCCAGCGTCCCCGACACCGAGGTGAAGGCGCCGATCACCAGCACCACGCCTCCCGGTCCGATGTTGCCCGCCACGCCCTGTACCGCGACGAACACGTACGCGAGCGCGAGAATCGTTCCAGTCAAGAGCCCGGTCAGCAGTGAGACGCGGGTTCCCAGCCGATACATCCGCTCCCGCTGCGCGAACAGCCCCTCCGACAGTTCCCGGTGCCTCCCGAGCAGGTAGTCGGCCAGGACGTAGGCTCTGATCTCCTTGGTCTTGGCGGGCTGAACGAGCAGATCGCCCAGGTACTCGCGTTCGCGCTCCTCCGGAGTCTCCTTGTAGTAGAACTCGTAGAGCCGCGCCGTGACCCGGCGCTCCAGCGCCATCGACAGCACCGCCGACGCCAGCGCGAGAACGACCAGCACGTAGTGCAGGCTCGCGAGCAGCGTCGCCATCAGCAGGATCGACACGATGTTGCCCGACAAGCCCAGGACCGACCAGGTGAGGTCCCCGGGTCTCCAGGAGATGTCCCGTTTGGCGCGGGCCAGCCGGTCGTACCAGTCGGAGTTGTCGAAGTGGCCGAGGTCGAGCTTGGATGCCTGCGCCAGCAGCCGCCGCTCCGCTTCCAGCTGGACGCGGCGGACGAACAGGTTCCGGCCGTAGCCCATGTAGGCGCCGATGGTCCGTTGCACGCTGGTGACGATCCAGAGGCCGATCACGATGGGAAGCAGATCCGTCAGCTGCAGCGACTGCACCCGAGCTTCGGCAATGCGATTGACCAGCGTAGCGCCCAGGAGGACGGCGATGGGCGGCATCGTGGCGTTCAACATGCCCAACACCGAGTAGCGGACCAGCGAACGCGGCGAGGCCGCCCAGGCAAGCCCCAGACCCTTCCGCAGATTCTCCCGTACTCTGCGGGCGCGCCCTCTCGTCATCGGAGGGGTGGTCTCGTCACTCACCGGCATGCGGGCTCATTCGATGGGACACAACGCCGCGAGGGTTCGCAAGTCCCGCCACCCATAATTCCCCTCCCGGGATTCGCCCTCGGGGCTCCGCAGTCTCTCGCCCCCCAGCGCTTCATAGAACCGGCATGCCGGACTACCCTCGACGCCGAAGAGCAGCATCGAAGGAACGCCTTGGCCGAGAAAACGGCGGGCGACATGGCCGAGAAGTCGACGTCCCAGCCTAAGGCGCTGGTACTCTCGCAGCAGATAGATCTTACTCAACTCCCCGGCGTAGGCGGGCTGGTCGGGGTGTGCGTAGGGAACCCCCTTCGCAAACCCCACCAGCTCGCCATTCCGGTCTTCGATGACAAGACAGAACCAGCTTCCATCCGTCACCTTGAACGCTTCGCGCCACTGCCATTCGCGGAGTTCGTACGTCGGTCCCTGCCCGCCCGGTCCGAGGTGCGTGTCATTCCACGTCTTCACATGAAGGCGGGCCAGCGCCGGTATGTCCGCGGCGATCGCGTCCCGAATGCGGAGCGCGTCGGTGTCCGGCATCAGCTCGACGGCGGCACCAGCCCCAGCATCCGCAAATAGGTGATGATGTTGCCGTAGTGCAAGTTGGTGTGGCCGACATTATCGATCAACGCGCCGACCTTGCCCGCACCGCCGTACGCCGAGGTACAGGCGTCGAGTGACTGCTTGAGCTTCACGGTGATGGTCGCTTTGCTCGTGTTGCCCTTCTCGATGGCATCCGACCACTGGATGTCCTTACCGGCCGCCCTGGCGCAATAGTAATTGTACGAGTCCGCGACATGGCCGATCAACTGGCCGAAGGTACGCACTGTAGGCGCGGGCCGGTAGGTAAATTTATCGGCCCGCACCAGGTCCACCGACTTGGTGACATTGCCGCTGACCTCGACAAAGCTCCGGCGCAGCTCCGGCGCAGCGTCGCTGCCGCGCGGCGGCGCCGCGGGCGCCGCGCCGGCACCCTTGGTGATTCTGAAGCTGCCGGTCTGAGTCCCGTCTTTCACTCGGCCGGTGGCCATGCCGTTGACGGCCATGCCCTCGAACAGGAAGACCTTGCTACCGTCCTGGTCCTTGACGTTCACTTCGAGTCTCAGAATGCCGGTATTCGGATCGAAGGTTCCGCTCTTGAAATCGGCCGGGCCCGGACCCGTGACGGTCCCCGTAACAGCGGAGATACCGTCGAACTTAAGCTCAAACTTGATGGGACTCCGCTGGGTCAGGGTCAATCCGATGTCGCCAGTCCAGGTTCCGGTGATCGGATCCTGAGCCCTGGCGGCAGACGGAGGGACAACCGACGCCGCGACCAGGACTACGCTCCACGCCATCAACATGTTTCTCGGTTTCATTGTTGCTTCTCCGCTGTTGGATTGTGACTTCCGCGGAACTGCCCCCGGTCCGGTCAGCCATCCGAGTCCATGTGCCAGCTGGGATGCAGCCACCGCTTGCCGTCCCACCGGAATACCTCGGTGATGTTTCCCCGAAGCGTGGTCCGGCCCTTGTTGCCCTCGAGCACCGCCTCATACCGGGAGTGGATCACCGCCACATGGCCGTACCGCTCGATCTTGTTCCTGGGAAAGCGAAGCGACACCAGCCGTTGCTCCGCTGCCGAGGCCCGCGAGGACGCCAGCGTCGCCGCCTTGTCGGTCCAGACCGAATCGCCTGCATGGATGCTCACGAATTCGGGCGGGAGGGTAATGGCCAGATTGGGACCGTTGGCGAACCAGTCCCGCCACACCGCCTCACGGGCCCGGAGCAACGAGGCCTCGGTCGTATCAGCGGTCTGGGCGATGGCCCGGTCGAACGGCAGGACCGCCAGCAGGAGCGTCATGGCCACGGCGGCTCTCGGCAGGCGCAGAACAGTGCGGATCGTCTTCATAGGTATTTGAGCCAGGGGTTGCGGTGGCGCGCCTTGAGCTCGGCGAACCATCGACAGGGGAAATAGAGGATCACGATCGCGACCAGAAACACCAGGTAGAGCAGCGGCAGGCTCCACTGGTATCCTGGGGGTGCTTCGGAAGGCCACATCGGGTGGTTGTCGAAGAGCCAGGGCATCGCCGCCGGGGTACGAACCTTCGCCACGACGATCGCGAGCAGGTGGATCAGCGGGATGTGGAGGATGTAGTAGAAGAAGGGCACCTTCCCGAAGACGGCGAGCGCGTCGGCCCACCAGCCCTTCGCGCGCTCCAGCAGGGGAATCAGGGCAATCGTCGGACCCAGCGTCATCAGCAGGAAGAGCAGCGACGCGGGATACTTGGTGGTGCCGAGGAAGCCGAGGAACGAGCCGTTCCAGGGCCTCGGATCGCCGTAGAGATTGAAGCCTCGAAGCACCAGAAAGAGACCGATGGCCCCGACCCCGATGCCCAGGCAGATCTTCCGCCGCCGCGCCGGGGCCAGCTGAAACAGGCTGCCGAAGCCATAGCCCAGGGCCATCACGCCGATCCAGGGGACGATGCTGTAGAGCACCGCTATGGGACCAGCCGCGCCGCCAAAATAGAGGAAGGTCCACAGCCAGCCGGCACCCGATTCCCCGGCGCGTTCCCGCAGACCCGGGATCAGGTCGGTGACATTGTGCAGCGCGACGATTATCGCGCCCACGCCGGTCAACGCGGGCAGCGGGAGGTGGATCAGAACCGCCAGAAGGATCATGCACCAGCCGAGCATCCAGATCACCCCGGCCAGCATGTAGTGGGCGAAGTCGAGGTTGAAGGTCCAGGCTACTCGAAGCACGGTCAGCTCGAGCAGAATGAGCCAGGCGCCCCGGGTCACCAGGAAGCGGGTGAGCGCCGCTTTGGAGCCGACCTTCCGGCCGTAGAGAAACGCTGCGGTCCCCGCCAGGAAGACGAAGGCCGGAGCACAGAAGTGGGTGATCCACCGGGTGAAGAAAATGCCCGGAGTCGGGCCGCCCGCCGGGAGGCCGGAATAGACCCGCACGTGGTCGATGGCCATCAGCACCATCACGGCGCCCCGAATCACGTCGAGCGCGATGATGCGAGGCCGGCCCGGTGCGACAGTTGGTGTCGTCATAGTCCAATAATGGTGCGCCTTGGTGGAGAGTTGGTCTAGGTCTGGTATGCGAGTTGTACGGGATCTGTCTGGCGCTCTACCGCTCCAGCCGGTACCCGACCTTCCAGACCGTGCGGATGTGACGAGGAACGGCGGGGTCCGGCTCCAGCTTCCGGCGGAGCTCGGCGATGTGAATGTCGATCGTCCGGGACACGACGCCGGTCTGGTACTGCCAGACCTCGCGCAACAGCTCGGCGCGAGAGGCCGCCGCGCCTCGTCGCCGCACCAGCGCCAGCAGCAAATCGAATTCACGCGGCGCGAGCGATACCAGCTGGCCTCCTCGGTAGACCGTTCGGGACGCGGGATTGATCTCGATCTCACCGAATCGCTCCACCGCCGGAATGGGTGGGGCGTCCTTGCCCCTGGTGCGCCGGAGCAACGCCTTGACCCGGGCGATCAGCTCCAGGACGCCGAAGGGCTTGGTGACATAGTCGTCTCCGCCGATCGAGAATGCCTGGACCTTGTTGGCTTCCTCGCCTTTGGCGGTGAGGACCAGCACCGGGGCGTCGAATCCGGCGCTGCGAAGCGCCCGGAGGACTCGATATCCATCCATCTTGGGAAGCATCAGGTCGAGGATGATCAGATCGACGGCGTCGTGCATCGCCTGCTCCAGGCCGCTGGCTCCATCGCCGGCGATTGCGACCGTGAAGCCCTCGTTCTCGAGCGCCGTTCTGAGCCCGAACGCCAGGTCCTCGTTGTCCTCGATCAACAGGATCCGGCTCATGGCCCCTGGTCGCTCCGGGGAACCGCGCCGGGAAACTCAGCCGCGAAACGGGCTCCTTCGCTTCCGTCAGGGACGTCCTCGACCCAGGCGCGGCCGCCGAGGAGTCGCATCAGGTCGGCCACCACGGACAGGCCGAGGCCGGAGCCGCCGGCCGGGGCGTTCCGGTCCCGGTCGAGCCGATAGTACGGCTGCCAGATCCGGGCCCGGTCATCGCGCGGGATCCCCGGACCTCGGTCATCGACCGTTACCAGGGCGGCACCGGGCGGCTCGGTCCGGGTCATCGTCATCCGGATCGTCTGTCCGTGCGGGCCGTATTTCACCGCGTTCTCGACCAGGTTGCGGAGCACGCGGCTGATCGCGTCGCGATCGCCGGGGACTTCCAAGTCGTCCTCGATCACGACCTCCAGACGATTGGCTTGGGCGTCGAGCAGCGGGGCGAACGAGTCAGCCAGCTCGTGCGCCACTTCAGCCAGCCGCACCGGAGTGGGAGGTCCGACCCTGGCCGGCCGACGGAGTCGGGAGAACTCGAGCACGTTGTCGACCAGGTTGGTGAGCCGCAGCGCCTCGCGGTGGATCACCCCGGTCGCGCGCGCCTTTTCCGCTTCGGTCCGGAACCCGTCCGATTGGAGCAGCTCGCTCAGGATCCGGATCTGGGTCAGCGGGGTGCGGAGCTCGTGGGACACGCCCGACACGAAATCCTCGCGAAGCTTGGCCAGCCGATGCTCGCGGCGCAGCAGCAGCAGCGCGGCACCTCCCATCGCCAGCGTCAGGGCGAACAGGGCCACGATCGTCGGCGCGCGCGAGGTGGGCAGGCCGCCGCTGATCAGCATGCGGGCCGCCCCGGGGTCGATCGCCGCCGTCACGACCAGGTTGCCGAAGGCGATGCCCAGCGTGTCCGTTCCGAGAAAAGACCGCGTGTCGGGACCGGACTCGAAGAGCGGCTGACCGTTCGGGCCGGCCACCGCGATTCGGACCAGCGAGTCGGCGGTCCGCTGGGGGATCAGGGAAGACGGAAAAAACTGGGCGTCGCCCAGCGCCCCCTTGAGCGGCCGCTCGATCTGCGCCGGCTCGACCACCATGCCGTACACCCCGCGGACGCCTCGCTTCGCATCGCCGACTTTCCAGAGCAGCACGACGTCGGTGGAGCGCTTGAGCCTGGGCTCCCCAGGAGGGAGGATGCGCCACTGCCGCGGACCCTGCCGGACCGCCGTGTCGGCGGCCGCGGCAACCGCGGCAACCAGCAGCGCTCGCCGGCCGGGTTCGGAGAGAGGTTCCCCCAGCTCGACCAGCTTCGGATCCGGCTCGTTGATCACCAGGAACACGTTGCGGCTGAACCCCGCGCTCATGCAATCGCATTCCTTCTCGGCCAGGAGCCGCCGCAGCGCCTCCGGTCCGGGAAGCGTCTCATGCTGGGAAGCCTCCTGAAGGAGCATGTCGCCGGCCTGGCTCATGCCATAGCCCAGCCAGCTCCGGCCCTCTCTCGAGAATCGCCAGGCCGCGATCGTGGCGTAGTGGGTGAGCGACGCTTCGGCCGCAGCCCGATGTGAGGCGGCGGCCCGCGCCGCCTGCCAAGCGAGTGCGGCGGCCAGCCCCATGGTGGCGACGAAGAGCAGGCCGCCGAGGAGGCCCGGGCGCCGAGCCAGCCGAACAAAGGCAGAGCGTATCATTGTGTGGTGTATTATGACCAGCGGTCCGGATAGCCGGGAGGATACCGGCCAGTCGTGGTGTACGGAAGATGTAAGGAGAAACGGGGTCGCACATGTTTCGTCGAGTTGAACGTGTCGTGGTGGTGGCGGTCCTCCTGGCCGGGGCTTGCAAATCGGCTCCCCCGGCGCCGGGCGTCGCGCTGGAGCTGGCCCGGGCTCGATCCGCCGCGATCACCGAGCTCGGCTACAACCTGCACCTGACCATTCCGGAAGCCCGCGCCGAATGGGTGACCGGTACCGTCGCGATCTCGTTCGTGCTGGGAGATGCCGGAGGTCCGCTGGTTCTCGACTTTCGAGCGCCTGCTTGGCACGTCAAAGCGGTGACGGTGAACGGCGCGCCGGCCGGCTTCACCACTCCCCCTGACCACATCGTGATTCCGACGGGCGGGCTCACCCGGGGCGTACCCCAGAGCGTCGGGGTCGAGTTTGTCTCCACCGACGCGGCGCTCAACCGCCAGAACGATTTTCTCTACGCGTTGTTCGTTCCGGATCGAGCCTCGACCGCGTTCCCGGTATTCGAACAGCCCGACCTGAAGGCAAGGCTGACCCTGACGCTCACGATTCCCGCGAAGTGGAAGGCGGTCAGCAATGGGGCGCTCCTTTCGCGCGACAGCGGCGCGGGCAGGACGCACGAGGTCCGGTTTGCCGAAACGGCTCCGATCAGCACCTACCTTTTTTCCTTCGCCGCCGGGTTGCTCTCCGAGGAAACCGCGGTTCGCGACGGCAGAACCCTGACCATGTTCCACCGGGAGACCGATAGCGCCAAGGTCGCCCGGAATCGCGCGGCCATTTTCGACCTTCACGCCACCGCGCTGCGCTGGCTCGAGAGCTACACCGGAATACTCTATCCGTTTGGAAAATTCGCGTTCTTCGCGGTCCCCGCCTTCCAATTCGGCGGGATGGAGCATCCCGGGGCCATATGGTATCGCGCCGAGTCGTTATTCCTCGACCCGGCCGCGAGCCGGAATCAAGAGCTCGGACGGGCCAGCCTGATCGCCCACGAGACGGCGCACATGTGGTGCGGCGACCTGGTCACGATGCGCTGGTTCAACGACGTCTGGATGAAAGAAGTCTTTGCCAATTTCATGGCCGCCAAGATCGCCGGCCCGTCCTTTCCCGACATCAACCTCGACCTCCGATTCTTCCAGGCGCACCACCCGGCCGGCTACGCGGTGGACCGCACGCCGGGGACCAACCCGATCCGCCAGGAACTGGGGAACCTCCGGGAGGCAGGATCGCTCTACGGCGCGATCATCTACCAGAAAGCACCGGTCGTGATGCGGCAGCTCGAGCGGCTGGTGGGCGACAGCACGTTTCGTGAGGGGTTGCGGCGCTATCTGGCCCGGTTCCGGTTCGCCAATGCGACGTGGCCGGAGCTGATCGCGATCCTCGACGAGCTGAGCCCGGAGGACCTGGCCGCTTGGAGCCATGCGTGGGTGGAGGAGCCTGGCCGTCCGACGATCACCGCCCGGTGGGCTGATTCCGGCGTCGTGGTGAGCCAGGCCGATGCCCAGTCCGGTCGCGGCCTTCGCTGGACCCAACCGATCCTGCTGGCGCTCGGCTTCGGCGACTCCGTCGGCACCGAGCAGGTACTGCTCCGGGGCGCCGAAGCGTTTCTCCCGCTGGTCCGCCGCCCCGAGTTCATTTTGCCCGGGGCGGATGGGGTTGGCTACGGCCGGTTTCCGCTCGACTCGGCCACCCGCGCGGCGCTCCTCCGTTCCCCAAGTCCGCTGGCCGATCCGGTCCATCGGGCGGTCGGGTGGCAGTCGCTCTGGGAAGAGCTCCTGGACGGAGCCCTCCCGCCGCGGGCGTTTCTGGACGCGCTGCTGGCGGCCCTGCCGAGTGAGCGGGAAGAGCTCGTCGCGCTGCAGCTGACCGGCTTGCTCGGCAACACCTACTGGCGCTTCCTCTCTCCCGCTGAGCGAGCCGGGATCGCGCCGGCCGTGGAACGGGTGCTCTGGGGTGAGGTCGAGAAGGCCGCTACGCCCGGCAAGAAGGGCGCGTTCTTCGCCGCGATCGTCAGCATGACGCTCACGCCGGGGGGCGTGGCCCGGCTGGAGCGGATCTGGCGCAAGGCAGAGACCCCGCGAGGACTCCCGCTCGCCGAACAGCAGTATGTCGGGCTGGCCGAGGCCCTGGCGGTGCGCGGGGTGCCTCGGGCGGAATCGATTCTCGACGAGCAGGAAGGCCGGATCACCAACCCGGACCGGCGAGAGCGCTTTCGGTTTGTGCGCGGCGCGCTGAGCGCCGATCGGTCGGTCCGCGATTCGCTGTTCCGCAGCTTCGCTCACCTGGAGAAACGGCACCGCGAGTCCTGGGTACTCGATGCGATGGCGGCCATGAATCATCCGCTCCGCGCCGATCAGGCGCTCGGGAACCTTCGCGCCAGCCTCACGCTCGGCGAAGAGATTCAGCGCACCGGCGACATATTCTTCCCGCTGCGCTGGTTCGCCGCAACGCTCGACGGACATCAGTCGGCGGAGGCCGCGGACACCGTCCGGCGCTTTCTCGCCGAGCACCCTGATTATCCTCCCCGGCTTCGCGGCAAGCTGTTACAGGCGGCGGATGAGCTGTTCCGGGCGGCGGAAGTAACGAAGCAACGAGTCGGCGTCACAGCGAGGCAGGGAGCCAAACCATGAAGCCACTGATCTTCGGGTTCGCGATCCTCGCGGCTGTGCGGCCCGCCGCGACTCAATCCACCCCCGGCGACTGGCCGGCCTACGGTCGGGACCGGGGCGGCGAGCGGTTCTCGCCGCTCGACCGCATCAATCGGAGGAACGTCTCGCGACTCGCCGTGGCGTGGGAGTACTCCACCGGCGAAGCGGCCGTCAAGATGACCCAATCGGTGTCCTTCGAGGCCACTCCGCTGCTGATTCACGGCACCATGTACCTGAGCACTCCGCTGGGCAAGGTCATCGCCCTCGAGCCTGAAACCGGCAAGGAGCGCTGGGTCACCGACCTGGCGGTGAAGCCGATCAGCTACGGCGATTTCACCAGCCGGGGCGTGTCCCTCTGGGCCGATCCCGCCGCTCGAGCGGGCGCGCCCTGCGCCCTTCGCGTCATCATCGCGACCATCGATGCCCGGCTCACCGCGCTGGATGCGAAGGATGGCCGGCGCTGCGACGGCTTCGGTGACGGCGGCACTGTCGATCTCCGGCTCAAACTCCGGAACGCGCCGTTCGAGATGGAAGAGTACGAGGTCACCTCCCCGCCCGCGGTGGTGAACGGGGTGATCGTGGTCGGCTCCGCCGTCGCGGACAACAGCCGGACCAACGCCGCCAGCGGCGAGGTGCGGGGCTACGACGCGCGCACCGGGGCGCTCCGATGGACCTGGGACTCGGTGCCCCAGGACTCGACCGATCCGGGCTGGCGCACCTGGATCGGGCCGAACGCCCACCAGACCGGCGGGGCCAACGCCTGGTCGGTGCTGGCCGCGGATACCACGCGGGGGCTGGTGTTCGTGCCGACCGGGGCTGCCAGCCCCGACTACTTCGGAGGGGAGCGCAAGGGAGAGAACCGCTACGCCAACTCGATCGTGGCACTCCGAGCCGCTACCGGCCAGATGGCCTGGCATTTCCAGACCGTGCACCACGATCTCTGGGACTACGACAATGCCTCACCACCGGCGCTCACCACGATTACCGTGAACGGACGCCCCATCCCCGTCGTGCTGCAGACCGGCAAGATCGGCATGCTGTACGTGCTCGATCGGGAGACCGGTGTCCCGGTCTATCCAGTGGAGGAGCGGCCGGTACCGGCCAGCACCGTCCCCGGCGAGGAGGCGTGGCCCACCCAGCCGTTCACGACGGTCATGCCCCCGCTCAGCCCGCACCGATTCTCGCTCGATCAGATCTGGGGGCCCACGCCGGCAGATCTGGCCTCCTGCCGGGAGCAGGTGAGCAAGCTCCGGAACGAGGGGATTTTTACGCCGCCCAGCCTCGAAGGCACTTTGGTCCTGCCGTCCAACATCGGAGGTGCCCACTGGGGTGGTCTGGCGGTGGATCCGGGCCGGCAGCTCGCGGTCGTGCCGGTGAATCGGATCATCGGGGAAGTCCAGCTCATCCCGCGCGAGGAGTACCAGCTCCGGCGCAATGAGACCGGATACCGCCTCGAGGGCTCCCAGTACACCAACATGAGGGGTACGCCCTATGTGATGCGCCGGAGCATTCTGATTGGACCATCCAAAGCCCCCTGTTCCGCGCCCCCCTTCGGCTCACTGGTGGCCGTGGACCTGCGCACCGGGGCGATCAAGTGGGATGTTCCCCTCGGCACCGTCGCGCCCGACGCTCTACCGGGCCTGGGCAGCCCCAACCTCGGCGGTCCGATCATCACAGCGGGCGGCCTGGTATTCATCGCGGCCACGCTGGACCAGCGAATCCGTGCCTACGACCTGGACACCGGTCAGGAGCTCTGGAGTGCTCCGCTGCCCGCCGGCGGCAAGGCCACGCCGATGACCTACCTCGGCGCCGACGGGAAGCAGTATGTGGTGATCGCGGCCGGAGGAGACGGCGGGCGGTTTGGAAAGAGCGATCGGCTGGTGGCGTTTGTGCTGCGCTAGACGCTACGACGCTAGGACGCTAAGACGCTAAGACGCTAGGAGGCTTCCTGTGGCTCGGGCCCTCTTAGCGTCCTAGCGTCTTAGCGTCTTATATCATCTATTCAGCCAGAAATTCATCTTCACCAGAAAGATATTGTCCGACTTCGCGCCGAAGAGGGCGTCGAGGTCCCGGGAGAAATCCAGATTGCCCTTACCCTCCGTGTCGCTGGAGCCGGTCCGGGTCCACACCAGGAAGAGGGTCGAGCCGGGCCGGTATTCCCAGCGGAGCACTGCGTTGCCGCGAAGGGAGCGGGTCACGAAGTCCGGGTTGTCCAGCGTGAACGGCGCGGCCGGTCCGGTGTCGTCCGGATCGATCGTGTAGCTCGCGGGGCGCCCGGAGGTCGGGTCGAGCTGGGTGGACACGGTGCCCACGTCCTCGCCGAACACCTGGAGCGTCTGGGTGCGCGGCGCGGCAACCTGCTTGAACCGCTTGAAATGCACGCTCGAGATGAACGGCTGGGCATAGAGCTCGAACGTCAGCCGCGGCGTAAACGTGATGTTCATCCGGGTGTCGAAGCCCACCGTCTTTTGCGCCAGATCGGACAGGATGTAGCGGGTGCCGTAGAACGCCGTCGCGGTGGGGTCGGGGATCGCGGTGACGTACTGCATCACCGCGGAGCTCCGGTTGAAGAAGGGGAAGAACGAGAGCTGCATGTTGGACGCCGCCCGCACTTCCACGCCGACGCTGGCGTTGAAGCCGGTGTTTCCCCGGTCGCTTCGGCTGAAGTTCGGATTCAGGCTGACGCTCACCCGCTTCCGGCTGTCGGTGCCGATGTTGGCATTCAAGAACACGTTACCGGGGCGGATCACCACCGGCCCGCCCCGGAGCAGCCCGTCGTCGTAGGTGTCGGTGCGGCGGATGGCGAAGAAATTCACTTGCCAGTAGTTGAGCAGCTGGCCGAAGATGCCGGTGTGAAACTGGGTGTCGGTCCGGTCTCCGTCGAAATTGTATTGCCGCTGGCTTCCCACTATCACGAAATAGTTCCGGTACCATGAGCTCGGCCGCGAGAGCGAGAGCGCCAGATTGCCGTTCATCCAGATGTAGTCGGACCGGGTGTTGAAGGCCAGATCGTTCGCCTCGAATCCCGGGGTCCGCCAGTTGGTGGCGGTTTCGAAGAGCCACTTCCCGGCGTCCTTCGCGAACCGGGTGTACCCGCCCAGCCCGCGGAGCCGGGTGGCGTTCGGATCATAGGCGTCCGACAGGAACCCGTTGGATCCCGATTTGCGATCGGGCCGCTGGAAGAATCGCGCGCTTGAGTTCTGCAGCCGGCGGATGGCAGCGGGCTCGCCCGAGTTATTGGTGAAGGCCAGGTTGCCCACCCACGACCAGGCCCGGTTCTTCCACCGCGCATTCCAGTCGAACCCGACCGCCTCGGAGTGGGAGTTGAGCCGGTCCTTGAGTAGCGGATCGTCCAGGTTGCGATAGACCGAAGTGACCATGCCGCCGAACACCAGGTTGCCCCGGTTGAAATCCTTCTTGAGCCGCCCCACGAAATAGTTGGTGAGCGGCTCGACCTCTTGCACGGTGTCGGCACCGGTGCTCCGCCGGATGGTGGCTCGTTCCCGGTCGGTCACGGCATCCAGCACCCCGATGGTGAATCCGTTCCGAGTGCGCCCGGTGACCTTGGCCGCTCCCAGGATCGTGGACGCATCGGGCCGCTCGGAGTATTGAGTGCCCTGGGGCGAGGGCCCCTGGGGCGACCGGCCGACGCGGCGGCTATAGAACAGGGAGAGCGACGAGACGTTGCTGCAGAAAAAGCAGTTGAAGCCGCCGAATCCGAAGGTGCCGCTGCCCTCCACGAAGAAGGGACGCCGTTCCGGGAAGAAGGTCTCGAACGCCGATAGGTTGACCACGGCGGGATCCACTTCGACCTGTCCGAAATCGGGATTGATCGTGGCGTCCAGGGTCACGTTCGAGGTGAGCAGATACTTCAGGTCGGCCCCGACCCGGGCGTCGGCATCGCTGCGCTTGTAAAAGGGATCCTGGGGGTCACTCGACGGCTGCAGGTAGCTGTATCGCCCGACTACGTAGGGCATCACCTCGAGGCGACGCACCGCGCCCCGGCCCGGCGAGATTCCGTCGATATGGCCGAAACGTGAGGGACCGCCCGACTCGTCGGGACCCCAGTATGACCACATCGAGATCTCGTTGGTCCGGCTCTCGTAGCGCCAGACCTGCATTCCCCAGGACTGCACCGAATCCCTGGCAAAGCGAAGCTGCGAAAATGGAATCCGGAACTCCGCCGTCCAGCCCGCCGAGTCGATGTTGGTCTTGACTTCCCAGACCGGATCCCACGACTGATCGGCGAACTCCGTGGCCTGGCCGGCGTCCTGGCGGGAGCCTGAGGGAGTCACCGTGAAGATGGTTCGGCCGATGTGGTTGTGATAGGTGTCGAAGATGACCTGGACGTTGTCGCTGTTGCTGGTTTCCTGATCCCGGCGAACCAGCTGGCTCCGGACGCCCGCCGCGCCTTGATCGTCGAACATGCGCGCGCCGATGTAGAGCGCGTCGTCGTCAAAGAGCACCCGGATCTCGGTTTTCTGAACGGCGGGATCTCCGGGCTTCGGCTGCGCCTGCCGGAAATCGGTGCCGGCCTGCGCCTGGGCCCAGATCGCATCATCGAGCCTGCCGTCCAACTCCACCGGCGTGGTCCGCCGCATCGCCCGGACCCTGGGGGAGGGCAGGGCATGAGCCGCCGCGCTATGGCTTTCAGGAACTCCAGTGTTGCCCTGGGGCTGTGCTTCGAGGGCACCCGCCAGCAGGAGCGGAACCAGGGCCAGACGGAACGCGTGGAACGCCGGCATCGCAAACCTCGTCGGTTCGGTCGAACAGCCTTGGGGTATGAAGACGTACGGAAGTTCGATGCGAAAAGTCTCGAAACCGTTGCCTGGGGCTGGCGGCGAATGGTTCGCGGAATAGGTTCCCTGAAAGGAAACCAGGATCCCTTGATCCCCTGAGGATACCATGCGCGCCGGCACTCCCATCCTCCTTCTCGTCTGCCTGATCACGCCACAATTGGGCGCCCAGCAGCCCGTCATCGCCGACAGCGCCCGAGCTCCCCGCCAGCGGGTCGCGATGGATTCGGCCCGCGCCGCGCAGTTATATGTGAGCAATCGTCCGGAGGACGCGCCGGTTGCCGACTACGCGCGAGAAATCGTGGCCAAGCGCCGGACCGACAGCATCTACGCCGCGCGAAGCGCCGGGGTGATGGAGTTCAAGAAGATCACCTATCAGAGCAGCGCCGATGGACTGACGATTCCGGCGTATCTGTTCGCTCCGCTCACCAAGCGCGGGGCGCGGGGTCATGCGGCGATGGTGTGGGTGCATGGCGGCGTCCATGGCGACTGGGGGACGACCATGTTCCCGTTCGTGCGGGAGGCGGTGCAGCGCGGGTACGTGATCATCACCCCCGACTACCGCGGGAGCACCGGATACGGAGAGAAGCATCGCAACCTGATCGACTACGGCGGCAAGGAGCTGGACGACGTCGCGTCCGCCGTCGACTACCTCAAGACCCTTCCCTACGTCGACCAGGACCGCCTCGGCATCATGGGATGGAGCCACGGTGGATTCATCACCGCCCACCTGCTCTTCCGGGAGCAGCATCCCTTCAAGGGCGGCGCGGCCATCGTCCCGGTGACCAATCTCGTTTTCCGGCTCTCGTACAAGGGTCCGGGGTATCAGCGCGGCTTCTCGACCCAGCCGGGTCTTCAGGGACTCCCCTTCGAGAGGCGGGACGAATACATCAAGCGCTCCCCGCTCTATGGCGTCGAGAACCTGAAGGTCCCGATCCTGGTACACGTTGCCACCAACGACCTGGACGTGAACTACGTCGAGGACCAGCAGCTGGTCTGGAAGCTCCGCGCCCTCAAGCCCGAGCTCGCCGAGACCAAGATCTACGTCGACCCGGCGCCCTGGGGCTCGTCGATGGGCCACGCCTTCAGCCGACGGGTCGACCCGAACACGTTGGAGCGGGTGGACTCACCCGAGCAGATCGATTCCTGGAACCGCACCTGGGTCTTTTTCGAGTGGATGCTCCGGCCCTACGAGGACCGGTCCAAGCCGGTGGCGGCGGCGCCGAACTCCCCCTGAAACCGGCGGGGTAGAATGTTGGCTGTGGCCGGGTTATCTTTATAGGCTGTCACGAGTTAGGGATTCAGCCAGCCGCAGGACGGTCGGCCGCTCCCCGATACTGGTCACCGTTCACTGGTCAGGGTTTTCATGGGCATCATCGCAAGCGATATCCGGCGCGGCATGGCCATCATGTTCAATGGCGAGCCCTGCCGCGTCATGGAATTCCATCATCACACGCCGGGAAACCTCCGGGCCATGGTGCAGGCCAAGCTCCGCCGCCTCAAGACCGGCACCCAGGTGGAGCACCGGTTCCGCTCGACCGATACCGTGGACATCGCGGCGCTGGAGACCCACGAGCTGGACTTCATGTACAAGGCGGGCGACACCTATCACTTCATGAACGCCGAGAACTACGACCAGCTCGAGGTCGACGGAGAGACCCTGGGCGAAACGGCCAAGTGGATGTCGGAAGGGATGCGCATCATCGCCGAGTTCTACGAGGGTCGGCCGATCGGCATCCAGATGCCCAGCAGCCTGACACTGGAGGTGGTGGACACCACCCCGGTGATGAAGACCGCCACGAAAACCGCCTCGACCAAACCCGCCCGGCTCTCCAACGGCGTCTCGGTCAACGTGCCCGAATTCATTCAGAACGGTGAACGGATCCGGGTGAATCCGGAGACCGGAGAGTATCTGGATAGGGCGAAGGAATAGTCAGGATTCAGGAGTCAGGAGTCAGCGTTCAGGGCGCCAGCAGCTAAGCGGCGCCCTTCGATTTTAGGGCCGTTCCCCCAATCCTGAATCCTGAATCCTGGCCTGAAACATCCGGAATGCCCAGCGCGTACTCCACATACCTAGATCTTCGAGGTAATGATGCCCGGACCTGACACCGACCTGCTCCAGGGCACTTTGGATGCGCTGATCCTCAAGACTCTCTCCTGGGGGGCCCGGCATGGGTATGCCATCGGCCGCTGGCTCGAGGACACCAGCGCCGACACCATCAAGGTGGAGGAGGGCTCACTCTACCCGGCCCTCTACCGCATGGAAAAGAAGGGGTGGATCGAGGCCGACTGGGGAATGTCCGAGCTGGGCCGGCGGGCCAAGTTCTACACCCTCACCGCCAGTGGGCGGGCTCGCCTGCGCGCGGAAGTCGCTGCTTGGCAACGTCTTTCCGGAGCGGTCGGCCGGATCCTCGAAGCCTAGTCTATGAGCTGGCGTTTCTGGCAGCCTTCGCTCTCCCGCGAAGTCGACGACGAGCTCGAGTTCCACCTCGAGATGCGAGTCCGCGAGCTGGTGTCGCAGGGCATGACCCCGGCTGAGGCGCGGGCCGAAGCCCGGCGCCGGCTCGGCGACCTTCCGAACATGCGACGGCGCCTCCTCCAGCTGGGCAGGGAAAGGAACCGGACCATGAAACGCGGCGAGTGGCTGGCCGAGCTACGCCAGGACGTGGCCTACGGATTTCGCACCCTGGCGCGGAATCCTGGCTTCACCGCCATCGCGCTGCTCACCCTCGGCATCGGCATCGGCGCCACCACCGCGATTTTCAGCGCGGTCAACGCGGTTATTCTACGCCCTCTCGCTATCCCCGATGTCGACCGCGTGATGCTGGTGTCCGAGCTCTTTGAGGGACAGCCCTCCAACGCGTCGGTCGGCAACATGGTGGACTGGCAGGAAGCCAATCGGGCCCAGCCGACGTTCGCCGGCCTTGGCGCCATTGTCTGGAGCAACTTCGCCCTGGGTGGCGACCAGCCCGAAAGGGTGCTCGGCGCCCGGGTCACCGCCGAATACTTCGCGGTCATGGGAGTGAGTCCCCTCGAGGGACGCGTGTTCGACGCGGCCGAGGATGTACCAGGTGCGGCCCGCGTCGTCGTGTTGGGCCATCGCCTCTGGCAGCGGCGCTTCGGCGGTGAACTCTCGGTCGTAAACCGGGTGATCCAGCTCAACGGCCAGCCGTATACCGTCCTCGGCGTGATGCCGGCCTCGTTCGACTTCACCAACGGCACAGAGGAGTTGTGGGTCCCGGCGGCCTTCACCCCGGAGCAGCGGGCTCAGCACGATGAGCACTACCTGACCGTGTACGGACGGTTGCGGCCCGGCGTGACGCTCCAGGCGGCGCAGGCCATGCTGGTGAGCGTTCAGAGGGTCCTGAATCAGCGGTACCGAAACGCCAATGGCAATCGACTCGTGCAGCTCGACCCGATGATGCGGCAATTCATCGGCGATGCGAGAGGCCAGCTCCTGCTGATCCTGGGCGCCGTGGTGCTCGTGCTGCTCATTGCCTGCGCCAACGTCGCGAATCTGCTCCTGGCGCGCGGCGCGGCGCGGGGTCGGGAACTCGCGATCCGCGCCTCGATCGGGGCGGGCCGGGCGCGGCTGGTGCGCCAGCTGCTCGCGGAGAGCGGAGCCCTGGCCCTGTCCGGCGCGGTGATCGGCATCGGCGTGGCGTGGATCGTGGTCCGTACGCTGGTGGTGGCGGCGCCCGCGAGCGTACCCCGGCTGGAACAGGCACGCCTGGATCCTGTCACGCTCGGATTCGCCGTCCTGCTGGCGCTCGGATCTACTCTGCTTTTCGGACTCGCGCCCGCCCTTCGCACCGCGCGAACCGATCTGCAGGATGTGCTCCGGACCGGGCATTCCAAGCAGGCGGGAGCCCGGAAGGACTGGCTGCGCCAGGGCCTGGTGGCGGCGGAGGTGGCGTTTGCGCTGGTGCTGTTGGTGGGCGCTTCCCTGCTCGTGCGTACGGCGATTCATCTCCAGCGGCTCGACCCGGGATTCGATCCGAAGGGCCTGATCTCGGCGCGCGTCGCGCTTCCGGCCGACAGTTACGGCCCGCCGGAGACGGCGCGGCGAGCCTTCGAGACGGTGCTCGAATACCTCACCGCATCGCCCGGGGTTCGTCGCGCCGCGCTATCTACCCAGGTTCCCATGGGGCCGGGTGGTGGCAGTAACGGACTGATCGCCGAAGGAAAGCCGCTGGTCTCGGAGAGCGCTGTGGATTCGCGGATGCGGCTGGTGTCGCCGGGGTACGTCGCGACGATCGGGCTGCGACTCAAGCGTGGCCGCGACCTCACGGCGGAGGACCGCGCCGGTGTTCCCCGGGCCATGCTGGTCAACGAGACGCTGGCGCGGCGGCTCTTTCCGGGCCAAGACCCCATCGGCAAGCGGGTGCTCTGCTGCGAGGGTCCCCCCGATGACCCCCGCTGGAAAACCATCGTGGGCGTCGTGGGTGACACCCGCTCGCAGGGGCCGGACCAGGTGGTCCAGCCTGAGTTCTTCCTGCCGATCGCCCAGGCGCCCGATGCCGCCTGGACCTGGATCAGCCGGACCATGAGCCTGGTGGCGCGCGCCGACGGAGATCCCCTGGCGCTCGCGCCCGCGATGCGCGAGGCGCTCCGCCGGATGGACCCCTCGCTCCCGCTGTACCGGGTCGAGACAATGGAAACCTCACTCTCCAACGCCCTCGCCCCAGGCCGGTTCCGTACCATGCTGCTCGGCTCCCTAGCGGGAATCGGCCTGGTCCTGGCACTGGTGGGGATCTACGGGGTAGTGACGTATCAGGTCACCCGCCGGCGGGCGGAGATCGGCGTGCGGATGGCGCTCGGTGCGTCTCCCGGCGCCGTGCTGCGGATGGTGGTAGGGCAGGGACTCCGGCCGGTGCTGGCCGGCACCGCCGTGGGCGTGCTTGGTGCCCTCGCGGCTTCCCGGCTTCTGTCGGCCTGGCTGCGCGGCGTGTCACCCAACGACCCGCTGACTCTTGGAGCTGCTGCCGTCACGCTGGTGGCCGTGGCGGCGCTGGCGAGTTTCGTTCCGGCGCGGCGCGCCACCCGCGTCGATGCACTGGAGGCGATCAGGACGGAGTAGCCTGGTCACACTCTCAACATCAGCCCCCGCTTCTCCAGGACCCTCAAGATCCCATACCAGAGCAGCACGAACGCGATCGCGAATGCGAGTGACGCATTCCGTGGCGCGAGCCAGCGCGCGAACACCTGGCGGTAGATGGCCTGCTGTAGCGAGACGGTCTCCCCGCTCAGGGGCACCTGGACCATCCCGAGCACTCGGGCCATCATCCCCGACCCCACGAACGCGACTATCGGGTTCTTGCCGTAAGTGATGAACGGCGCCGCCCAACGCCGGAGCCCTCGCACGTCGATGAGCCAGGCGCAGGTGGCGAGAGTCATGGCGGCGATTCCGGCGGTGAACAGGACGTAGGAGCTGGTCCAGAGGTTCTTGTTGATCGGGAACACCCAATTCCACATCAAACCGGCCACCGTGCCGATCGCACCGGCGGCAAAGAGGTCGTTGAGCCGGTCCGCCAGCGGTCGCGCCGACCCGAGCCGGCGGCCCGCGAGCACGCCGAGGAGACAGGTGCCGATGGCGGGAAGGGTCGAGAGCAGGCCTTCGGGATCCCAGGTCCTCGATTGCTTCCAGAGGTGCCCGCCGAAAATGACGCGGTCGATCCAGGCGGAGAGGGTGTCCCCCGGAATATCGAGGGTCGGTGACGCAACTCCGGGCGGCGCCACCAGCGCCTGCATCGCCCAGTATCCGAGCAGCAGCACCGCCACCATGCCCCAGACCGCCCGGTTCGAGCGGCCCCGCGAGAGCAGTGCCGCAGCGATGTAACAGACGCCGATGCGCTGCAGCACGCCGGGGAACCTGAGCTCGGTGATCCGCTCCAGCGGAAAGAACGGGAATGCGTGGAGCAGGAGCCCGAGGAGGATAATCAGCCCGCCCCGCCGGAGGATTCCGAGCGTGACCGCTCCGCGCGGATCGCCCCGCGCGACCCTCCTCTCCAAAGACAAGTGGGTAGTGATCCCTACCACGAAGACGAAGAACGGAAAGATCAGATCTGTCGGTGTCCAGCCATGCCACTCGGCGTGGGCCAAGGGAGGATAGATCGCGGCCCAGGTGCCCGGATTATTGACCAGCAGCATGCCGGCGATGGTCATGCCCCGGAAGGCGTCGAGGGCGTCGATCCGTGGTATCTTCATTCGATCCGGCGGCTGTATTGGTCCCGGCAGAAGATACCGCCCGTGCCGCCTGTGCAAACTCCGCAGCAGTCCACCTCTCCCAACCGTAGTTCGAAGAGGGCGCGGAGCGGACCGGAAACCTCGCCCGCGCGCCACGCGTCGGTTCTATGGGGTCGCATGGAACGAACGCTCGAAGCCATCTTCACCTTTTTCTTCAAGTACCCCCTGCATCTCTACCGGCGGGGGGACATCTCGCTTGCGCCGGCCTTCCCTCCCGCGCTGATCGCGGGGGCCGCGGTGCTGGCGCTGGTCGCGCTGATCGTCATGCTCCGCCGAGTGCGCACTCCCACGCCGCGGCGCGACCGGGCGGTCCTCGGCGTGCTCCGGGTGGCCGCCTTCGGGTTGCTCGGAATATGCCTGCTCCGGCCCGTCCTGCTGCTCTCGAGCGCGGTGCCGCAGCGCAACGTGCTCGGCATTCTGCTGGACGACTCGCGCAGCATGCAGTTGTCAGATCTCGAGGGTGGATCGCGTCTCGACCTGGTCCGGCGCGTCTTCGGTGACTCGGCCGGGGCGATTACCCAGCGCCTGGGTGAGAAGTTCGTCCTGCGGTTTTTCCGGTTCGCGGCCGATGCCGGGCCGCTCTCCGGCGCCGCCGCGCTCAAGGGCTCAGGAACCCGCACCGATCTGGCCGCCGCGCTCGAGGCCGCACGGCACGAGCTGGCCGGCGTGCCCCTCGCCGGGCTGGTCGTGGTGACGGACGGCGCCGACAACGTCGGCACCGACTTGGCCGCACCGCTCATGGCGCTCAAGGCTCGGCGAGTGCCGGTGTATACCGTGGGGGTGGGACGGGAGCGGTTTGCGCGGGATCTGGCCATCGAGCGGGTGTCGCTCCCGGCGAGTGCGCTCGCCGGAGCAGGCGTCCTGGCCGAAGTGGTGCTCCGGGTCCGTGGCCTGACCCGGCAAACCGTGACGGTGACGGCGGAAGACGAGGGACGCGTCGTGGCGCAGCGCGAGGTGCCCCTCCCCGACGCGGGCGACGTCACCGTGGCCCGGCTCTCGCTGCCCCCGCTGCCTCCCGGCTCCCGCCGGTTCACCTTCCGGGTGCGACCCGCTCCGGACGAGATCGTCACCGAGAACAACGAGCTCCGGACCGTTCTCCGGGTCCGGCCGGGTCCGGAACGGGTGATGTATATCGAGGGTGAGCCGAGGCCCGAGTTTGCGATGCTGCGCCGAGCCGTCGCGGCGGACAGCGGCATCCAAGTAGTGGCCCTGCTGCAAAGCGCCAAGGGAAAGTTTCTCCGTCTGGGCGTGAAGGACAGCGTCGAGCTGGCCGGCGGCTTTCCCAGCCGGCGGGAAGACCTGTTCCGCTATCGAGGGCTGATCCTCGGCAGCCTCGAGGCGGCGTTCTTCACGGGAGATCAGTTGCGCATGCTGGCGGACTTCGTGAGCAAGCGGGGCGGCGGGCTGATCGTGCTGGGCGGACGGTCGGCGCTCGCGGAGG
>JAXIPC010000013.1:0-6399 GCA_045403135.1 Gemmatimonadales bacterium | reverse complement strand
GATTCGCCTCCGGATACTCGGGAACGCTTTCCCTGAAGCGGGCCCGGAGATTGGTCAGGTGTTCGTCCAAGGCCCGGTCGGTCGAGGCGGAAGGCGCGCCCTCGGTCACGAACAGGCGCATCAGATCCCGGTCGGTGGTCAGCAATCGGAGCAGGTTGGCATAAGTACTGATCGCGAGCCGGGCCGGACCGGGCGGCACCCCGGCAACCGCGTCCTCCACCCACGCCCAGAACGGTCCGCGGGTCTCGACCAACAGCGCGTCCAGCAGCTCGTCCTTGTGGGCGAAATAGAAGTACAGGTTGCCGACCGAGGTCTTCGCCGCCTTCGCGATGTCCCGCATGGTGGTGGCGGCGTAGCCCCGCCGGGCGAACAACCTAGCCGCCGCCGCCAGCATCTTGGCTCGGCTCGCGGCCCGGACCCGCTCGCTGCGCTGGGTCTGGCGGTAGACCATGGGTTTCCTCGGTCGCGGGTATGGGGGGCTGCCGGGTTGACACCACAAGCATAGAACATTATTCTATCGTTATTAGAACGCCGTTCTGTGCTTGAGGATACCGGTGCCCGGCGGGTTCGTCAAGGCGCGCGGAGCGACCCAAGCCATTCCCGCGCGGAAGGACGCACCGATTTGGACACCGAGGACATCTTCTCGCCCCGACCGGGCCGGGCCGGCTGCGAGCAGGCGCTTGCCGACTGCCGCACCCTGGTGGAGGCAGTGCCGGACTTGCTGCTGCTGGTCGGACTGGACGGCAGCGTCGAGTATCTGAATCGGGCGCCGGGCCTCGCCCCCAACGCCGTGCTGGGAACCCGGGTGGTGGACTACGCCCCCGTGGAGATCCAGGAAGAGCTGCGCCGGTCTCTTGGAGAAATCTTCGCCGGTGCCGAGGCGCGGGTGCGAGAGCTGCCGGCGCGCCTTCCCGACGGCACCACTCGCTGGTTCGCCACCCACACCGCGCCGGTGGTCCGGGAGGGGCGCGTGGTCGGCGCCACCATCGTCGCCCGGGACGTGAGCGAGGCCAAGCGGGCCGAGAAAGCACTCCGGGAGAGCGAGGCGCGCTACCGCACGCTGGTGGAGAACGCGCCCGAGGCGATCGTCGTCCTGGACGTGGATGCGGGTCATTTCGTCGACGCCAATCAGAACGCCATCACGCTCTTCGGCCTGTCGCGCGACGCCCTGCTCCACTCCGACCCGGTCAGCTTGAGCCCTCCCGTCCAGCCCGACGGACAGCCCTCCGGCACCCTGGCGCGCGAGCGCATCGAAGCGGCGCTGGGCGGCGAGGCGCCGACCTTCGATTGGATGCATCGCACGGCGGCGGGAGCCGATGTGCATTGCGAGGTCCGCCTGGTGCGGCTTCCCGCCTCCGACCGTCGTCTGGTGCGGGGCAGCCTCACCGACGTCACCCGCCAGCGGCAGCTCGACGAGCACCCTCGGCGCTGGCAGCGAGTCGAGGCGGTGGGCCAGTTCGCCAGCGGCATCGCCCACGAGTTCAACAACCTTCTCCTGGTGATGTCCCCCTCGGTGGACCGCCTCATCGAGGAGCTGGCCGATGCCCCGGCGCTCCGGCTGGAGGCGGGCTGGATCAAGAGCGCGGTCGAGCGCGGCACCGTACTCACCAACCGCCTGCTGGCGTTTTCACGGCGGGAACCATCCGCACACTCCGAGGCGGACCTCGACGGCGTCATGCGCGATTCGACCGGGCTGCTGGCCCGGCTCCTGTCCAGCGGGGTGCGGCTGGTCGCGCGACTGGACGCCGCCGGCGCCGTGGTAGCCTGCGACCGGTACGAGCTAGAGCAGGTGCTCATGAATCTGGTGCTCAACGCCCGCGACGCGATGCCGGGCGGCGGTGCCGTCACCGTCGAAACGTCCCGGATCCGGAATCGGTTTCCTGGAGAGGCCCTGGGCAGCGGGACGCCCGGCCCCGTAGTCCGATTGCGGGTCGCCGACACCGGCGTGGGGATGGACGAGGCCACCCGAGACCGCGTGTTCGACGCCTTCTTCACCACCAAGCCGGAGGGACGCGGAACCGGACTCGGCCTGTCGATCGCCAGTGAGATCGTGCGGCGCGCCGGCGGATGGCTGAAAGTGTCGAGTCAGCTCGGGGTCGGTTCGACGTTCGATGTGTATATGCCTGAGAAGGCGCTATGACGCTATGAGAAGACGCTATGACGCTATAACGCTTTGTTGTAAGAGCTTTTTCTTAGCGTCTTAGCGTCCTAGCGTCGTAGCGTCTTGAGGTAATCCGCCAGCCGGAGAGCAACCGCTAGAATCGTCAGGGTCGGGTTGGCAAATCCGGCGGAGGGGAAAACCGAGGCTCCGGTCACGAACAGGTTGTCGGTTCCGTGCACTCTCCCGTCGGAATCCACGACGCCGATGGCGGGATCGGGATCCATCCGTGTGGTACCGGCGTGATGATGCGCGTTGGGGTCGGGCGCCCGGTCCGAGTCGACATTCACCCTGCCCAGGCCCGCCGCTTCGAGCGTCGACACCACCACGGCCCGCAGCCGATCCAGCCCGGCCTGCTCTTCGCCGCGCCAGCGCCAATGCAGGACCGGGCGGGGCACTCCCAGCGCATCAGTCTCCGAGCCAAGCAGGATGCGGTTCTCCGGATGAGGGCGCTGCTCCAAGTTGATCAGCAGACGGAACCCGTCGAACACCTGCGCCGGCTCGGACTCCCGCGACCACCCGTAGCCTCCGCGCGGAAGCGGCGCGCCCCATCGCTGAACCCGCCGGACCAGACGCGCGGCAAATCCGTCGGGGGATACCACCCGGGGCAACAGCGTCACCGAGGCGTTGGGGAGGTCGAGCTCCCGGGCCGCCCGCCCGGTGAGCGCCAGCCGGCCTCCAATGAGTGTGCCGTCGGCGGCCGCGTGGGTATCGTAGAAGCCGGCCTGCCTGAACAACCCGGGTGTCGCGGGGATCAGGGAGAGAGCATGGTCCCGCGGGTGTTCCATGAAGCACCGGCCTACCATGTCGTTGCCCAGACGCGACGCCAGCAGCAGGCGGGGATTCTCGATCGCTCCACCAGCCAGAACGAAGCTCCCGGCGCGCGCGGTCTGCCAGCGGCCCGACCGGGACCCGATCCGCGCCTCCACGATGCGGCGTCCCGCGGAGTCCGGCAGCAACCGGCACACCGTCGCGTTTCGGCACAGCCGGACGTTCGTCGCTGCGATGAGCTGGGCGGGATACTCGTCGGTGTAGGGTCGCCTGGGTCCGAACTGGTAAACCCGGGAGGTAAGCAGGTCGCCGGCGAGCCGAAAGGGCGGCCGTGACGGGTCGGCCCAGTCCTCCGCGTCGTACGCAAACGGCCCAACCTGCGCGAAACTCTGGGCCCGCCGGTAGAATGGTGTCAGCTCTGCCGCCTGGATCGGCCACCCGCGGCCGAATCCGCCCCGCCTGGCCTCGAAGTCCCAGGAATCGAGCGGCACGTATTTGGCACCGGTGGATCCGGAAGCCGGCGTGTTCCAAATCCAGCTCGTCCCGCCGATCTGGCGGTGCCGGGTCGGCCTGAGCCCGACGTAGGCATCCCCGACCACCTTACCTTCATTCAGGGTCTGGGCCCATTCCCCCCGGCGGGCCCCGCCACTCTCCAGCAGGAGCACATCGATGTCGAGGCCGATGAACTCGCGAGCCAGCGCGACGCCCGCGGGACCCGCTCCGATGATGCAGAGGTCGGCCTCGAGGCTGGCACTATCGGGCAGGCGACCGACATCGAGCTCCATGGCATGACTCCGGAATCCAATATGCAGGCGGTCACGGTGATCTTCCCGACCCTGGCGCGGCGGGATCGTGCCCCGCTTCTCCAGCGCGCAATCGCGAGCGTGATGGCGCAGGAAGGCGTGCGCGTCGTACCGCTGGTGGTGATCAACGGCGAAGAGCGCGATCCCGGGCTGGTTCGCCAACTGACCGCCGACCCTCGACTCCGGGTTATCTCGGTACCAGAGCGCGGGATCCCCGAGGCGCTACGAGCCGGGCGCGACGTGGTGGATACGCCCTGGTTCAGCCGCCTCGACGACGACGATCTGATGCTCCCGGGGGCGCTGGCCCTCCGAGTGGCAACCCTCGAGGCGCAGCCCGGGCTGGACGCGGTGGTGACTAACGGCTACCGGCGCGATGCCGCGGGGGACACGCTGCACGTCAGCGACGCCGCCGCGGTGCAGCGCGATCCGCTCGGGGCGCTGCTCACCAGCAATTGGCTCCTGCCCGGTTCCTGGCTCTGCCGCACCACGAGCATCGGGTCCGACATCTTCCGCGATGCCCCGCACTCGCTCGAATGTACCTACCTCGCAGTCCGGCTCGCGAGCAGGCACCGCATGGTTTTTCTGGAGCAGCCAACCGTGGTATGGCACACCGACATCCCGGGCTCCGAATCGAAATCCCGGGAATGGCATCTGGGCGAAGCGGACGGGCTGGCCCGAATCCTGGAGCTGGAACTGCCGCCGGGTTTTCGCGACGGAATCCGCCGCAGGATCGCCCCCGCCTGTCACTCCGCCGCAAGCCGCTTCATAGCCGAGGGAAGCCCTGCCGAGGCGTGGCGGTGGCACATCCGATCCCTGAAGGAGCCAGGCGGGTGGCGCTATTTGCTGTACACCCGGTACGTGCTGGCGGCGCTGGCACGCCGGCGTTCGGCATGAGCGGTCCGCCGGCGAAACTCCTCGTGCTGGGCATCGATGCCGCCAACCCCGGCCTCCTGCGGCGCTGGGGAGCCGATGGAACGATGCCCAACCTCGGCGCGCTGATGGCCCGCGGGCTGGTGGGGGAGACCCGGGGCATCGAGGGGTTTCTGGTCGGCGCGACTTGGGCTACTCTCTCCACCGGCGTCAATCCCGCGCGGCACGGGTATCACTACACGGTCCAGCTCAAACCCGGGACCTACGAGTACCACTATCCCAAACTCCGGCGGGAGCCGTTCTGGACCACGCTGAGCCGCGCCGGAAAGCGGCTCGCCATCATCGATGTGCCGCTGACCGAGCTGGATCCGCGCATCAACGGAATGCACATGGTCGACTGGAGCGGCATCGAGGCGCTGTCCGCCTTCAGTACCGCGCCGCCCGACGTGCGTGAGGAAGTCACCGCAAAGTGGGGCGACTACCCGCTGAAAAACGCTTGCGATGGCCTGCGCCGAAGCCTCGGCGACTACCGGTCCTTCATCGACCGGCTGGTCCAGGGCGTGAAGACGCGTGCCGAGCTCACCACCCATTTTCTGGCGAAGGGCGGATGGGACCTGTTCGTACAGGTGTTCACCGAGGCGCATTGCGCCGGGCACCAGGTGTGGCATCTCCACGATGCCGCCCACCCGGCGCACGACGCCGCGATGTCCGCCTCACTCGGTGACCCGCTCCGCCGGGTGTACGTCGCCATCGACGAAGCGATCGGCCGGGTGCTCGACGTGGCAGGTGACATACGGGTGCTGGTGATCACCGCCCACGGGATGTCCCACTGGCACGGCGCGCAGTTCCTCCTTCCCGAGATCCTGATCCGCCTCGGCGCATCCGAAGCCATTCCCGCGACACCGCCGCAGCCGGCACCGCCGGCCTCGGCGAGCGGCGTGGCGCGGAAAATCTGGCACATGATACCCCTCCCGCTGCGCGAGATGCTGTCTCCGCCGCGGGCGCGGTTGCGTCCGCGGATCCAGGGTCCCCCGGTGCTTCCGTTGCTCGACGCCGATCCTTTCCGGAGCAAGTGCTTCCTCGTGCGCAATGGACACCTCACCGCGGGGGTTCGGCTCAACCTCGCCGGCCGGGAGCCGAACGGGGTGCTCCGGCCGGGGGCGGAGGCCGACGCCTTCTGCGCCGATCTCATCAAGAATCTCCTCGAGGTGGTGGACCAGCGAACCGGGCGGCCCGCGCTGACCCGGGTCGTCCGCACCGTGGACCGGTTCGACGGGGAGCACATGGCGTGCTTGCCGGACCTGCTGCTGGATTGGGATGACGCAGTCCCGACCGGGAGCTCGCATCACGCCGGCGGCGCCGCGGCGACAGTTCGGGTGCATTCCCAGCGGATCGGCGTGGTGGAAGGCACCAATCACTTCACTCGCACCGGAGATCACCGGATCGGCGGGTTGTTCGTTGCCGCCGGCCCCGGCATCCGGCCGGGCAGCCTGAATCGCGTCGTCTCAACCATGGACTTCGCGCCAACCCTGGCCGCCATGCTTGGGGCGCCGTCCAGCCTCAGCGATGGTCACGTGATTCAGGAGATCGCCGCGGAGATTTGAGACGTTCACCCCGACAAGGTGCAGTTCCTGATGAATACCTCGACCCGGCGATTTGCATGTTGCTTGATTAATCGTTTAATTAATGATCCATGCTTGACAACACTTCGCCTCCCGCTGCGCGGGACCAGATCCTCGATGCCGCGGAACGACTGTTTGGCCGGCAGGGGTTCGACCCGACCACCATCAAGCAGAT
>JAXIPC010000035.1:0-6228 GCA_045403135.1 Gemmatimonadales bacterium | reverse complement strand
GGTCCCACCACGATGGATCCGCCCGGGAAGCCCTTGCCTCCTTCGAACCCGACCAGCTGGGCCAGCGCCACATACATCCCATGCTCGCTCGCGATGCCTTGGGCGACCCGCTCCCAGCGGAGCAGGCTCGCCGGCCGGGCTTCGGCTCCGTCGTCCGATTCCGAAGGCAACAGCCCCCGCGCGGGAGAGGCACTCACCACCAGAAGAATCTGGGCCCCGTCGAGCGCCGCGATGGTAGGCACCAGCGAGTGCCAGGCATCTTCGCAGATGATCACCGCGCCGCGGCCCCAGCCCGCATCGAACGCCGAGACCGACTCGCCCGGTTCCACGAATCGCTCCTCATCGAAGATCCCGTAGGTCGGCAGGAAGATCTTGCGATGCACATGCCGAATGCCGGCGTCGGCTCCACCCAGCCTGGCCACCAGCGCGGAGTTGTGGAGGCGGGTGCGCCACAGCTCATAGAATCCGATGGCGATGTCGATGGGAGGCGCACCTGACGCAGCGTGCTGCGCGGAAAGGTCGGCGAACAACGATTCGGCGGTGAGCGCCAGCTCCTGCACCGCGCCTTCCACGAAATAGCCGGTCAGCGCCGCCTCCGGCAGCACCAGCAGGTCGGCCGGCTCGGGACCTTCGCCCAGGGTTCGGAAGAGCTCTCGGAGCCGCGCCAGGTTTTCCTGGTAGGCGCCTTTCCTGGGTTTCAACTGGGCGATCGCCAGACGCAGCATGGCTGAAAGGTAAGCTCACCGCTCACCGCTTACCTTTACGCCATGTCCACCATCCCGAACTTCGCCGAACCCCTCCCCGGCCTCTACACCGCCGGCCAGCCCGGCGCGGCGGAGATGCGGGAGCTCAGCGCCAAGGGCGTCGAGGCGGTGATCGACATCCGCGACCCGATGGAGCCCCGGCCCTTCGATGAACCGGCCCTGGTTCGCGAGCTCGGCATGACGTACGTCAACGTGAGCGTGCGCCAGGGTGCGCTCGACGACGCCGTCATGGATGCCGCGCTGGCGGCCATTCGGAGCCATGCCGGACGACCCCTGCTGCTCCACTGCGCCAGCGCCAACCGAGTGGGCGGCGTGCTGATCCCCTACTTCATGTTGGACAAGGGGATGAGCGAGGAAGCTGCGGTGGCCACCGCGATGAAGGTGGGCCTCCGTGGCGCCGATCTGCTGGAATGGGCCCTCGAGTACACCCAACGCAAAACGGGCGGCTGATCGCCGCCCGTTCCGTCCGTTTGACCGACTGACTGTCCGAACGTCCGACCCTCCTTACGGTCTCCGTGGCCGTGACGGCGGCGGCGACGGCGCATGTCCACCGCCCCCACCGCTGTGCGAAGGCTCCGAGCGGGCGGGCGGAGCGCTGCGGTGCGACGGCTCGCTGCGGGCCGGAGGGGCCGACCGCCCCCCATCATTGCCGCCGCGCGCTGCCGGCGCCTCCCTGCGGCCACGGTCGCTGATGCCGCGATCGTTGCCACCACGGTCGCCTCCGCGGGCCGCCGGATAACTCACGCCTTCGGGACGGGAACGCCGAGCCGGGGGCGCCGCCTGGGGACCGCGATCTCCGCTGCCACCGCGCGATACCGCCTCGGGGCCGCGGCCGGCGATACCGCCCACCGGACGAGCCCGGGACCGCCAGTCGATCGTCGGCGTCACATTACGGCCGGAATTGCGACCGCTGGCCGGCGTCCCCGAAAACCGCCCCGTGCCAAGCGCCGGACGGGGTTGAACCGTGTAGCTGCGGGGCCGGCCAACCAGGACCGGGCCCCGGTTGCTGCCGCCGGGCCGGTAGGGATAGTAGGGATAGTACCCGCCGTAGCCGAAGGGGTCATACCCGTAACCGTACGGGTAGTAGCCGTATCCATAGCGGTAACGCGAGTAACCAAACCCATAGGCCCAGCCGTCATAGGGCCAGCCCCGGCAGCTGTTGTAGAAAAAGCTGCTGGTGTAGCAGTTGTTGTAGGTGTCATGGAGATAGATGTTCGTGTACGAGTTGTAGCCGCGGGAGTAGGTGGACTCTCCGTACACCCGATACCCGATGATGTCGTAGTCGAATCCGCTCGGACCGGCGATGCTCTGGACCAGGTTCGACAGATCGGCCTCCGGATTCCTGGAGCTGGGGTCGATCTCGAGGCGGGTGTAATCCCACCGATCGGCCAGTACCACGTCCTCGAAGCGCCAGGGGTCCTGAGAGATCGCGGAGAAGATCAACCCGGTGCCGTCCCCGGAGGCGCGGAAGGCTTCCTGGGTATTGCCGTCCCGCACTTCATAGCGCCGGCCCGCCTGGACCTTCGAGTCGTCCCGGGGATCGAGCGGGAAGAGCACCCGGACCCGGCCCTCGGTGTCGTAGTTGAGTACCAGGAGGTAGCCATCGGCGTCGGCATCGACCTGCAACCGAACCCGGTCTCCCGGACGGTAGCGGCGGTCGTTGTTCATCCAGAGCCGGATCGGGGCGCTCTCCGACCCAAGCGACCGGACCTCCGGGGGCTCGGCCGTAACCGAGCCGGAGCCGATGGTGGAGAGAAGCGCGAAGAGAGTCAGCATATCTACCTCCCGGGACGACTTCGCCGACCGCTGGCGATACCTGTATGTGAAATGGACACTCGCCGAACAATCAAGGCAATATCCAGATCCGTGCCATGCCAGCCAATTGCCCCAAATCCATGTTTCATAACGACTTCCGGCCCGGCTCCTGGCGATGGTCCTGTCCGTTCAAAAGGACAGGCGGCCGGCTCGGTTCTCCCCTCATGGACTCAAGGAGTCCGGTGCCAGTACATGCGCATCTCCGAGATGCGCCCGCCATCGGTCTCGCAGAAGAGGGCGCCGCGAGCCTCGATCCAGTCGCCGGTCCGACGGCGGCGGAATACTGATTTGAACTCCGTGGCGAACCAGGGCCCGGCGACGTAGACCTCGCCGGTGCTGACGCTGATCTCGGATTGGTGATAGGGGACGTCACTCCAGTAGCGGCGGATCGCGTCGGGCCCGGTGAGCGGCTCGGCGAACGGGGTCTCCAGGAAGACGGCGTCGGTATTGAACACCGAGATGATGAGATCGACCTGGCCCTTGGACCAGCCTTGAGCAAAGGTGTCGATCAGCTCGCGAGGAGACATGCCTGAAGTTAGCGCCATGCGCGTGGGCAGGCGGTCGCCCGAGCGCCCGTCTGGCGTGATTTCAGACCGCTTCCAATATTATGGACTTGAATTTCGCTGGACGGAGACCCCGCCGGGTGTCTCCGGGTACCCTGGGAAACCCTGATTCCGGAGGTCGGCATGAGAGGCACTTTGCGGTCGGCGACGACGACGGGTCTCTCCTGGTGCTTGCCACAGCGGGCGCGTCAGGGCAAACCAGGGTGGTCCTGGGGCTCGGCGGCGGGGTGATATTTCCCACCAAGGGAAGCTTCGGCAGCGACGTGAAATCGATGGGATACCACTTCCAGGCGATGGTCGGCGTGGCGCCTGGGGCCGGCAAAGTGACCTTCCGGCTGGACGGCCAGTACGCGGGGGTGAACTACGAAGCGGGGACATCGAGCGTCAAGCCGAAGGACCAGATCATCACGGTCAACGCGGATCTCGTTCTCCACCCCACGCGCGCCGGCAGCGTGCGGCCGTACATCATGGGGGGACCCACCTATGGCAGCTTCAAGTACAAGAGCGGCGTAGCCGGCGGCGCTAACGAAACCACCAATAACGCCGGGTTCAACGCCGGCGCGGGACTCAACATCGGCGGTACCGGCAAGGTGTGGTTCTTCCTCGAATCCCGCTTCATCTATACCAAGGATCACAAGTACATCCCGGTGACCGTCGGCATCCGCATCAACACGGGGGGATAAGTGAGACCCACCGAAAAGCAGCCCCCATGCGGCGACGCCACCGATGTGCAGCTTGCACCGGCGACACCGTCTTTAAAGGTGCGTGATGGGTTGTTAAGAATTTTTCATGTTAACCACTAAGAGGGCTAACTCCATGATGCGGAAGATCACGGGCCTGGCTGCGACGGCCCTGTTGTTCGGTGCGATAGCCGCTCAGCCGGCGGCGGCCCAGGCCCGCGGCTACGTCGGTTTCGGCGGGGGACTCTCGATACCGACCGGAGACTTCGCCGATGGGTTCAAGACCGGCTGGCTCGGCCAAGTCGTCGCGGGAATCACCGGTCCCAGCGGCGTGCTGGGAGGCCGAATCGATGGGCAGTATGTGCGCCACTCTCCGGACGTCGGCACCGGCCATATTCGCATGATTGGTGTCAACGGGGATTTGGTCTGGACACCGGGAAAGCGTCCCGCGAAAATGCACCCCTATTTGCTGGGCGGCGTGGGGTTCTATAACGCGAAGGCCAGCGGTGCGACTGATGGCGAAACCAAGTTTGCCTTCAATCTCGGGGCCGGCCTGCAAATCCACCTGAAGGATCGCATGGACTTCTTTGCCGAAGGGCGCTGGGTCTCGATTCGCAGCGACCCTGGCTCGACCAATTTTATTCCGATCGTGGTTGGACTTCGTTTTGGTGGCGTCTAGCCCCGCACGGCCAGATTCTGTTCAGGGTGAAGGGGCGGCTTCCGATGGCCGCCCCTTTCCTCAGGCAGCACCAACTTCATCCTCCGAGGAGACGATATGCGTCGCATGCTGTCCGGAGTGGCAGTGCTGATGCTCGGTACTGCCATGGGTTCCACGCTGGATGCGCAGGCCTGTCTGGGGCTGAATTCACCGACGAATCTGCAGCTCTCGGCGGAAACCGGGAACAGTGCGAAGCAGTTCGGCCTGGATCTCCACTTTGGGAAGTCGACCGGGGTGTTTTTCGGCGTTGGGGGACACTACATCGATTTCGACGACACCGACGCCAATGCCAAGGGTGCGACCGGTACCCTCGGCTTCCAGCTGGGCGGAGGCGGCGAGAAGAAGGTGGCCTTCTGTCCCATCGCTCAAGTGGGTTTCTCTACCGGTCCGGACCTCGGCATCGTGGAAATCTCGAATATCGCCGCGGCGGGCGGACTGAGCGTGGGAATTCCGGTGGCTGCCAGCGCCGACTTCACGATCATCCCGACCGCTTCCATCATGGTGGTTTACAACCGCGCCAAGGTCGAAACCGGCACGCTCAGCGACACCTCCACGGATGGCTACGGCATCCTGAGCGGCGGCGCGGGTTTCCTGATCAGCCCCAGGTTCGTGCTGAAGCCGTTCGTCAACATTCCGATCGGTCTTGACAATGCGGACCCGACCTTCGGGATCGTCGCCAGCATCGGATTCGGCAAGGGCGGGTGAGTTAGGCTAGTATTCTCGCACAACTGAAGTGCAGCAGACGCGGCCACCCGGAAGTCCGGTGCAACGCCGGCGCGGCCCCGCCACTGTAAGAGGCAGCACACCGTCGCACTCCCTGCCACTGGGGCTTTCGACCCCGGGAAGGCCGGCGACGGTGCCTCAAGCCAGGAGACCGGCCGCGTCTGCTCCCGCACGATTCCCTCGAGGGGGGGGAGCGGGGCCCGAGGTGTCTCCACCGACGTCCCCGTCTCGCCCTGCGCCTCCCAAGGACGCAGGGCGATTTGTGTCGGGGCCCCACGTTCGGTTCTGGAGAGCACCCATGTCCGCAACAGCCTGTCCGCCCGTCCGCCTGTCCGCCTGTCCGCCCGCTGTCCTCGCAGTCACGTTCGCACTCGCGTCCGCCGTCCCTCTTTCTTCGCAAACGCCCGACACCACCCGACTTCCGGAGATCACCGTCATCGCCAACCGTGTACCGACCCAAATCAAGTCGGTGGGCAGCAGCACCGATCTCCTGCTGCGCTCCGAGCTCGGACGGCGCCACCAGCGCAGCTTGCGCGAGGCGCTTGGGCTGGTCGCCGGTGGCGCGTCCTTTTCCAACGGCGGGTCGGGCGCGGTCACCTCGGTTTTCATGCGCGGCGCGTCCTCCAGCCAGACCCTCCTGCTGGTGGACGGCATCCGCGTCAACGACGCCAACACCAGCTACGGCAGCTTTCTGGGCGGGGCGGACCTGACCGGCCTGGGCCACCTGGAGGTGGTGCGCGGCCCCCAGAGCACGCTCTACGGCGGCGCGGCCATCGGAGGGGTGATCTCGCTGGACGCAGCGCGCGGCCGTGGCCCCGGAAACATCGAGGCTGAGCTCGAGGGCGGGTCCTTTGCCGCGTGGCGAGGAGCGGTCCTGGGGACCGCCGGCTCGGAGCGGTCCGGCGTGCTGGCGGCAATCACCGCGAATGGAACCGACAACGAGCGCCGGCCAAACCAGTGGCGCC
>JAXIPC010000011.1:0-6493 GCA_045403135.1 Gemmatimonadales bacterium | reverse complement strand
GGCGCGATCATCCTGGCCAAGACCCAGCTCACCGAGCTGGCCAACTGGGTCGCGAGCGGGATGCCGGGCAACTACAACGCACTCACGGGATACGGGATGAATCCCTGGGACCCGCGCCGCGACCCCCGCGACAACAGCTTCGACGGCCGGCCGGTGCTTGGCACCGGAGGGTCCAGCTCCGGCGTGGGGACCAACGTCAGCTTCTGGGCGGCGAACGTGGGCACCGAAACCTCCGGCTCCATCCTGAGCCCGGCCAACCAGAACATGCTCGCCGCGATCAAGCCCACGGTGGGGCGGGTGAGCCGCTACGGCGTCATCCCGATCAGCGCCGACCAGGACACGCCCGGGCCCATGACCCGCAACGTGGCCGATGCCGCCATCATGCTCGGCGTGCTGGAGAGCGCGACGCCGGACACGAACGACGCTGCGACGAAGAAGTGCCCGCCGCCCCCGGCCCGGGACTACACCAAATTCCTGAACCCAAACGGCCTGACCGGCGCCCGCATCGGGATCCCCCGCACCTTCTATTACGACCGCACCACCGGCACTAATCCCCGCGGCGGCCTGGGCGACGCCCAGCGCAAGGTCATGGACAGCGCGATCGCGGTGCTCAAGGCTCGTGGTGCTGTGATCGTGGACCCCGCCGACATTCCGAGCGTGGTCGACACGGTGGCCGGGGCCAACTTCCTCAGCTGGAACGTCTGCGGCGGGCTCGATAACGCGAAGGGGCGCGATGCCGACTGCTCCATTGCCTTCAAGTACGGGATGAAGCGCGATTTCAACACCTGGCTCAAGTCGCTGGGTGCGGCGGCGCCGGTCAAGACCCTCGCCGAGCTTCGGGCCTGGAACATCGCCCACCAGCGCGCCGGCGCCATCAAGTACGGCCAGGCGAACCTCGATGTCTCCGACGAGATGGATCTTCAGGCGGACCGCGTCCGGTACGAGGCCGACCGGCGCAAGGATATTCTGCTGTCCGCGACCAACGGCATCGACGCCGCGTTGAAAGCGCACCGGCTCGACGCGCTGCTCTTTCCCTCGGCAAATAGCGCCAACATCGGGGCCCGGCCGGGCTATCCCACGGTGACGGTGCCCTTCGGCTTCGTGCCGGTTCAACCGGGCACCAGCGCCACCGTGTTTCCGGCGGGGTTCGAGCCCAAGCCGGCGCCCTTCAACGTGAGCTTCACCGGGACGGCGTGCTCGGAGCCCAGGCTGATCGAGCTGGCCTACGCCTTCGAGCAGGCCACCAGGAAGCGGATCGCGCCGCCGCTCTTTCCCTGATGTTCACTGCATTCCTCGCGGCGCAAGGATTCGCGGTGCTCGATGGCGGCCTGGCCACCGAGCTCGAGCGCCGGGGCGCCGACCTCCTGGACCCACTCTGGTCGGCCAGGCTCTTGCTCGAGAATCCCGGGCTGATCCGTCTGGTTCACGAGTCCTACTTTGCCGCCGGCGCCGACGTCGCCGTATCCGCGAGCTATCAGGCCAGCCTCTCCGGCTTCACCGCCCGCGGAACGACGCCCAGCGAGGCTCGGCGGGTGATCGGGCTCAGCGTTGAGCTTGCCCAGGAGGCGCGGCAGCGGTTCTGGGACGCCGCGGGAGGGGTCGCGAGCCGGCGGGTCTGGCCGCTGGTGGCCGGCTCGATCGGCCCGTATGGCGCGGCGCTCGCCGACGGTTCGGAGTATCGCGGGAACTACGCTGTCTCCCGCCAGGCGCTGGCGGACTTTCATGGGCCGCGACTCGAGGCGTTGATCGAAGCCGCACCGGACCTGCTCGCGATCGAGACGATCCCTTCGCCTGACGAGGCTCTGCTGGTGCTCGAGCTGCTGAACGGCCGGCCAGAAATACCGGTGTGGGTGAGCTTCACATGCCGGGACGGATTGCGGGTGAGCGAGGGACAGCCGGTCGCCGAAGCGATTGCGGCCGTAGCCGGCCATCGTCAGGTCGTCGCGGTGGGTTTCAATTGCGTGGCGCCCGCGCTGGCCGGACCACTGCTCGCCGCCGCGGCCGCCGTCACCGACAAGCCGCTGGTGATCTATCCCAATAGCGGTGAGCGATGGGATGCCGGGGAGCGCCGCTGGGTGCCGGGTGACGGAACCTGCGATTTCGGGGAGAGCGCACCGGGCTGGTTCGAGCGCGGAGCTCGCCTCATTGGCGGCTGCTGCCGCACCACGCCCGATACGATCCGGGCGATTCGGAGATCGCTGGAGAGCCTGGTGCGCGCTTAGCGCGCCAGCGAATCCGCCACGAGCTGCTCCATCGCCTTGACCGGTTCGCCCACGAGCTGATAGATGGGCAACGAGCCGGTCGTGGCGGAGGTCCCGGGCCAGGAAGACAGCCGCCATGCCGCCCCGGCCGAGCTCGCGCTCGACCGTATAGCGGCCGGCCAGGCCTTCCTGGAGCATCCGCAGCACATCGGCCACGACGGGGGGGGGGCCTCCGGGGAGAGAATCTAGCGGAGGGGAGCCCGCCGCGTCTCGCCAGGCGGAGCGTGGCGGCCCCACAGGGCCTGACCGAGCCCATTCGATCACACTATTCCTCCCCAGACCTAGGTCCAGAAAGGAATATTCTCGCAAAGTCAGCCTCGGCCGACACCCAGGCCCCGCGGCAGGGTTGGCCTGCCTTCCCACCCCGGCCTGGTCGGGTTCGAGTGATCCGACTAGAAGATCTACTAGGTACGGACTCGCGCTTGTCGTGATATGCTCTTGACGCCGCCCACTCCGGGGCGACAGCTTTCGAGAACTGGGATGTTGACACGAGGAGTCGAATCATGGCGCTCGACTTGCACAAGCCCGCTGAGACGGTGGCAATCCTCTCCCCTGCGTATGCCGACCTGCTGAACAACCTCCAAGCAAACATCCTTATCTCTCACGGGCGTGACTACGCGCGCCTGATGTTCCTCCGCTTCGTCGACGATGCACCAGCGGCACGCACCTGGATTCAGGCCCGACTGGCGCCGATGGTCACCACGGCCAGGCAGCACTACGACCAAGTCGCGGCGTGGCGAGCGAAGCGGCAGGATGGCGGCACCGTGCGGGGCTTTTTCCTGTCCGCCAAAGGCTATGAATTCCTGGACTTCAAGACCGATGGTTTCAAGAGCAAAGCGTACCGGAAGGGAATGAAGAATCAGGGTAGCAGCGCGATCGAGCATGTGCTCGGCGCAACCGACAAGGACCCCAAACCGAGTACGTGGGACGCACCGTATCAGCAGGAGATTCATGCCCTTATCACGATTGCGGACGACAAGCCCGATCGGCTCAATGCGGCCGTTGAGTCGATGAACGCCTTGCTCTCGGGCGTTGCCGAGGTCCTGCGCATCGAGGAAGGAATAACGCTTCGCTGGAACGCGCCCGAGGGCGAAGCCGGCGCTCCTATCGAGCACTTCGGTTATGTGGACGGCGTGAGCAATCCGCTCTTCACCAAGGAAGACATCACCAGCGGCCACCGGGAAGGCCATCGCTACAACGCGGCGCCGATGGCCCAACTGCTCGTGACCGACCCATTGACGAAGACGGCGGATGCCTACGGCACCTACTTCGTGTTTCGGAAGCTGCGGCAGAATGTGCTCCTGTTCGAGACCCAGATTCGCGCGCTATCACTCGCGCTGCACGTGAGCGAGGACCTCGCGGGAGCAATGGTGGTGGGGCGGTTCAAGGACGGGACGCCACTGACTACTGCCAACGCACCCCAGGGAGTCGCTCGGCTGATACCCAACACCTTCGACTATGCCAAGGACGAGGACGGCCTCAAGTGTCCGTTCCACGCGCACATTCGAAAGCTGAACCCCAGGGATGGGACCCCGCTGCGATCGCATGAAAAGAATGACACCACGCGCATTACCCGCCGTGGCATACCCTATGGGAAACCAACGCCCGGCCTGGACGCTACGGTAGAGGGCGACCCCGATCGGGCAGCGGACCGCGGCTTGCTGTTCATGTGCTGTCAGGCAAGCGTGGACGATCAGTTCGAGTTTCTCCAGCAGTCCTGGGCCGACAATCCTCATTTTCCGAAGTCAATCGTACCGATTCTGTTGCCGGACACAGGCGACGATCCGTTGATCGGGCAAGACGCCGGTGAGCCGCAGCACTGGCCGAAGTCATGGGGCGACAAGAAGGCCGGCACGAAGACTTTCAATTTCGAGTCTGCCGTGACGCTACGGGGCGGCGAGTACTTCTTCGCGCCGAGCCTGCCGTTCCTACGCTCACTTGGGTGAGCGCATCGTGACGCGGGGCCACGTCATGGAGTCTTGGGCGGTTCCCCCCTGGCAAAGATCCCGCCCAGTCCCTTGTCCCGCAGCATCCGATTGAACTGGTCGAGATCGCGCTGGATGACCTGGTCCAGCTCGTCTCGCGCCGCCCGCGCCCGCTGCCGGAGCACCCCGCCCACCTCCCGCTGCGACGCGGTCGGTGCGTTGTCGGTGCTTCCGATGTCGTTGATCAGGTAGACCAGCTTCTCGCCGGTCTTCGCGGGATAGCGGATGATATCCTGGCCCCGCCCGGTGATCCGGACCTGGGTGAGCTGCTCTTCAACCGCAACGAACTTCTGCTCCAGCGAGTCGGCCGCCGCGGCAACATCCTTGTGGTCTTTCGCGACCGCCTTGAGCGTGGCCAGTTGCACTCGGACCACCTCGATGGTGTTGGTCATGTCAATGACGCTGTCGAGCGCACCACTCAGCTCCCCCGCTAGCTCCATCTGAGCCCGGATGTCCTGCTCGGTTCCCGGCGTGTTGGGGTCCTTTCTCACCTCGAGCGTCTGGGTGAGCTCCTGGCCTCCGGCCTTGAGCTTCACGGTGTACCGGCCCGGTGCCGCCAGCAGCGCCACCCGGCCCAAGCTCGGGCTCTGCTTGCCGGCCAGCTCGGCCCGGATGTGGGGCGCGTAGAGCGGCGGGGTGCGCAGCAACGCCTCCTTCGATCGCTCGGTTTGGAGATTCCAGTACACCCGGTTGATCCCGGCCGTCGTGGTCGTGTCCTTCAGCGTGCGGATCTCCTTTCCACTCGGATCCAGGATGGTGATCGAGACGCTGTCCTTCGCCGACTTGAGCCAGTAGCTGATCGAGGCGCCGTATGGCGGATTCTGCCCGGCGACCGGATCATACACCGCCATCATCGGCGCCTCCGCGCCCCGGAGCCGATAGGCCGGTCGCGGCGTGAACAAATGGACTTCCTTCGCGGCCACTTCGGCGGTGAGCTGCTGGAGCGGGGTGATGTCGTCCAGGATCCAGAAGCCGCGCCCGTACGTGGCGATCACCAGGTCGTTGAAGTGTTCCTGGACCGTGACGTCATGGACCGGGGCGTGCGGCAGGTTGCTCTGGAGCGGCTGCCAGAGCTCCCCATCGGTGAACGAGACGTAAAGGGCGTTCTCGGTGCCGAGGTAGAGCAGCCCGCGCCGAACCGGGTCTTCCTTGATCCAGTGGGCATAACTGAGCGGCGTCCTGGGGATTCCGGTCACGATCAGCTTCCAACTCTTGCCGTAGTCGGTCGTCTTGTAGACCCAGGGATCCCGGTTGTCCACCTGGTGACCGTCCACCGTCACATAGGCGGTTCCGGCCTCGTAGCGGGACGGAGCGATGTTGCTGATCGTGCCCCACTCCAGCAGCCCGGTGATGTTAGGGCTCACGTTGGTCCAGGTCCGCCCGCCGTCCCGGGTCAACTGGAGCAGGCCGTCGTTGGTGCCGGCCCAGATGAGTCCTTTCTCGAGCTTCGACTCGGCGATCGCGAAGACCACGCCGACGTATTCGACGCCGATGTTGTCCGGGGTGAGGCCACCGGAGATGCCCTGGCGGGTGGTGTCGTTCCGGGTCAGGTCCGGGCTCAGCTCCCGCCAGGTCTTGCCGCCGTCGCTGGTGACGTGGACATGCTGGCTCCCGACGTAGAGCGTATTCCGGTCGTGGGGCGAGATCACTACCGGGAAGGTCCATTGGAAGCGGTACTTTACCTCCCGGGCCGAGTGGCCGGCGGTCATCTCGGGCCAGATCTCGATGTTGTTGGCGATCCCGGTGCGGACGTCGTAGCGGGAGACGATCCCGCCCACGCTGCCGAAGCCAGAGGCGCTGGACCAGACCAGATTGGGGTCCTCGGGGTCGGGTGTGGCCCAGCCGCTCTCGCCGCCACCCACCGAGTGCCACAACCCGCGCGGGATGCCGGCGTCCCCGAAGAAGCCCGCCATCCGGCTGTTGCTCGGCCCCCGCGCGGAGGGCCCGTCCTGGCGGTTGCCGTAGACGTAGTAGGGAATCCGGGTGTCGACGGTGACGTGATACATCTGGGCGATCGGAAGCTGGACCTGGTTCCAGGTCTTGCCCCGATTGGCGCTGATCGAGATCCCGCCGTCGTGCCCCACCGCCATCCGGTTGGCGTTGGCCGGATCGATCCAGATGTCGTGATGGTCTCCCCCCGGCACCTCGGAAAAGGGCGGGTTGATCGAGGTCCGGCCGCCGTCCAGCGTCTTGGTCCATCCCGAGGTGAGGAAGTAGGCCTCGTTCTCGTTGTCGGGCATGACCACC
>JAXIPC010000086.1:0-43950 GCA_045403135.1 Gemmatimonadales bacterium | reverse complement strand
CATGAGGTTGGCCACGTTGGCACCGGCGATCAGCAGCACGACCATCCCGACCCCGGTGAGCCAGAGCAGCGTCTTGGATTCGAGACCCGGCTCGGGACCGGCCGCGACCTTGAGCGGTCCGGCGATCGCGCTGGGCTTGGCGACCTCCGCGGGCGTGACTTCAGGATCCAGCTCGCGCTCAGCGGTCCAGCTGCGCAGGTGGGCGCCGCTCAAATCGGCGGATGCCTCTGCCACGCTCACGCCCGGCTTCCGGCGCAGCATCACACTCATCCAGCCCCAGTTATAGGTCTTGTAGTAGTTGATCCGATCGCTGGCGCCGGGGCTGTTGCCGGCGTAGGTCGTGATAGGCATGAACAGATCGGGCGGCACCCGGCTCGCCACTCCGATGAATCCACGCGGGGCGACCCCGATGATGGTCGAGGGGATATTCCGCACCGTGAGCGGCTGACCGATCACGTCGCGGCCGCCGAACTCCGACTGCCAGAATCGGTAACTCAACACCACCACGGGTGCGCCGACCGGCGTCACGTCTTCCGACGCTCCGAAGAAACGCCCCAGCGCGGGGTGGGCATCAAAGAAATCGAAAAAGGAGGCACTCACCGTCGCGATCGGGCGCTCGCGCGCCGCGTCGCCGGTGCCGACCGCCATGGTGGCATCCGCGATCCCGGCGTACTGAGAGAAGGCGCTGGTCCATTTCTTCAGGTCGAGATAGCGGGTGTATTCGAACGCGGGCATGACCCGGGTGCGGGTGCGCTCGTTCCACTTCAAATAGACCCGGTGGACCCGGCCGGGATCGCGCAGGTACGGATGGGGCCGGAACATCAGCCGGTCGATGACGCCGAACATCGCGGCGTTGGCGCCGATGCCGAGCCCCAGCGTGAGCACGACGGTGGCCGTGAAGCCGGGAGACCGGCGAAGCCCGCGGAACGCGTAGCGGGCGTCTTTCAGGACATGATCCAGCCAGGGCCATGACCACCGGTCGCGGCTCTCTTCCCGGACCCGGAGCGGGCTCCCCAGCCGGCGTCGAGCCAGGTCAGGCGCCTCTGCCGGGCTCGCGCCTTGCGCGCGGGCGTCCCGCTCGAGCTGAGCCTGGTGGAAACGGAGCTCTTCGTTCAGCTCACGGTCCAGCTGATCCCGCTGGAGCCAGTCACGAAGTCTGCTCAGCCATTCGCGCATAACGTCCTCACGTTCCTGTGTGAGCCATGGGTCAGACGGGTCTCATCACCCGGCCGATCGCCGCCATCACCTCGGCAAAACTCGATTCCTGCTCGCCCAGCTGGCGGCGGCCCTCGGCCGTCACGGTGTAGTAGCGGGCTTTCTGGTTGTGGGGGGTGAGCCGCCAGTCGGACTTGATCCACCCCTTCTGCCGCATGCGCTGCAGCGCAGGGTAGAGGGAGCCCTCTTCGACCCGGATGACGTCCCGGGTAAGCCGGTGGATGTGCTGCGCAATGCCATAGCCGTGCATCGATTGGGCGCTGAGCGTCTTCAGGATCAGCATGTCCAGCGTGCCCCGAAGGAGGTCCCGCCTGGGTGAAGGAGTCATGGTGAGAACATAGGCTGTCTAGGGCCTAGACACACTATGTCCTCAAAACGTTGCTTGGGAGGGGGCGGCAGGGCGGGCTGACGGGGGAACGGGAGGCAAGAAGCGTGACCGGTGACCAGGGACCGGTGACCAGTGGTTTCGACAGCGCAATTCCTCGCGCGGCAGCGTCCCTCCCGTGGGACAGAATCGCCGGGGCGGCAGGGTGGCATGGCTTCTGCAAAACCCTCCTATATGTCGGTCATCGATTCTGCGGTGCAGCTCACCGCCCCGTGGGCCCAGCTCTACAGGGAGTCCAAGCTCGTCTCGACCGGTGTCCTCTTCGGACACCTCGGGGGACTGCTGCTGGGAGGCGGGTTCGCGATCGCCGCGGACCGGGCGACGCTCCGGATGGCGCGGGCCGGAACCGCGGCCCGCCGCAGCCACCTCGACGAGCTCCGGGCGGTGCACCGGCCGGTCGTCCTGGGAATGTCGGTGACCCTGGTGAGCGGCCTGCTCCTGCTCGCCGCCGACGTGGAGGCCTTGCTCCCCTCGCCGCTCTTCTGGCTCAAGATGGGCCTGATCACAGTTCTGCTGGGCAATGGGGTGCTGCTGGCTCGGACCGAGGCCGCTCTGCGCAATCACAGCGAACACCCGCGGAGGATGTGGCGCCGGCTCAGGAACTGGGCCAAGACGAGCCTCTTCCTCTGGTTCGGCTCGCTGCTCCTCGGCACCGCGCTCCTCGCCGTTTGACCGGACCCGATGCAGACCGCCTGGACCGTGCACCGGATCCTCAGCTGGTCGATGATCCCGCTCTTCTAGAAATGACCGATCACAACCGAGTGCCCAGCGCCGGCTGCGGCCGCCCCGCCAGCCACCGCGATTTCCTCCGGGGGTTCGCGGAACTGGGAGTCATGCTGATGGCGGGACGGCGGCGGCCGATGACGGGTGACGTGGAGTACCCGGTGCCTGCGAGCGACGGGGCCATCATCGACCGGCAGAACGACGTCATGGTGGTGCGCTACCGGGACGAGTGTTTCGCGTTCGCGCTGTCCTGCCCCCACCAAAACACTGCCCTCAAGTGGCTTCCCGCCGATAACCGGTTCCAGTGTCCGAAGCACAAATCGAAATACTCGCCCGACGGGGTATTCCTCTCGGGACGCGCCACGCGCAACATGGACCGCCTGCCCATCCGCCGCGCGGGGAGCCGGCTCCTGGTGGATGCGGACCGGGTCTATGAGAGCGACAAGAACGCGGCAGGGTGGGCGGCGGCGATGGTGCCGCTGTGAGGCGAAGACAGAGGCTAAGACGCTAAGACGCTAGGAAACCGCCTTAGAACCGAAGTACCTCTTCCATGGCCTTGCCGATCCCATCGGCCTGGGGCAGGATGGCATCTTCCAGCTCCGGCGCATACGCCACGAAAGTATCAGTGGCCGCCACGCGGCGGACCGGCGCATCGAGCCAGGCAAAAGTCTCGTCTGCGATCCGCGCGGCGATCTCGGCACCGTAACCCCACGACAGGGAGTCCTCGTATATCACCAGCGCGCGGTTGGTCTTTCGCACCGAGGCGTAGATCGTTTCCCAGTCGACCGGGGAGAGCGAGCGGAGGTCGATCACCTCGACGCGCGAGCCGGTCCGCTCCTCCAGCTCCTTGGCCGCCACCAGGGATCGCTGCACCGTGGCACCGTACGTCACCACGGTGAGATCGCCGCCTTCCCGCACGACTTTGGCCTTCCCGAAGGGGATCATGAAGTTCGGGCCGGGGTTGGGCGCCTTGTTGTACGTCTGGCGATAGAGGTGCTTGTGTTCCAGGAAAATCACCGGATCTTCGCAGCGGATGGCGGTGCGGAGCAGGCCATTTGCATCGAGCGCGGTGGAAGGACAGATCACCCGGAGGCCGGGCACGCCGGTGAAGATCGCGGCGCCGGTCTGGGAGTGATAGGGCGCGCCGCCCTTGAGGTAGCCGCCGTAGGTCACCCGGATAACCACCGGCGCCGAAAAGGCGTTGTTCGAACGCCAGCGCAGGATCGAGAGCTCGTCGCGGATCTGCATGTACGCGGGCCAGATGTAATCGAAGAACTGAATCTCCACCACCGGCTTCAAGCCCCGGGTGGCGAGCCCGATCGCGCGCCCGACGATGTTGGCCTCGGCGAGCGGGGAGTTGTACACCCGGTGGCCGCCGAACTGCTTCTGCAGGCCCCAGGTGACCTTGAACACCCCGCCCTTCCCCTTCACCTGGCCCATGTGCTCCTCACGGCTCACGTCGGCGACGTCCTCGCCGAAGACGAGGAGCCGCGGGTCCCGCGTCATCTCGTCCTTCAGGCACACGTTCAGCAGGTCGACCATCGTGGTCGGCTCCCCGACGAAGCGAGGATCGTCCTCGGTATCGAACTGCTCGGAGACCGGATTGACGTCCGGCGAATAGACGTAGTCGTAGATGGAGCTGGTAGGCGGCTGCGGCGAAGCGAGCGCGGTGTCCGCCGCGATTCCGACCTCTTCCTCCACCTGCTGGCGGATGCGCTCGATCTCTCCCTCGCCGGCCACGCCCTGCTCCACCAGGTATTTCGGAAACTGGACCACCGGATCGCGGGCGGCGTCGGCGTCCCGCTCGGAGGGGGGCCGGTAGTGGACCTCGTCGTCCGAGAGGGAATGGCTGTACGGGCGGATGACCTTGGCATGGACGAGCGCCGGACCCTTCCGGGCCCGGGCGTACTCCACCGCCCGGCTCATCGCATCATAGGAGGCGAGCGGATCGCAGCCATCCACCTCCAGAATCAGCAGGCCGGGGAAGCCGGTGACCAGCTTCGAGATCGAGCCGCCCGGCGTATTGACCTCCACCGGCACCGAGATGGCATAGCCGTTGTCTTCGATCAGGTAGACGATCGGCAGCTTGAGGTTGCAGGCGGTGCTGAGCGATTCCCAGAACTCACCTTCGCTGGTGGTGCCGTCACCCGACGTCACCAGCACGACCTCATCTCCCTTGATCCGCTCGTCCCGGTCGGGGATAGCCTCGCTCTGGGTGTAGCGCAGCCACGCTTCCGCCGCCCCGACGGCCTGGAGGTACTGGGTGCCGGTCGGACTCGAGGCGCTGACGATGTTCAGGTCCCGGTGGCCCCAGTGCGAGGGCATCTGGCGTCCGCCGGAGTTGGGATCGTCGGCGGCGCCCACGGCGGAGAGCAGCTGCTCGGTGGCAGTCATGCCCAGTCCGAGGCAGAGTGCCCGGTCCCGATAGTAGGTGTAGAACCAGTCGTAGGCCGGCCGGAGTACCCGGGCCGCCGCGACCAGTATCGCCTCATGTCCCGCCCCGCTGATCTGGAAGAAAATCTTGTTCTGCCGCTTGAGCTGGATCTCCTTATCGTCGATCCGTCTGGAGAGCAGCATGATGCGAAACATGTCGAGCAGATCGGCCTTCTCGAGCCGGGCGCTGGGCCTGGTTCGGGGGGCCGCAGAGGGGCGGGTTGCCATAGAGAAAAGTTAGCAACCAGCGGGCGCGAGCGGAACGCCCCCACTCACTCCTCGCGAAGCACCGCGGCCGGGTTCACCGACGTCACCCGCCGGGCGGGAAGCCACGCCGCGAGCAGGCTCACACCCCCCAACAGCAGCGGGACGGCGAGCACCGCTTCCACATTGAGCACCGCGACGTCCACGAGCATGCCGGCGAGGAGGCGGCTCGCCAGAAGAGCCCCGAACACGCCCACCGCGATCCCGAGTAGCGCCGGGCGAAGGCCTTGACCCACGACCAGGCGCAGCACCTGGTGCCGGCTGCCTCCGAGGGCGAGGCGAATTCCCAGCTCGCGCGTCCGCTGGGCCACGGCATAGGCCGCCACGCCGAAGACGCCAATCAGTGCGAGCAACAGACCGATGAGGCCGGCGAATCCGATAACCCGCCCGGCTATCTGAGCGGGAATGAGGGTGAATGCGGTGGCCTCGGTCATCGGCTGCAGCGTGACCGCCAGATCGGGTTCGAGCCCGCGCGCCATCTGGGTGAGCGGGACCGCGAGGGCGGCCACCCCCGAGCCGGCCCGGACGTGCAAGACCATGTCGCTTCGAAACCACTGCCCGGAAGGAAGGTAGACCAGCGATTGATCGGCGTGCCCGAGCGACCGGAACTTGATGTCCTCCACGACACCCACAACCTCGACCGGCCGATCACGCCCGGCCCGATCCACGACGCGAAGCCGCTTCCCGAGCGGGCGGGGCTCCTGGAAGAAACGCCGGGCTCCACTCGTGCTGAGGATGGCGACGTCCGGCGTGCCACGGACATCCGCCGGAGAGAAATCTCTGCCCCCCATAAGGGGGATGCGCATGGCGTGGAAGTATCCCGACGCGACGATGTTGTACAGCTGCGAAACAGGTGTGTCGCTGCTGCCGAGCGCTATCGCGCGGAGCTCGTCTCCGCGATTGCCGAGCGGCACGAACAGGGCCAGGGTGGCGGTCTCGACGCCGGGAATGCGCAGGGCGCGGAGGCGCATCTCCTCCCAGAGCGCCCTGCTACGGGTCGAATCGTAACCGAGCTGCTCCGGCTCGGCCTGCAAGAGCATGACGTTCGCGGGATCGAAGCCCGGATCGGCGCTTTGGCTGTGCCGAAGACTCTGGAGCAGCAAATCGGTGTTGACCAGCAGCAGGCTGGCCACGGCGATCTGGACCACGACCAGGGAATTCCGCAGCCGAGCCCGGTCGTGGCTCACGGTGGCCCCGCCAACCCGTAAGTCGGCGAGACGCTCGGAGCGCGTGGCCCGGAGTGCCGGGAGGAAGCCGGCAGCGATGGCCGTCAGCAGCGTAATGGCCATCGTGAAGGCCGCCATCCGCCAGTCCAGCCGGAAATCCAGGCTGACCGGGATCCCCACCCGAAGCTGGATCCCCGAGAGCACCCGCGCCAGCCACCCGGCGAGCAGAAGACCGACCGTGCCGCCCAGCAGGGCCACGATGAGGCTCTCCGCCAGCAGCTGCCAGGCCAGCCGGAGTCGCCGGCCGCCCAGCGCCGCGCGCACCGCCAACTCGCGTCGGCGCCCCGCGGCCCGGACCAGCAGGAGGTTCGCGAGATTGGCGCAGGCGCTCAGGAGAACCATTGCCACGATGCCCTGCATCAGCGCGAGAAATGCCGTGACCAGGCCGGCGATGAAGGGATGCACTCCACTCGCCGATGCGACCCGGATTCCATAGTCGCGATAGCTCGCAGTGTCGGTCGAGGCGAGGCCGCTCGCGACGACATCGAGCTCGGTGGCGGCGGAGGCGGCGGTCGCTCCGGAGCGGAGCCGGCCCACCAGCATGAGGAATCGGTCGCTGGGCTGGTCGAGTGAGCCGGACCCTGGCAGCGCGGTCGCCTGCATCATCAGCGGAATCCAGAGATCGATTCCGAAGCCGGTGAAGGTGCCGCGAAAGCCGGCCGGCGCCACGCCGATGACGGTGAACGGCTTCCCGTTCACTCTCAGTGCCTGCCCCACGACATCGGTCCTCCCGCCAAAGCGCCGGTTCCAGAGCGCGTGCGAGATGACCACGACCGGCGCAGTTCCTGGCGTTGCATCCTCGGAGGGAAGGAATGCGCGGCCATGCGTGACCGAGAGGCCCAGCACGCCGAAGTAGTTACCAGAAACCAACTCCATCCATTCCGTGTGCGGTACCGTTCCCACTGTCACGGTGACGCTGTTGAACTGGTGCGCGATGAGGCCTTCGAGGGTCCGGGTATTCCGGCGGAGTCCGAGGTACTCCTGATACGAGAAGGCGCCAAAACCGGTGCCTTCGCGGGTCGCGCCCAGACGCACGAGCTGCTCCGGCCGGGACACCGGGAGTGGCTTGAAGAGCAGGCCATTGACGACGCCGAAGATCAGGGAGTTGGCGCCGATCGCGAGCGCGAGTGAACCGGCCGCAAGCACGGTGAAGCCCGGTGTGCGACGCAGGCTTCGAACGGCCAGGTAGAGATCCCGGAGGAGGCTCGGCAACGAATGCTCCCGGAGAACGACAACAACAAGTACTTTATTCTACAAAGTTACTTCACGCAAGCCTCCCCTGCTTCGGGACTCTCGGTGCTCCTGCGTCGCTATTGCCGGAATACCACCTTGCCTCCGGCAACCGTCGCCTTGACCACCGCCTCGTGGATCCGGCCCGGGGCGAGCTTGCTCAGATCGCGATCGAACAGCACCAGGTCGGCCCGGTACCCGGGCTTGAGCATGCCCCGGCTGGACTCGGCGAAGACGGCGTAGGCGTTGGCGGAGGTGTAGGCGCGGAGGGCCTCCTCGAGGGTGATCTTCTCCTCGGGAACCCAACCCTCGGGATTCCTGCCGTCGAGCGTCTGGCGGGTGAGGGCAGCCTCGAGGCCGACCCGCGGGTCGAGCGGCGCCACGGTCCAGTCCGAGCCGAAGGTCAGTTTCGCGCCGGCATCGAGCAGGGACCGGAAGGCGTAGGTGGTGCGGATCAGCTCGGGACGAATCCGCTTGGCGGCCCAGCGGCCGTCGTCGGCCGCATGGTACGGCTGCATCGAGGGAATCACGCCGAGCGCGGCAATTCTTGGGATATCCGCGGCTCGAATGTGCTGGGCGTGCTCGATCCGGAACCGCCGGTCGCGAGGACCGTGGGCCTTGGCCACGCTGTCGAAGATGTCGAGCAGGACCGCGTTGGCGCGGTCGCCGATGGCATGTACCACCACCTGCAATCCGGCCGAATCGGCGCCGGCGATCCAGCGACGGAGCGAATCTTCGGGCGTGACGAAGAGCCCGCGGGTGCCCGGCTCGTCCAGATAGGGCTGAAACATCAATGCGGTGGTCGAGCCCAGGGATCCGTCCACGAATCCCTTCACGCCGGCGGTTCGGATCCAATCGTCGCCCGGGCCCGAGGCCCTGAGCGAGTCGGCCATGGAGCGCCAGGCCGAGAGCGGGATGTAGTTGGACACGCGGAGGGTGAGCGCCCCGCGCTCCCGGGCGCGCCGGAGCGCGGCGATCTCGTTCCATCCGGTGCTCACGCTGGACACGCCGGTCACGCCGAGCGAGGCGGCATGGCGCATCGCGCGGACCAGCGCGGAATCGAGCTGCGCCGGCGAGGGTGCGGGAACGACGGCGAACACCGGGCCCATCGCCTCATCCTTGAGCAGGCCGGTGAGCTCGCGGTCCCGGCGGCGGAGAATGCTGCCGCCGGGAATTTCCCTCGCACCGCGGCTCAACCCCGCCGCGGCCAGGGCGGCGGAATTGGCGAGGGCCATGTGGCCGTCCAGGCGGCTCACGAATACCGGGTTGTCGGGCGTCGCCGAGTCGATCCAGGCGCGGTCGGGGAGCGGCGCCCCGGGCCATTTCTCGTGGTCCCAGTCTCCACCCAGAATCCAGTCCCCGGGCCGCTGGGTGGCCGCAAAGGCCTTGAGGCGGCGGGTGAATTCCCCGGGAGAATCGGCGTCGCGCAGGTCCACGCTGGCCAGCTGGAAGCCGCCGCCGAAGAGGTGCACATGGTCATCCATGAACCCCGGGGTGACGAAGCCCCCCGCCGCGGCGATCTGTTGCGTCGCCCCTCCCACGAACGAGCCCAGCTCCGTGCTGTCGCCGACGGCGAGAATGGTGTCTCCCTGGATCGCCACGGCGCCCGCCCAGGACCTGGCCGCGTCACCGGTCCAGACCCGGCCGTACACGACGAGGTCGGCCTTGGGGCCGGAGCTACAGGAAACGAAGAGGAGAAATGGAAGGAGCGCCGGGAGTCGAGTCATTCGGAAACCTATCCCGACCTTGTCGACAAGTCATTGCGAGCCGCCTCGGCGGCGAAGCAATCTTGAGATCGCTTCGGCCCTGCGGGCCTCGCGATGACACTAGGGCTGAATCAGCGGAGCGTTCACCTCGTCGGCGGCCTGTTGCAGCAGCAGGGCCACGTCCGCGTCGAGCTGAAAGGAACCGCCGGGTACCCGGAGCCCTCGGGGCGAGCCGATCACCGAGCGATGGAACACTCCACCGAAAATGGTGAGCGCCGCCAGATAGGTACCGGTGACCGACGGATGCAGACCGTCGGAGCTGTAGAGCGGCAGGGAGGCCTCTCTGGCCCATGCCGCTCGCCACGCATTGCCCGCGGCGAGGAACCGGCCGCTGATGTCCTGGGCGGCCAGCCGATACGACTCGGCCGACGCGTCGAAATCGCTGAAATTCGCCAGGGCCGGCCACACCTGATACATCGCGGGAACGCCGGCCTTGCTTTTGATCAGGTCCGCGAAGGTCCGCGCCCACTGGCGGAGGTTGGCCCGGTTGGCCAGTACCGCCGACGGCCCCTGCTGCATCACCACAACGTGCCAACCTCCCCGGTCGATCACATCTCTGGCCTGACCGTCGTTCCAGTGATCTTCCAGGGCATAGTCGGGCTTGGCGATCTGGGCGGTCTGCACGCCGGTGATGCCGGCGGAATCGGCCAGCGCCTTGACCATGCCGGGCAGGTCGTTCACGTAGGTCAGGCTGTTGCCCACGAAGAGGATGCGAGTCGTGGCGGCGGGATCGGGCACCGGATCATCGCTGGGTCCGGTGCTGATGCCGAGACAGCCGACCGGGGGCAAGGCCAGGGACAGCGCCAGGAACCAGCGGGTGAGGGGCATACCCTCCCGACGGCGGGCGTTTCAGCGAGGTTTCAGCGGATCTGGCCCGAAGGTACGGCTCGACCCCTTGCCATGTGAGTGGAGCCGCCGTATCCTCCACTCACCACGTAAGGGGAAATCCTCGCCATGCGTCCACCGCTCGCCCTGCTCCAGGGTACCGTCGACATCCTCATCCTCAAGGCCCTCTCGTTCGGAAGCCAGCACGGCTACGGGATTTCCCGGTGGATCCGGGAGCGCTCCGAGGGCGCGCTCGGCCTGGAAGACGCCGGGCTGTACCAGGCGCTGCACCGGCTGGAGCGCCGCGGGGTGGTGACGGCGTCGTGGGGCTCATCGGAGAACAACCGGCGGGCACGCTACTACGAGCTCACCGCGGAGGGACGGCGCGCCCTGCGCGCCGAAACGGGCACCTGGCGGCAGTACGCCGCAGCGGTGTTCCGGATTCTCGACGCGCGCCGGGCGGAGGGCTGAGCCATGGCGCGAATACAGTTTCGGTGGCCCTGGCGGAAGCGAGCCGACATCGGCGTCGAGGTGGATGAGGAAGTGCGTTTTCATCTCGAGATGCGGGCGGAAGAGCTGATGGGAAGCGGTCTGTCGCGGGAGGAGGCGCGACGGAAGGCGCTCGGCGAGTTCGGCGATCTCGAGGGCGCGCGAGTATCGCTGGGTCGCACCGATCGCGCCACCGAAGGAACCAAGCGCCGCCGACTGCTGGCTGAGGAGTGGTGGCGCGATCTCGTGCTCGCGGCACGGAGCCTCAAACGGGCACCGAGCTTTACCGCGATCGCGGTGCTCACCCTCGGGCTGGGCATTGGTCTCTCCACCGTGGTGTTCAGCGTGGTGAACGGGGTGCTGCTCCGGCCGCTCGGCTATCCTGAGGCCCACCGCCTGGTGACGTTGTGGCAGCTCGACACGCAGAAAGGAGAGCGGGAGGAACCGGCCCCGGCGAACTTCCTGGACTGGCGCGACCGGGCCCGGTCGTTCACGCAGCTTTCCGCGGCGATCCCCTACGGTTACGACTTCAGGAGTCAGGGTGAGCCGGTAAATCTCTCTGCCTTCCAGCTCACCAGAGGCTTTCTGGAAAACCTCGGGGTGCTGCCCGTGGTCGGTCGTCGGTTCAATCCGGAAGAGTACGAGCCCGGTGGCCCGAAGGCCGTCATGCTTTCCGAGGCGCTTTGGCGGACCCGGTTCGGCGCCGACCCCGGGATCATCGGGCAGACCGTGGACCTGGAGGGGCCTTTTCTCATCGTCGGCGTTCTTCCGGCCACGCTGGATTACCCGGCGCGGGCGGACGTCTACGCAGCCCGCGGGTTCACGGACGTCGAACGCACCATGCGGGTGCAGACCTATTACAACGTGGTGGGCCGGCTCAAGCCCGGCGTGACGATAGCCCAGGCGCGGGACGAGATGGCCCGCATCGGCGCCGATCTCCGGCGCGAGCACCCGGTGGCGAACGCGCGAGTGACGGTGCCGGTCCTTCCGCTGCTCGATCACATCACTGGCCCGGTGCGCGAAGCGCTATGGGTACTGCTGGGCGCCGTGGCGCTGGTGCTGCTGATCGCCTGCGTCAACATCGCGAACCTGCTACTGGCCCGGGGAATGGCGCGCCGCTCAGAGATCGCGGTGCGCGCCGCACTGGGTGCGGGCCGCGGGCGGATCGCGCGACAACTGCTGGTGGAGAGCGGAGTGCTTGCGGCCGCGGGCGGGCTTGCCGGCCTCGTGCTGTCCGCCGTAGCACTGCCGGGCGTGATCCACGCCGCCGCTTCCGCCGGGCTGCCGCGGATCGAGTCGATCGCCCTGGATGGTCGAGTGCTCGGCGCGGGATTCCTGGCCACGCTGCTCACCGTGCTGGTCGCGGGCGCAGTGCCGGCCTGGATCCTTTCGCGCGGCAGCGACGGGCTGATTGTGCGGGGCGGCCGCGGCGCCGGGCAGCCGACAGGGACCGGGCGCGCGGGACGGATCCTGGTGGCGGCGGAAGTCGCGATTGCGCTGGTCCTGCTGGTGGGGGCAGGCCTGCTGGGCCAGAGTCTCCGGCGGTTGTTGTCCGAGGACCTCGGCTTCGCGACGGACCACCGCCTCCTGCTCACCGCGCACTTCTGGGACTACTATCCCGAGCCGGCCCAACGCGCCGCGTTCATGGAACAAGTCCTCAGCCGGATCGAGGCGCTGCCCGGTGTCGTGGCGGCCGGCGCTGGATCGGCGCTGCCGCTCTCGATCGAGGGGTCGGAAATGGATCCGCCCTTCGGCGTCGAGGGACGCGCCTATGAACCCGGGCAGGAGCCGACGGCCCGGGTGACGTACGTGACGCCGGGATACTTCGCGGCCGTGCGGATCCCGCTGCTCAAGGGTCGCCTCTTCGACGGAACCGATCGCGCCGGTGGCAAGCTGGTGGTCGTGGTGGGCGAGACGATGGCCGAGCGGATCTGGCCCGGTGAGGACCCGGTCGGGAAGCGGATCAGCGGGCGATTCCGGGGTCCGCCGGCCGTACGCGAAGTGGTGGGGGTGGTCAAAGACGTCCGCTATACCGGACACGGCGAAACGCCGAGGCTGGAGTACTATATACCTCATCAGCAGTCGGGGTTTGGCTCGATGACGATCGTCGTCCACACCGAACCGGATCCGGCCGGAATCCTCCGTTCGGTGCAGAAGGAGGTGTGGGCGTTACAAGGGGATCTCAGCTTCGCCGGCACGGAGTCCATGGAGGGACTGCTGGCGGGAACCCTGGCGGTACGCCGCGTGATCCTGATGACCATCGGCCTGTTTGCCGGGCTAGGAGCGGTGCTGGCGGCGATGGGGATCTATGGAGTGATCAGCCTGGCGGTGACCCAGCGCACCCGCGAGCTCGGCGTCCGGATGGCGCTGGGCGCCGCGCCGTCGAGTCTCAAGGGGATGGTCCTCCGCCAGGGGCTAGGTTTGGCCGCGGTCGGCATCGTAGCGGGGGGGCTCGGCGCGATCGCTCTCTCCCGGCTGATGACCAGCCTGCTCTACGGCACCACGCCAACCGACCCGTGGAGCTTTGCGGCAGCGGCGCTGATGCTCGGAGCGGTGGCGGCTCTGGCGGCGTGGGTCCCGGCGCGCCGGGCCACCCGGGTGGATCCGCTGGTGGCGTTGCGCTCGGAATGAGACGCAAGGACGCAAGGACGCAAGGATGCAATCGGGAAGGCAGTTACCTTGCGTCTTTGCGTCTTTGCGTCTTCCTAGAGCTTGCCCCGCGCTAGGCGCCGCAGCGACTCGAGCTTCTCGATGGCGCTGGTGCCTTGGGCGGGCGCCGCCGGCGCCACCGCAAAGAGGTCGCGAATGTCGAGCAGAATCTCCAGCATCAGCTGATCCCGCATATAGGCGTTGTCGAGGTCCGCCATCCGGCGCGGGTCGGTAGCCTCCTTGGCCCGCTCGAACGATTCGCGGTAGATGGTCTCGAGATTGGCAAGAATCTTATCGCGTGAGCGCATGGGATCAGGGGATCAGGGAATCAGGGGATCCGGGATCAGGGGGTTGGCGGAAGTATACTTGACGCATGACCCGAGTACCTGAACCCCCGATTCCCCGATTCCCGGATTCCCGGATTCCCGGATCCCTGACATCATGCTGACCAACAAGCGAATTCTCTTCTTCGCCGCCCCACTGTACGAAGACCTCGAGCTCTGGTACCCCAAGATCCGTCTGGAAGAGGAGGGTGCCTCGTGTACGGTGGCGGGCCTCGGTGAGAAGATCTATCAGGGCAAGCACGGCTATCCGGTCAAGCCCGACTGCACGGTGGACGAAGTTGAGGCTGGAGAATTCGACGCGCTGGTGATTCCCGGCGGCTTTGCGCCCGACAAACTGCGAAGGTACCCCAAGGTACTCCAGCTGACGCGGGAGATCTTCGAGGCCGGGAAGCCGGTGGCGTTCATCTGCCACGCGGGATGGGTGCCGATCTCGGCGCGGATCGTCAAGGGACGACGCGGCACCAGTGTGGACGCGATCAAGGACGATCTCGTCAACGCGGGCATGCTATGGGAGAATAGCCCGGTGGTGGTGGACGGCAACATGATTACCAGCCGAACCCCGGCCGATCTTCCCCACTTTGCCAAGGCGATCATTGCCGCGCTGCGAAACGGCTGAGATGACGCTCTCCGAGTCCCAAGCGCGCGTCCACGCCTGGATTTCCCGCTTCGAAGAGGGGTATTTCCACCCGCTCACCAATCTGGCCCGGCTCACCGAAGAGGTGGGCGAGCTGGCCCGTGAGATCAATCACCGGTTCGGGCAGAAGACCAAGAAGCAGGAGGAGCCGGAGGGCGACATGGCGATGGAGATCGCCGACATCCTCTTCGTGCTGATCTGCATCGCCAACCGCGAGGGCATCGACCTTCAGCAGTCGTTCGACCGGATGATGGACAAGGTGGACCGACGGGATACCAGCCGGTGGACCCTGAAGGAGAGCGGCGGCTGAGTTACTCCGCGCGGAGCGCGATAAGCGGGTCGACCCGGGTCGCCTTGCGCGCCGGGAGGTAGGCGGCGACCAGGGCCACCGCGAGCGTCACCCCAGCCGCTGCCGAAAGTGTCACCGGATCACTGGGCGCCAGCCCGTAGAGCAGGGTGGTTGCCAGCCGCCCGAGGAGCAGCGCGGCGCCGACACCGACGAGCAGCCCCATGACGACCGGTTTCGCGGCGCGGGATACGCCATTCCGGGTAATCGCCGCGGGAGATGCGCCGACCGCAATGCGTAACCCAATCTCGCGGGTACGTTGGGCTACGGCGAAGGTCACGACCGCGGTGATGCCTGCCGCGGCGAGCAACAGCGCGATGGCGGCAAAGAGCCCGAGCAGCACCGATCGAATCCGGGGCAGCCCCAGGCTCTCGTGAACGACCTCGGTCCAGGCCCGGCCGGTGAACGGGATACTGCGGTCCAGTTCGGCCAGTCGGGTCTTGAGATCGGCGAGCACGGCGGCCATAGGTTGGCTGGAGTGCACCACGACCGTGAACGGCCACACCGATCCGCGCTGCCGGTAGGTATAGTAGATCGCGGGCTCGGGCTCATCCGCGAGCCCGTCCTGCCGGGTGTCCCCGACCACCCCGACGATGATGGCCCAGGGGTCCTCGCCTTCCTCGAACATGCCGGGAAACCGCACGCGGCGGCCAAGCGGGTCTCCGGAATCGAGGTGTTTCCGGACGAATGCCTCATTGACGACCGCCACATAGGGTGACCCTGCAACGTCCGATTCCTGGAACTCCCTGCCCTTGCGCACCGGAATCTCGAGCGTGCGGAGATAGTCGGGGCTCACGATCCGGAAGTCGGAAACCGCGGGTGGTCCTCCGGCGGCCGAGGGAGTGCCTTCGACCTGGGCGCTGCCATTCGGGTTGCCGGACCAGAGCGGCAAGGCGGTGGTCGCCCCCACGGCGATAGTGCCGGGTCGTGCCCGCAGCTCGGCCAGGAGGCGATCGTAGGCTTGGGTCACGGCCAGCCGCGTGGGAGTTGGCGACCCCGGACCAGTCCGGAGGGGTACCTGCACCACCGCGCGATCGGTGACGGCGAATCCGGGATCCACGCCGGAGAGCCGGAGGAGGCTTCGCCCCACCAGCCCGGCGCCGCTCACCAGAACGACCGCGAGGGCGACCTCGGCTCCCATCAGCGTGTCGATCAGCCGGCGGCTCGAGCGGCCGGGCGTGCCTCCGCGCGAAACCGTGAACCCCATGAGGTCGCTGCTCGCCCGCCACGCCGGGGCCAGCGATGAGACGAGGCCCACCACTACGGCAAGCCCGAGCGCGAATCCCGCCACCCGCCGATCGAGCGGCAGATCATTCACAAAGGGCAGCATGCGGCCGATCCAGCGACCCAGCAGTCCGCGAAGCACGCCGGCCAGGAACACGCCCGCGGCCCCGCCGGTCAGCGTGATCAGGAGGTTCTCGGTTGCGAAGCGCCGGATGATATCGGTGCGGCGAGCCCCCAACGCCAGACAGACTCCCACTTCACCCTGGCGGCGTACCGCGCGGGCCAAGGTCAGGTTGGTGAGATTCACGGCGGCAATCAGGAGCACCAGCAGCACGGCGCCCTGCAGGAGCAGCAGCACCTTCTTGCTGTCGCCGATCAGCTGATCGCGGAGGGGAACCACCAGCGCGCCGGTGGCGACGAAAGCGTCTCCCGCCTTCTCGTTTTCCACCAGGCGGAGAGTGAGGGCGCTGAGATCGCGCTGGGCCACCTCCGGTGAAACACCCGGCGCAAGCCTGGCCACCACGCGCCAGTTGTGGGCGGTGCGGCTGGTCCCGTCGTTGGACGGCTCCGCCGGATACCAGAGCTCCACCCCGGCCGGCAAAGCGAAGGCGCGCGGCATGACACCGACCACTGTGGCAAGCGTACCATCGACCCGGAGGCTTCTGCCGACGAGGTTCGAGTCGGCGCCGAACCGCCGTCGCCAGAGACCCTCGCCCAGCACTACCACCGGAGGCCCGCCTTGCCGCGCCTCGTCCTCCCTGAACCAGCGGCCCACCAGCGGAGCGAGGCCCAGCACCGCCGCGAAGGGACTGGAGACGGCCGCGACTCTCAGGTATTCGGGCTCGCCGGCATCGGAAAGGATGGCCTGCCCCGAGCCGAAGTAGGCGAGCTTGGGAAAGAGTCTGGTTTCCGCGGTCCAGTCGGTGGCATTGGGACCGGCCACCGCCATGCGGTTGCCGGATTGGGACTTTTCCCAGACATAGACGATGCGCTCAGCATCGAGGTATGCGAAGGGCCGGAGAAAAGCAGCATTGAGCACAGTGAACATCGCCGTGGCGGCGCCGATCCCGAGCGCCACGATCAGCACACCCCCCAGCGCGAAGCCCGGCTGGCGGAGCAGTCCGCGGAACGCGATCCGGATGTCCTGTGTCATTCGCCGCATTGATTCCCTCCTGCGCGTCGCCCGGCGAGCTCCGGCGTCGATGGCGTGAACGGTCTTCCCGATGCGGCGGGGATCGCCGAAGCGGCGCTCGGCCTCTCGGCGCGCGGCGGCCGGGGTCAGGCCGGTCTCAACCAGCTCTTCGGTCAGCAGATCGAGGTGCAGCGCCAGCTCCTCGGCGAGGTCGGCCGCGTGGGTCGAGCGGCCGGTCGCGAGCCGGAATAGCCGCTGGGACAGGCGGGGCATCACACCATCATTCTTGCCGGAGGGTCGTCAGCGGATCCACCCGCGCGGCCCGCCGGGCCGGCAGGAAGCTCCCCAGCAGGGCGATCCCCACCAGGAGCGCGCTCGCCCCGATCAGCGCCACGGGATCGTTCGGTTTCACCTCGAAGAGCATGGTGGAGAGCAGCCGGTTGAGCAGGAGCGCGCCCCCCAACCCAAGCACCACTCCACCGGCCACCAGGCGGAGCGATTCGCCGAGAACCATTCGTACCACCGCACCACGCTGGGCGCCGAGCGCGAGGCGCACGCCCAGCTCGTGGGTACGCTGGCTCACCGCATAGGCCGTCACGCCGTACAGCCCGATCCCGGCGAGCACCAGCGCCGCGAGCGCGAAGAGCCCCAGGACGATCACGTTGAACCGTCGCTGGGTGAACGCGCCGGCGACGATGTCGTCCATCGCGCTGACCGAGGTGAGCGGCAGGCCGGGATCCAGCGCGGTCACCTCGCGGCGGAACGCCCCGGTGAGGCCCGCGGGATCGTCGACCCCGGCGAGGACCACTGTCATCGATCGCGAGCCGGTACTTCGGAGCGGGAAGTACATCAGGGGCCGGTGCTCGGACGTCTCGAGCGACAGGTGCCGCACGTCTCCGACGATGCCGATGACTTCGGCGACGGGGCCGCGCTGGAGATCCCCGATCCTGATCCGGGCGCTCAGCGGATTCTCATCGGGCCAGTAGCGCCGGGCGGTCGTGGCACTGATCACGACCACCAACGCCGAAGCGGAGTCATCCTGCTCGGTAAAGTCGCGGCCGGCGAGCAGCGGAATGCTCATCAGCCGGAAGTAGCCGGGCGTCGCCGCCCGGACGTCGGCATCGGGGGTGGATTTGGAATCGGGTAGCGGCCGCCCGTCCACCGCGAAGACAATTCCGGTGTTGAATCCGCCGAGCGGAACCACCGACACCGCCGCGGCCGCGCGAACACCGGGGAGCGCCCGGGCCCGTTCGAGCAGCCCGGTGTAGAAGCCCGCCGCCTGCGCCACGCCGGGGTATTCGCCCCGGGGGAGCGTCAGCCTCACCGCGAGAATGTCCCGGCTCCCGAATCCCAGGTCGACTCGTTGCAGGCGGATCAGGCTCTGAACAAGCAGGCCCGCCCCGGAGAGCAGCAGCACCGCAAGCGTCATCTCGGCCACGACCAGGACCCGCTGGGTGCGCTGACGGGACCGCCCGCCCGCCACGCCACGACCGCCTTCCCGCAGGGCCTGGGTCAGGGGAGCGCGGGACGCGCGGCGCAGCGGAACCAGACCGAACAGGAGGCCGCTTCCGATCGAGAGCAGCGCGGCGAGGGCCAGCACCGAGCCGTTGACGCTCACCAAGTCGAGCCGGGGGAGATTGGGTGGCTCCAGGACATGCAGCAGGCGCACGAGCGCCAGGGCCAGAACGACCCCGAACGCACCGCCGATGGCGCCGAGCAGCAGGCCCTCCGTCAGCAACAGCCGTCCCAGGCGTCCGGTGCCGGCGCCCAGCGCTGCGCGCACGGCCATCTCCCGGGCGCGAGCCGAGCTCCGACCCAGCACCATGGTCGCGACGTTGACGCAAGCGATCAGCAGCACCAACGCCACCGCGCCGAGCAGGATCGTCACGGCGCTCTTGAACTGCTCGCCCACGACCGCGTCGGTCAGGCTGAGTGCGGTCACGGTCCATCCGGTGTTGGTTGCCGGAAACTGTGCCTCGAGCCGGCGGGCGATGGTGAGCAGTTCTGCGCGAGCCGCGTCGAGGGAAACCCCCGGCTTGAGCCGGCCGAGCACCCGCAGGAACCGGTTACCGCGATCGGTGACCGCATTGCCGGCTCCCAGCGGCATCCATACCTCGGCGGGATTCCCGGGGATGAAGAAATCCCGCGGCATCACGCCGATGACCGTCCACGGCTCACCATTCAGCGTCATTACGCGGCCGACCGCTCCGGAATCCGCTCCAAAGCGGTTGCGCCAGGTCGCGTCGCTGATCACCAGCGGCCGCTCCGGCGCACCGGGCCCGTCTTCCTCGGCGCTGAAGAGCCGGCCCAGCGCGGGCTTCGCCCCGAGCAGCGTGAAGGCATTGGCCGAGATCCGCGCGCCCTGAATCTGTTCTGGGTCGGCGTTCCCGGTCAGGGTCAGGTCCGTCTGACGGTCGAATGCGGCCATTCGCTCGAACGACCTGGCCTGGGCCTTCCAGTCCTCGAAATCGTCGGCCGATACCGAGAAGAAGCGCAGCCCCCGGTCGGCCTTGGTGCTCCACATGCGCACCAGGCGCTCCGGCTCGGCGAACGGCAGCGGGCGGAGGAGCACACCGTCGAAGACGGAGAAGATGGCGGTGTTGAGGCCGATGCCTAACCCCAGGGTCAGGGCGGTGCCGATGGCGAAGCCGGGACTCCGGCGCAGGCTACGCATCGCGTGGCGGACATCAGCCAGCACTGAATCGAACCACTCCGAGCGGCGCACGGCGCGCTCCCTTTCCCGGTCGATGGCGGTGACCGTCCGTTTGATGGCGGAGAGATTTCCGAAGAGCCGGAGCGCCTCGGCCCTGGCCTGCTCGGGACTCCGACCCTCCGCGACGAGCTCCTCGGCGCGCAGGGTCACGTGCAGCTCGATCTCCTCCGCCACGTCGTCGGTGGCGGTCGAGCGACCCGCGGCGAGGCGGAAGAGCCGGCGCAGTCCGGGGATCGGCTTCATGCTGCGCCGCGCGCCGCAGCCATGATCTTGGAAACGGCGCTCACATAGCGGGTCCAGCTCGATTCCTCCCGCCGGAGCTGATCCTTGCCGAGCCGGGTGATCTGGTAATACTTGGCCCGCCGGTTGTTCTCGGTGACGCCCCAGTCGGATTCGATCCATCCGCGCCGCTCCATGCGGTGGAGGGCGGGATAGAGGGCGCCCTCCTCGATCTCCAGCGCGTCGTCGGTGGTTTTGCGGATCCAGCGGGCGATGGCGAAGCCGTGCCTCGGGCCCCAGGACAGGGTCTTGAGGACGAGGAACTCGAGGGTGCCCTGGAGCAGGTCGACGGATTGGACGGGCATGGTGTTCACCTAAATGGTTTAGGTCAAGCTATCGCCGCTCACCTAAACCGTCAAGGGGAAGCTCTATTCCCAGGCCTTGGGGGCGCTGCGCAGCTCTTCCAGGAGAATGAGGTAGCTGGCATACCGATCGGGATGAATCGTCCCGATACTCGCGGCCGCGCGGATCGAGCAGGCCGGTTCGTCGCGGTGGGTACAGTCGGCGAACTTGCATCGATCGATGAGCCCGCGCATCTCGGGGAAGCAGCTCGCCAGCTCGCGCGGCTCGATACCCCAGAGGCCCACGTCGCTGAACCCTGGTGTGTCGACCAGCCATCCGCCCCCAGGGAGAGGCACCAGCACGGCGGCGACGGTGGTGTTGGTGCCGCGGCGGTTCTTCTCGCTCACCGCGCCGGTCCGGAGCGCCAGGCCGGGCTGGAGCAGGTTCAGAATCGTGGATTTGCCTACCCCGGAGGCGCCGGTCAGCAGCGACTCCTTGCCCCGGAGCGCCTGGAACAACGGCTCCAGCCCGGCCCCGGTCCGGGCGCTGACCAGGAACACTTCATAACCCGCGTGGCGGTACCGGGCCGCCAGCGCCTCCGCCGAGCCGAGCTCCGACTTGTTGATCACGAGCGCCACGGGAATCTCGTTGGCCTCGGCGATGGCGCAGAGCCGGTCGATGAGCTGGGGGATGGGATGGGGATCCGCGGCCGCCGTGACCACGTACACCCGGTCCAGGTTGGCCGCCACCGGCTTGTTGCCGCGCCCCGACGGGGTGCGGCGCTCCAGCAGATTGCGCCGTGGCTCCACGGCGGCGATCCCCAGGGTTCCCTTCTCATCGCCGTCGTCGAGGGTGACGCGGTCGCCCACCACGACGCGGTCGTAGCGGCTCCGCTTGGCCTTGCCGCGAAGCACGGCGGTCTCCTCGCCCCGATCGGTGACGACCCGGAAGGTGCCGCCGTCGCGGGCGAGGACGAGACCGCTCCGGCCGCTCACCATTCCCCGGGGTGGACGGCGATGGCGGCGTCGAGCTCGGCCTTCACGTCGAAGAGCGAGAACCCCTTGAGTCGCGCTTCCGCCTCGGCGGGGGTCTTGCCCCAGGCCAGCGGCCCGGATTCGACGTGCCCGGCCGGGGCATCACCCGCCGGGGTCCAGCGTACGAACAGCAGCGCGGCGCCGTAGCGCCCGCGGGCGTCGGGCTCGTCATCGACCCAAATGGCGACGGAATACGCGTGGCCGTCGCTCCCGCCGAAGGCGGAGGCGCGCTCGTGCTTGGCCATATAGCCGCCGAGGGTCAGCTCGGGATCGATTGGCGAGATACACCCTCCCGCAACAGGCTGCCCATAATGAAGGCGATGTTGGCCGGTCGCTCGGCCAGACGCCTCAGCAGGTAGGGATACCACTGGGTGCCGAAGGGGATGTACACCCGCATTCGCCATCCCCTGGCGTGGAGTGCCACCTGCAGATCGCGACGGACACCGTAGAGCATCTGAAACTCGAATCGCTCGGGCGCGATGCCATGCGACCGCGCAAATCCCTCCGTCCCGGCGATGATCCGCTCGTCATGGGTGGCGACGCCGGGATAGTTGCCCCGCTCGAGGAGCTGCTGAAGCAACCGGAGGTAATGCGCGTCCACGTCTTTCTTGGCAGGGTACGCCACCTCGGGCGGCTCGAGATAGGCGCCCTTGCAAAGCCGCACCCGAGCCGCCAGCCCGACAAGATGGGCGACATCCTCGGTGGAGCGGCGCAGCGCCGACTGGATCACCACACCGACGTGGGGCCCGAACTCGGGGTGCAGCCGCTGTTCGAAGAAATCGAGCGTCGCCTGGGTGTAGGCGGAGGATTCCATGTCCAGCCGGATGAAGCCGCCCAGGGAGCGGGCGCGCTCCAGGATGCGGCGCATGTTGCGTTCGCAGAGGGCGGGATCGATGTCCAGTCCCATCTGGGTGAGCTTGACCGAGGCATTGACCTCGACGCCGGCCGCCGCGAGCCGATCGAGGAGGGCGAGGTACTCAGCGCAGGCGGCTTCGGCGGCGGCCGGCTCGGTGACGCTTTCGCCGAGGATATCGAGCGAGGCGCTGATGCCCCGGGCATGGAGCGCCACCGCCGCCGCGACCGCGGTCTCGACGGTTTCCCCCGCCACGAAGCGCGACGCGAAGCGGCGGGCGAGGCGGTTCTTCCGAATGAACGAGAACATCCTTGGCTGACAGGAAAGCCAGAGCAGGGAGCTGCGCAACATCGCAGCGGCTATCTCCGCAGCCGGAGGCGCGCCACGCAGCCGCGCCGGTCGGTTCGGTTGTGAAGGCTGACGCCGCCCCCGTGGGCCTCCGCCACCTGGCGGCAGAGGACCAGACCGATGCCCGACCCGTTGGGCTTGGTGGTGAAGAACGGCACGAAGAGGTTGGCGGTGGTCGGGAGGCCCGGCCCTTCATCCCGCACTTCGATCTCCAAGGCGTCGCCCCGGACCGCCCAGGTCACTTCGGCTTCGCCGCCGGTGGTCTCCGCCGCCTCAGCGGCGTTCTTGACCAGGTTGATGAGCACCTGGTCGAGCTGATCGCCGTCGGCCCGGATGGTGACCTGCGGCCCCTCGATGAGCCGCACCGGCAACCGACCTTCGAGGTGCACCACGCGACGCACCCATTCGCCGACGTCCAGGGGGGCGAGCGTGGGTGGAGGAAGCTTGGCGAGGCGGGCGTACGAGGCCATGAAGCGTTTGAGGGCATCGGAGCGAGCCCGGATCACGTCAAGTCCCTTGTGCAGGTCGTCTTCCCAGTCGGGCGGGCGCGGTTCCCGGTCGAGCAGGCTGGTCAGCGTGCCGGCCAGGGAGTTGATCGGGGCCAGGGAGTTGTTGATCTCGTGGGAGAGCACCCGGACGAGCCGCTGCCAGACCTGCCGTTCCTCGGCGCGCAGCACGCGGCTGATATCGGCGAGCACGACCATATCGAGCGGTAACCCGCCTTGGCGAAAAGGGCGGCGACGGACCTCCCACTTGCCGGTGGCGGCACCCGGCACGGCCATGTCGAGAATTCGAGGGGTCTCGCCTTCGAGGGTCTGCTCGAGGCCCAGCTGCGCCGCAGTTCGGCCGATCAAACGCTCGGCCGGCTGGCCCAGGAGGCGCTCGCCGGCCCGATTGGCCAGCCGAAGGGACTGGGCGGCATCGAAGGCGAAGACCGCGACGTCGATTTCTTCCATGACTCGGCGGAGCAGGGCATCGGCCTCGAGCGCGCCGAGCCGCTGGGCCCGGAGGGTTTCCTGAAGGGCATTGACCTCGCGGCGCACTGCGCCAAGGACGTCGTCGCTTTCTTCCTCGCGGGCACGAAGGGTGAAATGCCCCTCCCGCAGACCGGCGAGCAGGTTGGCGATCACCTGGAGCGGGCGCACGACCCGGAGCTGCGCGGCGCGGGCCGCGACGAGCCAGAGGACGACGAGTGCACCGAGGATCGTTCCGCGCAGCAGGCCCGAGGCAGGAACCAGCCAGAGCAGGACCGCGGCCCCGATGAGCGAGGGCAGGCCCGCGAGGAGCGCGAGCAGGAGAATCCGGCGGTCGTGGGCGAGGCTCACGAGACGAAAGGTAAGCGCGCACCTCCTAGAGTCCGTATCTCTGCAGGCGACGATACAGGGCACTCCGCGACAGGCCGAGGGCCTTGGCCGCGAGGCTCACGTTGCCGTCGTGGCGGGCGAGGGCCTGCCGGATCGCCTCGCGCTCCATCTCCTCGAGATTCATGCCGGTGGGCTCCGCGGCCCCGGAACGGCCGGTAGGAGCGGTAAGGGCAAAGTCCTGGACCTCGAGGGTCTCCAGCCGGGCGAGCAGGACGGCACGTTCCACGGCGTGATCGAGCTCGCGGACGTTGCCGGGCCACTCGTAGCCGCGGAGAAGCTGGGCCGCCGGTTCGGAAAAGCCGGCCCGGGGCTTTCCATAACGGGCCGAGTGGCGTCCCAGGAAATACTGCGCGAGCGGCAGGATGTCCTCGCGGCGCTCCCGGAGCGGAGGCAACCGGATCTCGATGGTATTGATGCGGAAGAGCAGATCTTCACGGAACCGGCCCGAGGAAACCTCGGCCTTGAGGTCGGCGTTGGTGGCCGCGATGACGCGGACGTTCACCCGCCGGGTCTGGGAGGAACCCACCCGCTCCAGCTCGCCGGTCTGCAGCACCCGAAGCAGCCGACTCTGCTGGGAGAGGCCGATATTGGCGATCTCGTCCAGGAACAAGGTCCCCCCATCGGCCAACTCGAAGCGGCCGGCACGGTCGGTCTTGGCGTCGGTGAAGGCGCCTTTGACGTGGCCGAACAGCTCGCTCTCGAAGACGCCCTCGGAGAGGCCGCCGACGTTGACCACCACGAGGGAACGATCCCGGCGCCGGCTGGCCGCGTGGATCCAGCGCGCCACGACCTCCTTGCCGGTGCCGTGCTCCCCGGTGACGAGCACGTTGGCGTCACTCGGCGCGATGCGGTCCATCAGCTCGAGCACCGGCCGCATCGCCGGCGATTCGGCGACCAGGTCGGGCAGGCCGCTCTTGCGCAGGATCTGGTTTTCCTGCTCCAGGCGCTGGCTGACCCGCAGGGCGCGGGTGAGCTCGACCTGGGTGCGAAGGGTGGTGAGGAGCCGGGTGTTGTCCCAGGGTTTCTCGATGAAATCGCGGGCGCCGAGGCGCATGGCTTCGACCGCTTTGTCGACGCTCCCCCAGGCGGTCATGACGACCACGGGAAGCGTGGGGTCGAGGGCGCGCATCCGGGACAGGAGGTCCAGCCCTTCCCGGCCCGACGTGGTGTCGCGGGTGTAGTTGAGGTCGATCAGCGCGGCGTCGGCCTGCTCCCGCTCGAGGAGCGCGATCACACCCTCCGGCACATGCGCGATAGCGGTGCGGTAGCCTTCGGCTTTCAGGAGCAGTCGGAGGGCCTCGACCACGTCGGATTGATCGTCAGCGATCACGACCAGAGGTTGGGGCACTTCGCCCTAGCTCCCCTCCCTGACCATCCACCCGTCCTTCACCTGCACGATCCGCCGGCTGTACTTCGCGTTGTCCTCCGAGTGGGTCACCTGCACGATCGTGGTGCCTTCGCGGTTGAGCCCCCGGAACAGGTCCATGATCTCCCGCGCCTGCGCCGAGTGGAGGTTGCCGGTGGGCTCGTCGGCAAGAATCAGCCTCGGCCTGGCCACCACGGCCCGCGCGACGCCCACGAGCTGCTGCTGGCCTCCGGAAAGCTGGTTGGGATAGAGGTCCTTCTTTCCCACGATCTGGAATCGGTCCAGAATGTCCGCCACCATCGCCTGACGCTCCCCCTTCGGCACATCCCGGTAGGAGAGCGGCGTTTCGATATTCTCGTACACCGTCAGGTCGTCGATCAAATGGTATTGCTGGAAGACGAAACCGATGTACTGCCGGTTGAGCTCGGCCCGTTGCTTCGGTTTGATCTGGTGCACCGGATGCCCGGCGAAGTCATACGAGCCGGTCCAACCGGCATCGAGCATGCCCATGATACCCAGGAGCGTCGACTTCCCCGCCCCGCTGGGCCCCATGATCGTGACGAACTCACCCTCCTCGATCGTCAAATCGATCTGCCTGAGGACCCAGGTTCGGGACGGTCCGGTCTGGTAGAACTTCTCGACGTTCTGTAATTGAATCATGTCCGCCCGTAAGCAGAGGCTAAGAGGCTAGGACGCTAAGACGCTAAGAGCCAATCCGGGCGGAATCTAACCGGCCCCTCAGGATTCCCGTCACTCGCTCCGGAGCGCAACGATCGGATCCACCCGTGCCGCGCGGCGAGGGCACGGAAGGCGTAGCGAAGATCCTGCCAGGGCGTTCCCCTGGTCTTGTTCATTCCGCGCGAAGCGCTTCGAGAGGATCGATCCGGGTCGCTCGGCGCGCGGGTTGCCAGCAGGCAACGACCGCCATCGCGGCGAGCAAGGCTGCCACACCCATGAGCACCACGGGATCGGCGGGCCGCAGGTTGAACAGCACCCGCCGCAGCAACGGCATGAGCCCGAGTGCCGCGGGCACGCCGATGGCCAGACCGAACGCCGCCAGGCGGAGACCGCGGCCCAGGACCCAGCGACGCAGCATCCTCGCCTCGGCACCCAGGGCCATGCGGATACCCAGCTCGCGGGTGCGCCGCGCGACCATGTACGCCATGACGCCGTAAATGCCGAAGGTCGCGAGTGCGAGCGCGATCCCGCCCATCACCAGGAGCAGCGTGACCATGAAGCGCACCGGGGAGATCCAGCGCGCCAGACTCTCCTTCATGGTCATCACCTCTTCGACCGGCTCCTCCTGATCCACCGTGCGGCTCACCGCCTTGAGCGTGGTGGCCAGCACGCCGGGGTCGCCGCGGTAGCGAAGCAGAACCTTGAACGGGCGGGCGTGGTGCTGAGCAGCCGCCAGATAGAGAAATGGAGCGGGGCCACCGCTGTAGGGACTGCCTTGCACGTCGGCCACCATCCCGACCACGGTGATCCACTGCCCGGTGTCGATGCGGAAATGCTTTCCGATCGGCGCGGTGCCGGGCCAGAGCAGCTCGGCGGCCTTCCGGTTGACGACGGCCACGGCGGGAGCCTCGGGACCATCGGTCGCGAGAATGCCGCGCCCGCCGACCACGGGGATCTGCATCACTCGGAAGTAGTCCGGAGCGACGGCGGAGGTGTGTCCATGGCCTCGGCCCATCGGCACCGACTCCAGCGCGCCCTCGAGCCAGACCCGGGTGCCGGTTCCCACAAAACTGTTGAGGAAAATCGGGTGCTCGATGGCGATGGCCTCCACCATCGGCTGGACGCGCATCCGCTCGAGGAGCTGGGCCTGCATCTGGCGCACCGCGCCGGGGTCATCATAGCGCGGGGCTTGCAGCTGGAGCTGGGCCGTCAGGATGCCGTTCGGGTTGTAGCCCAGGTTGTCGGTCCGCCGCATCGCGAGGAAGGAGCGCACCATCGCGCCGGCGCCGGCCAGCAGCACGATGGCGAACGCGATCTGCGCCACAGCGAGGGTGCCGCGGATCCGGTTGTCGCGGCGGCCGGCGGTGGCCCCGGACGAACCGGCCTTGAGCGTTTCGTTGAGATCGGTTCGGGAGGCGCGGATCGCCGGCACCATTCCGAAGGCCACGCCGGCGCCGAGCGACAGGGTGAAGGTGAAGAGAAAGAACCGCCAGTCGGCCGTCGGCACGAGCCAGAAGGGAAGCTCGGTGCCGATCAGGGAGATGATGAGGCGGGTGCCCCAGAACGAAAGGAGGACTCCTCCGACACCGCCCAGGAGTCCGATCAGGACCGACTCGGTGAGCAGATGCCGCGCGATCCGGGCTCGGCTGGCGCCCAATGCGACCCGTACCGCGAGCTCGCGGGCACGCGTAGTCGCGCGGGCCAGGAAGAGATTGGCGAGGTTGGCGCACGCGATCAGCAACACGAAGCCGGCGGCTCCGAGCGCCAGCTGAAAGACGGTGTTGGACGTGTCGTCGCTCAAGTCGCTCCGAAGCGAGCCGACCCGCGCGGTCCAATTGGCATAGTCGGCGGGACGCTCTGCCGAAAGCCGCCGGGCGATGCCCGCCATCTCCAGGGCGGCCGCGTCCGGCGTGATACCCGGCGCGAGCCGGCCGACGACCGCGAGGGATCGCTCGTCCACCCGCATGCCGGCCGCCTCCGGCGCCATCGGAAGCCAGAGGCCGGCAAACTCGGGGAAACGGAATCGCAGTGGCATGACGCCGATCACGGTGCGCGGGATTCCGTTGACTCGGACCACGCGACCGACGACTCCGCTGTCTCCGCCGAAGCGACGGGTCCACAGGCCGTGGCCCAGCAGCACTGTGGCCGGAGCGCCCGGCTGGTCGTCCGCGACCACGAATGCGCGCCCGAGCATCGGGCGTACCCCCAGCATCGGGAAGAGTCCCGCGGTCACGATGGCACCGCCGATGCGCTCCGGTTCGTCCTGGTCCGCCAGGGTCCAGGAGCTTTCCCGGTAGGCCTCCAGCGCGTCGAAGCTCCCCGCTTCACCGCGCCAGATTCGGTAGGTCGGCCACGAGGTCCCGACCCCGCAGCCCTCGCACAGCTCCTTGGGATTGTCTTCGCTCACATCCACCAGCCGCTCCGGCTCGGGAAACGGGAGCGGCCGGAACTCGACGGCGTTCACGAAGGTGAAGATGGTGGCGTTGGAGCCGATTCCCAGGGCCAGAGATCCGGCCGCGATGACGACGAGGAGGGGCGACCGGGCGAGCGAGCGCGCGGCGTGCTGGATCTCGGCGAGAAGAGACATGTGGTGTCGGTAAGCGGTGAGCGGTGAGCCGTGAGCAGGAAGCGGGAATGTGCTACTCACCGCTCCCTGCTTACCGCTCACCGCTCACCGGCCGCCTAGTGATGCGCCTCGCGCGCGCCGGCGGGCTCCTCTTCCACGACCTTTCCGTCGAACAGCTTCACCTCGCGATCGGCCCACTTGGCGTAGCGCGGATCGTGGGTGACCATGCAGATCGTGGCGCCGCCGCGGTGCTGCTCGCGGAGGAGCTCCATCACCGCCTCGCCGTTCTGGGAGTCGAGGTTTCCGGTCGGCTCGTCGGCCAGGAGGATTGCCGGCTCACCCGCGACGGCACGGGCCACCGCTACGCGCTGCTGCTGGCCGCCGGAGAGCTGGGAGGGATAGTGCTTCATCCGGTGCGCCATCCCGACCCGCTCCAGGGCACTGGTCACCCGCTGCTGCCGCTCCGAGGATGGCATGCCGCGGTAGGTGAGCGGCAGCTCCACGTTCTCGTAGACGGTGAGGTCGCCGATCAAGTTGAAGGCCTGGAAGATGAAGCCGATCTGCCGGTTCCTGACCCGGGCACGCTCCGAGGGAGTCAGGCTCTCCACCGCGTGGCCGGCGAGGGTATAGCTGCCGCCACTCGGGGTGTCGAGGAGCCCCAGGATAGAGAGCAGCGTCGTCTTGCCGCAGCCGGAAGGGCCGGAGATCGAGACGTACTCGCCCTTCATGAGCTGGAGGTGAATCTCAGAGAGCGCATGGGTCTCCAGCTCGTCGGTGAGGAACACCTTCTTGATGCCGTCGAGCTTGATGAGGACTTCGCCGGGGGCCGTACTCATGTGTTCGGTTCCTTGTGAGAGAGCTAGGGAGCTAGGGCTCTACTGTTTGATACGCACACGGGTCACATTGTCAAAACGCTGCATGTCCGACAGGATGACCACGTCGCCCTTGGCGAGGCCTTCCTTGATCTCGACGCTGTTGACCGAGGTTCGGCCCAGCCGCACCGACACCTGCTCGGCGTACTTTCCGCCTTCCACGACCTTGAAGATCCCGATGGTGGCGTCGGTCTGCCCGTAGGGAGGCCGGCCGGTGTAGAGCACGTTGCTCATCCGGGCGATCTCGACTACGCCGTCCACACTCAGATCGGGCCGGGCGCCCGCCGGCGGGGTGCCATCGAGCGCCACGTCCACCGTCACCGTGCCGAGCGTCGAGGAGGGATCGATCCGGGCGACGTGTCCCGGAGCGATCCCGTTCCGGGTGTCGATCAACGCCTTCTGCCCGATGGCGAGATCCTTGGCCTGGGTTTCCGGGATCCGGAGCACGGCCTTCAGGCGGAGCGGCATCGGGACCACCTTGGCCAGCGTGGCGCCGGCCTGGGCGTACTGGCCGATTTGTAGAGGAATCTCCGAAAGCACCCCGCGGGTGCCGGCGCGCACCACCATCGACGCCTTGAGCTGGTGCTGGAACGCGACGATCGAGCGGATCCGGCTGACCTGGTCTTCCTGCACCTTGATCTGCTCGTTGATCGTGCCAGTCATGATCTTGAGCCGTTCCTCCTCGAACTCCACCTGCTTACCCAGCGCGTCGGCCCGCTCCTGCGCCTGCTGCTGGTCGAGCGGGATGATGAGCCCCTGTTTCAGCAGCTCCGCCCCCGATTCGGCGCGGCGTTTGGCGTCGAGCCACTGCGAGCGCAGGCTGGCCACCGAGGCCGCCTGGGTCAGCCGGTTGGTGTTCAGGCTGGTCCTGAGCTGCACCAGCTGGGACTGGGCATCGGTCAGCTGCCGGTCGGCGTTCAGGGTCTGGATCTCGACGTCGGGATTGGTGAGCTCGAGCAGGACCGTACTTGCTTCGACACTGACACCGGGCAAAAGGTTGAGTTTCTCGACCCGGCCGGCGGTCACGGCGGTAATCCAGCGGATGTCTTCGGGGATGAGCGTGCCCGGTCCCCGGACCTCGAGGACCATCTCGCCCTGCTCGACGGTATCCAGGTAAATGGTCGAAAGCTCCACGGTGGGCGCGGCCGGCTTGAGCCGGGTCAGCGCCACGGTGACCGCCACCAGACCCAAGACCGCGGCGCCGATCAGAATGAACTTCTTCTTGTTTTTTTGCGGCTCGCGCTTGATGTCCATGCCGCCAGGGAGCTAAGGGGCTGGTGAACTAGGGAGCACAGGGACGTAAGGGAAGAGCCGTGCCGCGAGGGCCGTGTTTACTATCTCCTTGTAATACAGACACTTAACATGACGAGACCGATCGGGGTGCCCGTCTCCGTTGCGCGGTAGTGGGATGGGGAATCCCAAGAATGAACAGGGGATCCGGACTCGCTACCTCGTCGAATCCGCCGACTTTCGCGCCGGCTTGGTGCACACGGGCCAGACCTGCTGGCCGCCGTTTTGCCCGACCGGCATCACGCGCCGCTCCCGCGGCACGGTGACCGGATCTTCGGCCGCGAGGTAGGCGAGCATCGCGGTCAGGGTGGCGTTCCGTTTGAGATTGTCCGCGATCACCTTGTCGTAGGTATCCCGCCCGGTGTGCCAGGTGTAGCTGCCGTAATCCGCATTCTCGGATCCCAAGCCGAATCCTGGGGCACCATAGCACGCGAAGGACGCATTGTCCGACCCCCCTCCGGCCGGCGTTCCCGGGAACGAGAGATTGAGGCCCTGACTGAGCGCCCCCGGCAGCCGGCTGACCCAGCGCCCGACGTTGGCACCCGCATCGAGCAGCCCGGTGGCGCCGAAGTTGACGATTCTTCCGGTTCCGTTGTCCTGATTGAACAGCGCTTGCAGGCCCGCCACGACTTCCGGATGATCCTCCGCGAACGCTCTCGAACCGATCAGTCCGTTTTCCTCGCTGTTCCAATGCCCCACCAGAATGGTGCGATTGGGGGTCGGGTAGGCTTGGCGAAGGATCCGCATCGCCTCCAGCATGGTGATTGTTCCGGTGCCGTTGTCGGTGGCACCCGAGCCGCCGTCCCACGAATCGTAGTGCGCCGAGAGCATCACGAACTCGTTGGGTTTTCCCGAACCCTTGATCTCCGCGATGACGTTGAAGACCGGTATCTCACCCATGAACTCCGCCTCGGCGGTGAGCCGGACCATCGGCCCTTGATTGCGCTCGGTGAGGCGGAACACCAGGCCATAGTCCTCGCAGCTCAACCCGTAGGTCGGCACCGACTTGGTCTGCGCCTGGAAAATCCGGGTGACGCCCCAGCCGCCGGTCCAGTTCGAGGTGAGGACGCCGACGGCCCCGGCATCTTCGAGCCGCTGGGCGAGGGTCTTGGCGGCTGCGCCAAAGCCCAGGTTGCGACGCTGCCACGCGGTGCGGAGGGCGCTCCGCTCACCGACCATAGCTTCGAAGGCGGCCTGCCCGGCCCACTGGCGGTAACTCGAATCGGGGCGGCAGGTGATCTCCGGCGCCGAGGCGAGCACGACCTTGCCCTTGACCGAGGGCAGCCAGGCGGCGAAGGCGGCCGAATCGCCGGGATCGGCCAGGATGACGGTCCCACCCTGGACCGGCTTCCCCTTGGTGCCGGGGCTCCAGGCCAGCACGGTGCCCTCGAGGCTCCGCACCCGGGGCGAAACCAGCTCCAGGTGCGACGGCCCGCGCCGCCAGCCGATCCAGGTCCCATACTGCTCGCTCCGGGCGGGAACACCCCACGCGGCGTAGAGCGCCTTGAGCCACTCCTGGCCCGCCACGGAATTCGGGGTTCCGGTCAGACGGGGTCCAATCGAGTCGGTGAGGATCTGGATCAGTTTCATGGCCTGCGACTGCTCCATCCCTTCGGACCACATGGCGCGGAGCACCGGATCGGTGGTCGGAAAATTCTGCGCGGCGAGAGGTGCCGCGTGAGCCAGGGCCGCCACGGCCATGGCGAGTGCTGTGTTTCTCATGACGACCTCCATCGATCGGAAAGGGAGATACCCGGCTACGCGCCAGCGTGGCGGGCCGTTGCCGACGGGATCAGCCGCGGTGGAAGAGCCGGCCGGTCTGCGCCATGGCCACGAACGCCGGCGCGGGTCTGAATCGGGGACCGTAGGCGGCCTCCAGCGAGTGCAGCGTCTGCACCACGCGGGTGGCGCCGAGCGAATCGATCAGCCGGAGCGGGCCCCCGCGGAAGGGCGGGTACCCTATGCCGAAGATCGCGCCAACGTCCCCGTCGCGCGGCGAGCGCACCACGCCGTCGAGCGCGGCCATCGCGGCCTCGTTGAGCATGATGTACACCAGGCGGCGCTCGATTTCCCCGGTGTCCACCGCGGCGAGCGGAGCGACGTCGAGGAGCTTGTAGGCCGCGGGGTCAGGATCGGTCTTGTGGCCGTCGTGGTAGAGGTAAAAGCCTTTGCCGGACTTCCGACCCAGCCGCCCGGCCTCGACCATCATCGCGATGCCGGGGGCCGGCGTCATGCGATCCCCGAACGCCGCCTGCATCACTCCACTGGCCTTGAATCCCACATCGATACCCACTTCATCGAGCAGGGCAATCGGCCCGACCGGAAACCCGAACCGGGTCATGGCCTTGTCGATCTCCTCGATGGGCGTTCCCTCTAGAAGCAGGAGCCCCGCTTCGTTGATGTAGGGCGAGAGAATGCGGTTGACCCAGAAGCCGGGTCGGTCCGCGACCACGATGACCGTCTTGCCCATCCGACGCCCAAACTGGACCGCCGTGGCGATCGCGGCCGGTGTCGTTACCGCCGTGGGAATCACTTCCAGCAGCGGCATCCGCTCAACCGGAGAGAAGAAGTGCATTCCCAGCATACGCTCCGGGTGTCGGGCGCCCGCGGAAATGCTCGCGATGGGAATGGTGGAGGTATTGCTGGCGACGATCGCGTCGGGCCGGACCACCGCCTCGATCTCGGCCATTACCGCGCGCTTCACGTCGAGATCCTCGAACACCGCCTCGATCACGACGTCAGCGCGCTCGAACCCGCTCCAGCTCCCGGTCCCGGAGAGCAGCGCCGCCTTGCGCTCGAATTCGTACCTGGTCATGCGCCGGCGGGTGAGTTGCCCCCGGAGAATCTCCGTCGCGGAGTGGAGTCCGCGGCCCACCCGCGGCAGGTCCGCATCCTTGAGCCGCGCCTCCACCCCGGCCTGGGACACGGCGGTGCCCGCGATCCCCGCGCCCATGAAGCCGGCGCCGACGACGCCGAGCCGGCGGACCGGACGGGGGTCGACCGTCCCGGACGGGACGCCGTCGTCTTTCTTGAGCGCGGTCGTGGCGAAGAAGATCCCCACCAGATTGCGGGACACCTCGCCGGTGGCGAGCTCGCCGAAGAGCTGCGCCTCGCGCCGGAGCCCCACCGGGATCCCATGCTCGAGCCCGGTCCGCACCGCATCGAGCGCCGCGAGCGGCGCGGGATAGTGGCCACCGGACTTCTGGAGGACCGCCCTGCGGGCGCTCGCATAGACGACGCGTCGGCCGATCGGGTTCCGCTCCAGCCACAGGCCGCCCCGCGCCTTGCGATCGGGCGGCCCGTGACGCGCGAGGCGGTCCGCCGCCTCGAGCGCCACGGAGCGGAGAATGCTCGGCGGCACCAGCTCGTCGACCAGGCCGATCTTGAACGCCTTCGCCGCCCGCTCGGTCTTGCCGGCCAGGATGATGTCGAGCGCGGCGCGCACACCGACGAGCCGGGGCAGGCGCTGGCAGCCCCCCGCGCCAGGAAGGATGCCGATCTGCACTTCGGGCAGGCCGATGACGGTCTTGGGAGAGTCGGTGGCGATCCGCCAGGCGCAGGCCAGCGACAGCTCGCAACCCAGGCCGACGCAGGCGCCGTGAATCGCGACCACGATCGGCTTGGGAAACTTCTCGAGCCGGTTGATCATCTCCTGCCCGGCGCGGGAGAGCGCCTCCGCCTCCGCCGCGCTGGTGATCCGGGTGAATTCCTGGATGTCGGCCCCGGCGACGAAATTGTCCGCCTTGCCCGAGATCAGCACCACGGCGCGCGCGGACGGGTCTTCCCGGATCCGTTCCAGCAGCTCCTCGAGTTCCCGCGCCAGCGGCGTGCCGAGCATGTTGACCGGCTCGCCCGGCACGTCGAGCGTCACGATCGCGATGCCGTCGGTCAGGCTCAATGTGAAGGCAGTCAAAGGCTCTCCACCACCATCGCCAAACCCATCCCCCCCTGGGCGCAGATCGAGATCAGCCCGAACTGGACGTTCCGTCGTTGCATTTCGTTGACCAGGCTGGTGACCAGCCGTGCACCGGTGGCACCGAAAGGGTGCCCGATGGCGATGGACCCGCCCATGACGTTGGTACGCTCCCAATCCACGTCACCGACCGGCTGTGACCGGCCCAACCGCTCGGCCCACACCTTCGAGCCCCACGCCTGGGTGTTGGAGAGCACCTGGGCGGCAAACGCCTCGTGGATTTCCACCAGGCCAAGATCCTTCCAGGTGATGCCGGCGCGATCGAGGGCCTTGGGCACCGCGTAGGCGGGGCCCATGAGGAGCTGCCAGCCCGGATCCACTGCGGCCACCGCGTAGCTCCGGATCGTGGCCAGGGGACGGTAGCCCAGGGCGCGAGCCCGATCTTCCGACATCATCAAGACCGCCGAGGCCCCGTCGGTGAGAGGCGAGGCATTTCCCGCGGTCACCGAGCCATAGCGACGGTCGAACACGGGCTTGAGCTCCGCGAGCTTCTCCAGGCTGGTGTCCTGACGGATACCGTTGTCGGTTTCGGTGATCTCGTCCATGTTCCGGCCACCGAACCAGGGGGCGATCTCGGCCCGGAGCCGGCCGTCCGCGGTGGCGGCGGCGGCCCGTTGATGGGACTGCAGCGCCAGGCGGTCCTGGGCGTCGCGGGAGATCCCGTTCTCCTTGGCCATCTTCTCGGCCGACTGTCCCATCGATTCGCCGGTGGACGGCTCGGCGATGGCGGGCGAGACCGGGACCAGATCCCGGGGACGAATCCGTGAAAAGACGGCGAGCCGGGCGCCGAGCGACTTGGCCCGGCCAGCCGCCACCAGGGTCCGGCTCATCGTCTTCGAATGCAGAATCGGAATATCGGAGAGCGACTCGACCCCGCCGGCCAGAATCACGTCAGCATGACCCATGAGGATCTGGTCGTGCGCGTTGGTGATGGCCTGGCCCGCCGAGGCACAGGCGCGGTTCAGGCTGTAGGCGGGGATGGTTTTCGGAAACTGGGGAAGGAGCGACACTTCACGCGCGACGTTGGGTGCCAGAACCGAGGGAATCACCTGGCCGAAGATGATCTCATCCACCTCGCGGCCATCGAGGTTGCTGCGATAGAGCAGCTCGCGCGCCGCGTGCCGGGCCATCTGCACCGCGGTCGCGTCCTGGAGTACCGATCCGCTTCTGGCGAAAGGCGTGCGCAGGCCCGCCACGATGACGGGGCGGCGCCGGGGAGACGAAAACAGATCGAGACTCAGAGCGGGCGTCCGTTCACGCCATTACGTTCGCCGAGCGAGCACGCTGGCGATGGCGCTCCAGCGCGCGCTGTCGACCGCCTCGACCACTTCGCGCCCGTGCAGGACCAGGAGAGGAGACACCAGCTTGAACAGCTCACCGGTGCGGAGGAGATGGTCATCCGAGGACGGTCCCCAGCCGAAGGCTTTCTGGGCCTCGAGGAAGGTCTCGGCGAGCAGGAATCCGCCCGGGGCCACGGATTCGACGACCTTGGCCATTCTGCCCCGATCGAGATAGTTGAACAGCAAGACGGTTTCGAACGTGCCCAGTTTGGGCCATTCGGCTTCCAGATCAGCCTGGACCCAGGTGACCGCCAACCCCCGTGCTTTGGCCTCCTTACGGCCCTGCTCGAGGCTGGCCGGGTCCCGATCGACCGCCGTGACCTTCCCCCCGAGCGCCGCTGCCGCGAGCGCATGGCGGCCGGCACCGGATGCCAGGTCGAGCACCCGGGTGCCCGGCTGGATCCGGTTGCCATGCCATGCGAACCAGCTGCTCGGACGCTCGAGCTCGGTTGCGTCGGGAGAGTCGGAGTAAACTCCTAGCACATGACTCCTTCGGTTCGCGCCTCGGTCCAGGATCTGGGCACCCGCGGCTTCGACCTGCTGGTTATCGGCGGCGGGATCACGGGCGCCGGCATCGCGCGGGAGGCCGCGTTGCGCGGCCTGTCGACCGCGCTGGTCGACGCAGGGGACTTCGGGGAAGGGACGAGCTCACGGTCGAGTCGCCTCATCCATGGGGGGCTGCGCTATCTCGAGCAGGGCCGCATCCGCCTGGTCCGGGAAGCGCTCCGCGAGCGGCGGATTCTGCTCCGCCTGGCGCCCCACCTGGTGCGGCCCCTCCCCTTCCTCTTCCCCGTCTTCCAGGGCGATCGGGTGCCCCGCTGGAAACTGTCCCTCGGCCTCGCATTGTACGACCTCCTGGCCGCGGGGGGTAATGTGCGCCGCCATCGGACGCTGGGCAAGCGAGCCGTCCTTCAAGCCGAGCCGCTGATCCGGGAGCTCGGCTTGACAGGCGGAGTGGTGTACTTCGACGCTCAATGCGACGATGCCCGGCTGGTGGTGGCGACGGTCCGGGCAGCGACCGCCGCCGGCGCCCGTGCCGCCAACTACGTGCGGGTGACCGGGCTCATCCCCACCGTGGCGGGGGTGCGCGGCGCCTACATCAAGGACCGGTTCTCGGGCGAGGAAGGCGAGGTGCGGGCCCGACTCGTCGTAAACGCCACCGGCCCCTGGGCCGACGAGCTCCGCCGGCTGGAAGATCCGCTGGCCCAACCACTGCTCCGGCCCACCAAGGGAATTCACGTGGTGGTGCCCCGAACCCGGGTGGGCAACCGACACGGGGTGATCTTCACCAGCCCGGTGGACGGACGGGTGATGTTCGTCCTCCCGTGGGGCGAGTGGACCTACATCGGCACGACCGACACCGACACCACAGAGGCACCCGAAGCGCTGACGGTGGAGGAAGCGGACGTGGTCTACCTGCTCCGCTCGGCCAACGCGCTGTTTCCGAGCGCCCGCCTGGACCCATCGGACGTCGTCGCCAGCTGGGCGGGGCTCCGCCCCCTCCTCGCCGCCGATCCGCACGCTCCTGCGTCGGCGGTGTCGCGGGAACATCGGATCGTTCGGGGATCGCGAGGCGTCTTCACCATTGTGGGCGGGAAGCTGACGACCTGGCGCGCGATGGCGGCGGAGATGACCGACCAGCTGGTGAGAGCCCTGGGTCACTACCGGAAGGCCTCCAGGAAGCCCAGCGAAACGGTGCCGCTGCCCGGCGGAGAGACCGGGGTGTTTGACGGCTTCCGGGCCGGCGGCGTCGAGCTCGGATTGGCCGAGGACACGGTGGACCATCTGCTGTCCCACTTCGGAGCGGAGACCCCGGCGATTTACAATCTGTGCCGGGAACGGCCCGTTCTGATGGAACGGCTCCATCCTGAGCACCCCGCGATCGGCGCGGAGGTGATCTTCGCCGCGGCGCGGGAATTCGCGATGACGGTGGATGATGTGCTGGCGCGACGGCTGCACCTGACGACCGAAACGCGGGATCACGGTTCGGCTGCGGTGGCGCGGATCAATGCCCTGCTCGGGTTTCCGCGGCGGGACGCGTCCCGAAACCCCGCCGCTCCATCTTCCCCCACCCCTTCGAGCGCTTGAACACCGTCAGGATGCCCCGCAGCCGCCACAACGCGGTGAGCTGCCGGTAGCCGAAATTCTCCGCTACCGCCAGCCAAATGAGGCGGTAGAGGTCGGCACGCTTGGGGTAGCGGCGAAACCCCAGCTCCTCCAGCGCCACCGCCGTGAAGGACAGCCCGATGCCGAGCCCGATCGCGACCGACAGAAACGCCGTGGCGTACAGGGTGGAGACCCTTCCCAGGGCGAGCGAGACGAAGAACCCCACGTAGCCCAGCACCTCGACCAGCGGGCTCAGCATCTCCAGGAACACGAAATACGGATAGGCCAGCATGCCAATCCGGCCATAGCGGGGGTTGAACAGCATGCGACGGTGTCGCACCAGGGTCTCGATCAGGCCCCGCTGCCAGCGATCCCGCTGCCGGCCCAATACCTTGGTCGTCGAGGGGCATTCGGTCCAGGCCACCGGGTCGGGAACGAATCCGATCGAGTAGGGAATCTTCTTTTCCAGGCAGTGGCGGTGCAGCCGGACGACAAGCTCCATGTCCTCGCCGACGGTGTCGGTGGCATAGCCACCGACGTCCACCACCAGATCGCGCCGGAAAACCCCGAACGCGCCCGAGATGATGAGCGTGGAGTCGAGCTCGTGCCATCCCATCCGGCCCGCGAGGAAGGCCCTCAGGTACTCGAGCACCTGGAAGCGGGGCAGCAGCTCCCGAGGCAGCGTGACGTCCACGACCGACCCTTCCTCCACCCTGCACCCGTTGATGATCCGGATGACGCCGCCCGCGGCGATGGTGCGCGCGTCTTCCACGAAGGGCCGAACGATCCGGGTCAGCGCCTCGCGCTCCAGCAGGCTGTCGGCGTCCATCGCGCAAAAGAGCGGAGTGCGACAGTAGTTGAGTCCGGCATTGAGTGTGTCGGCCTTGCCCCCGTTTTCCTTGTCGATCACCCAGAGCACGTGATGGCTTCGGCTCCGGTACACCCCGCGCACGTCCGCGGTGGGAACGTCCCCGGTGGGGAGCCGGAAGGATGGCTCGAGGTCGAAGGCGTCGGTGAGTCGCTTGAGGGTGGCGTCCTTCGATCCATCGTTGCAGACGAGGATTTCCATGTCGCCGTAGCGCAGCGTGAGCAGCGAGCGGGTGGCCTCGACGCAGGTGGCTTCCTCGTTGAACGCCGGCGCGATGAGGGTGATGGGCGGCATGCCCGTCGAGCCGAGCAGATCCTCGATGTCCAGGGAGCGCAGGCGACGGACGTAGCGGCGGAGCGAGCGAAAGGCGAAGAGCCCGGTGATGAAGTACCCGGTGTTCAGCACCACGAAGTAGAGCAGCACCAGCGCGTTGAAGGCGTCCAGCAGGCGAAACAGAACCCTTTCGATCACGCCGGCTTCCCCTCGAGGAGCTGGCGGGCCAGCGGAGCGCGGGGCAGGTCGGCGCGGGCGAGCGCGGCCAGGGCATCGTCCGCACCGGCTTCATGGAGCGCCTCCGCCGCGCGGAGCGCCACCCACGCGGACTCGTCATGGAAGGCGCCGATGAGGAAGGGGAGATCCTCCTCGGCGCCCACGTGCCCGAGCGCCGCGATGGCGCGGGCGCGCACGATCGGCTCCGGTGCCATCACATGCCGCCGGATGGCGGGGAGGTGCTCCGCGCGGCCCACGTGGGCCATGAGATTGAGCGTCGCCGCCAGGAGGGTGCGGTCGGTGGTCTCCTCGAGCACCCGCGCCGCGGAATCGGCGGCGAGGTAGTCGTGGAGCTCCCGCAAGGCATCGGCCGCCACCGCGCGGACCTTCGGGTGGAAGACCGGGTCGGCGAGCGCGGATCGGAGCGTGGGCGCCACCGCGGGGCCCATCGAGGCGAGCATCGACGCCAGGAAGCTCGGCCGCCACTGGTCGAAGCGGTGCATCCGGCCCATGATGCCGGCGGCGAACTCCGGACTGCCGCCCCGGGCCAGCGCGCGGGCCGCGACCATGGCGACGAGGGGAGAAGGGTCGTCAAGGGCGCGCAGAATGATAGCGGTGTAGGTGCGACTCCCCAGGATACTCAGCGTTTGCACTGCCCGGGCCCGCCGCTCGACGGTTCGGTAGGTGAGCTGGGGAAGCACCAGGGGGAGGTAGGGCGCCGCCAGGTCGTCGACGATGCGGCGCTCGGAGCCGGACACCAGCTTGGCGAATCGCAGCAGGTAGTTGACGAAATGGAGCCCGTCCCTCGGGCCCACCAGCGCCCAGATTGTCTGGGGCGGCTCGAGCCCCACCACCACGTCGAGGGTGACCGGCTGCCAGCGGGCCTCCAACCTCCCCCAGCGGCGCGCTTTCCGGTCGTTGGAGAGCCGGAGCAGCAGCGCAACGAGCGCTAGGCCCGCCGCCGCCGCGCCGAAAACGATGTTGCCGAGGACGAGCAGGGCGAGATCGGAGTCTCGAAGGTAGAACTCCCACAGCCGGGGCCAGCTCACCGCCGGTTGAGCAGGCGCTCAATCCGCGCCACCAGCTCCGTTGGGGAGAAGGGCTTCCGGATGCAGTCGTCGGCGCCGGCGCCGAGCGCGCGAACCACCTCCCGCTCGCTGCCGATGTCCGAGAGCACGAGGATCGGAATCTTGGCGTACTGGGGCAGCGCCCGAAGCCGCCCCAGGAGCTCGATGCCCTCGATGCCCGGCGTCATGGCGTCGAGGATCACCAGGCCGGGCACCAGGTTTTGCGCCGCCTGAAGGGCGGCGGTCCCACTGGCAAAATGCCGGACGACGAGGCCCTCGCGGGTCAGCCGGTGCCGGATGATCTGGGCGGTCAGCGGATCGTGTTCGGCCAGCAGCACCTCCACCGGTCCGGTAGGAGCGGCGGGCGTGGGAGCCGGGGCGGCCGCGACGGGAGTCGCCTCCCGCTTGGGCTCGGTGCGGGGAAGCGCCAGCAGCTCGGTGACCTTTCCGGCCAGCGCCATCGGGTCGAACGGCTTCGAGACATACCCGACGGCCCCGAGGGCCAGGCATTCGGCCGCGACCCACTCCTCGCTCGACCCGGAGACCACCAGCACCGGGAGGGTGGCGGTGAGCGGGTTCTTTCGGAAGCTGGAGAGCACCATCCTCCCGTCCAAGTCGGGAAGTCCGAGGTCGAGGATGACCAAGTCGAACCGGTGGCTGCGGAGCTCCTCCAGGATGGCCAAGCCCGTCGTTGCCACCCGGACGATTCGCCCCGGTTTTCCGAGAATGGCGACCAGCAGCCGCGTGAGCACCGGGTCGTCGTCGACGACGAGCACGGCCTGCTGCCGCTCGGGGTGCACCCGTGCGCCCAGCATCGCGTACAGCAGGGTATCGGTCGCTTCGCCCAGGGCGTCCATGTCCGCCTGGCGCACGGCACCGGCGGCCTGGTGGATCGTGACGAAGCCGTGCTGGTCGCTTCCCCGCTCGATCACCTCCGCGAGGCGCAGGATGGTCAGGGCCGCGCTCGCTTCGGTCCGAAGGGCCGCCCGGGCGATTTCCAGCGCGTCGATGTGCGGCCCCAGGGAGAGCAGATAGGGATCGGTGCGCTCGGCGGTCGGTCCCGGGTTCACGGCGTGGCCGCCGATCCGGTGATGGAACGGAAGGCGTCGCGCATGGCCCCGAACAGCGGCTTCACCTCTTCGTGCCACGCCGGCTCTTCCCAGGGTTCCCAGCTCCAGCGCAGAGGGTCACCGCAGCCGAGCAGGGCACCGCCCGCGCCGGGGGATCGGGGATCGTAGCTCTGCACCACGAAGCGGAAGCCGTCGGTCAGGGTGCCTCCGGGCGAGCGGCCGTCCTCCTGGATGCCGTGGAGCACCCACCGCGACGACGGGTCCATGACGTGAAGCATCCCCCACGCGACCCGAACCTCGATGATGCCGGTGCCCGGGTCGGCGTACCAGTCGGCCAGCGTCGTTTCCGCTTGGCGCGCGTACGTGAGCTTGTTGCGCTCGTAGGTGATGGCGGGATAGACAGCGCCGTCCCGTCCGACCCGCACGCGGTTGGTTTCCACCCGCAGCGAATCCCAGCGGAGATCGTCGTGCTTCTGCGACGTGAAGGGTCGGTTGTAGACTTGCACCGCGAAGGGGGGCTGGCTGCCCCGGATCGGCACCGTGCGATAGAGATTGTAGGGCCGGTCCACCAGCAGGTAGCCCCGTTCGGGGCCGCCCAGGTCGAGCACGAACTCCAGACCTGCGCCGCAGCGGACGCCGGTATAGGGAAGAGTTCGACCGCCCAGGTCGGGGCGGTAGGTGTCGATGCCTACGAGGTAGCGGCCGCGGCTCCAATCGACGGCGCCGACGTCGAGCCGGAAGTACACGTACGCGGGATCGGACGTCACCCGGAAATCCTTGACCGCGAGCGGCCCGCCCCGCGCGGCGGCCGCGATCACGACCGGCCAGTGGCGCCCCCGTGCCCCCCAATCCTCTCCACGGCCGTCGAGAGTGAGCGCGTCCTCCTTCTTGCCGGCCCGCATCGCAATGATTCCGTAGTTCTGCTCCGCATCGAGCGGATTGAGCCAGAGCCGGTTGCGCTCGATCGGCTGCTCCAGGTCGATGACCACCCAGTTCTTCTTGAACCACTCGTCGATGATCGCGAAGAGCAGGGCCCCGGCGGCGCCTGAAGCGTGAATGTCCCGGGTGAGGCGCGCATTGACCGCCGCCTGCTCTGCCTCCGAGTGGCCGCCGTGATTCCAATCCTGCGGCTGGAAGTGTGCGATACCGCGGGACGACGGCACTCCGTACTCCGAGATCACCACCGGCATGTCCCCGTGATGCCGCACCAGCTCGCGGAGATAGCCGAAGTAATGACTCGGTCCCTCCGGTGATCGGGCCCGGGCGTATCCCGGATCGACCACCATGAAGTCCGGGTAGTAGGGATAGGCGTGATAGGAGGCGAAAGATCCCGCGGGGTTCGCCGCGGTCGGCCGCATCTTCACCGCGTCGAGCCCGATGGCGTCATTGTCGAACTCTCGGGGCGCCTCGGGCAGATTCCACCTCCGGAGCTTTGCTTCCTCCTTCAAGGTGCTCTCGGTCCGGTGGTGCAACGGATCGAGCGTCGGCCAGTTGGTGTAGGCGATGGGGCGCAGCGTGTTATAGGTGTCGACCTCGTAGGTGAGGAGGTAGTCGCATTCCTCGGTGAGCCACACCTCGGTACCGTTGGCGCCAGCCGCCTGCAGATAGCGGCCCCGGTACGCCGTCATGGCCGGGTGTGCCGCCGAGTATGCCTCGACCGAATAGGGCTCCCACTCGCGGCCGGTGATATAGGCCAGCACCCACCGGGAGATGTCGGCGGTGTAGACGCCGGCGGCGTGCCCCGGCCGAGGCTCGATCACGGCATTCCCGTGCAGCAGATCCACCACCCGGCGCGCCTCAGCCCGGAACTCGGCGCGCCAGGCCGGGTCGTCGTAGCGCTCTTCGAGCTTGCCGGGCGGCGTCTCGGTCCAGACGCCGTGAATCACCCAGAGCGGGGCCGCCGGGTGGGCGCGGTTCCATTGCTCCACGGCGCGATAGAAATGGGGCGGATGGATGGTGTAGACCCGAATCGTATTCGAGCCCATGTCGGCGACGAGCGTGAGCCACTTCTCGTAGGTACCGTCGTCGATGGGAAACTCCGAAGGATGCTTGCCCGGAAGGGCGGCGCCGATGTTGACGCCCTTGATCCAGAGCGGCAGCCAGCCGCCCGGGCCATTGGGGATCTCGAAGATCCGGCGTCCCACCCTGGCATCGAGGCGGAGCGCGGCGGGCCGGCGCACCGCCGGCAGCCGGACATTCGCGAACGACTCGGGCAAGCGCGCGAGATACCAGCGCACCAGCGAATCCTGGGGGAAGAGACGGGCCGCGCGGCGGAAATACTCGCCGGCCGCTTTGATGTCTCCCTGACGGAACGCCGCGATGGCGGTGCCGGTGATCGCATCGTAGCCGTCGGGATCCTCCGCGAGGGCTCGGCCGAAGAGCCGACGCGCTTCATCGACCTCACCCCGGCGCATCGCCACATACCCGAGCCCGTTCAGGGCACCCCGCTCCCTGGGACACTGCCTCAGCACCTCGCGGAATGCCGAATCGGCCCTTGCCATCCGGCC
>JAXIPC010000247.1:0-37842 GCA_045403135.1 Gemmatimonadales bacterium | reverse complement strand
TAGAGCGGCCGGCGCCGCACTCGCGCCACCAGGAGCTCGAGGCCGATCAGCGCGAAGAAGAGCGGGATCGACGCCCGGATGACGTCCACGGTGGCGCTATTCGCCTGCGGCGAAGAGGTGGCAGCCCGCTCGTTGCGCCTCAAGCAGGGCGAAGAACCCGGAGGGCTGCAGGATGATCCCGGGTACCAGGTTCGAGAGAACCCGGGTTCGGACGGCAGCCCGGTCTTTCTCCTTGCTGAGCTCCGACTCCAGGTGGACCATCAGGCCGAACGCGAAGTTGCAGGCGAGCACGATGCCGCCCTTGGCCATGTAGCCCTCGAGGGACGTGCCCGCCATGCCGGGCGGCACATCGGTCTTGCCCTGGTAGCTCCGAATCGGGTTCGCGATGGCGGTCTTGCCGGTCCAGGGGTCTTTCATCTTCCGCTTCTTGCCGATCTGGTGCCGTTCCCAGAACGCGTCGTCCATGGCGAGCGGGATCCCGCCGTGCCGGATCACCAGGACCGAGTTCACCTCTTGGTCCTTGACCCCGTACACCTCGGTGATCTGGCTCTGCCAGATCGCCGCCCGGAAGATCTGCCCGCCGTCCTCGATTTTGGGGCTGTCGAACACAGCGCGGAATTTTCCGGTAATCCGGTCGATCCACGACATATCCCACTTGTCGCTCACCGGCCTGGGGCCCGGCTCGGCGGCCAGTCGCCCCGGCGTGGCGCTGGCGGCGCCCCCCATCAGGGCCGCACCCGCCGCCAGCCGTCCCAGGAAATCGCGCCGACTGTTCGCCATGCCGCCTCCCATGCAGCGGGACCATGCTTCGCCCGGCTACGATGAAATCTTGGCCCCGGGCCGGGCAGAGTCAACCGATCAGGGCGGGGCCGGCCCGGCGCGATGCTCGGCCCGTTGAAAGGCCAGAAACTCATGGATGGCGCGGAGGGCGGTCCGGTCTTTGGTGCCGATCAGCAACTCGGCGCCGCCGACGATGTTCCGCGTGTGATACGTGATCCGCGCGGTGCGCGCCTTCATCACGGTGGTGCCGGGTACCGTCCCGGCGTGGACGATGCTGGGGAGCGCGAAGGTGCCAGCGGCAAATGCCACCGCGATCTCCTCGAAGTGTGCGCGAATCGCCGCGGTCGCGGTTGCGTCGGTGCCGTCGCCGGTGAGCGCGATGCTGCCTCCCTCGGGCAGCGAGGTGAAGCGATGGGTGGAACGGTACTGGTCGACCCCCATCACCTCCTTGCCCCGTTCCTGCATGGCCCGGAACGCCGAGTCGGGCGCTCCGTGGTGCTTCGGATCGTGGCCTCCCTGCGCCAGCGCCTCCCGGTTGGGAAGCACGGCTAAGAGGGCGACCAGGCCGAACAGTGGGATTCGCATTGGATGATCCTCGGGTCCGGGTGAGCCTCGGTTACTGTCGACTCGAAGCTGGCACTATTCCGGGCGCCGCGATGCGACGAAAGTCACACCGGGTCTCCCTGAGCGATCTTCTCGAGCCGGGCCCGACTTGCCACGGTGAATCTGCCCCGGCCCGCGGGGCATTGCCGGCATGGAAGAGGAATTGGCCGCGTGAAAAGGTCGGCGACGCTCCGCGGCGCGCCAGCTCGAGCCGGTCGGCCATGTTAGACGTTGGTGACGAAACCGCAGCCCTGCTGCTGGCAGGCCGCCAGCGCGAAGAACCCCGACGGGACCAGGCTCACGCCCGGCAGCAGATGCGTCGTGGCGATGTCGCGGGCCGGCCTCCTCGATCGTGTCTCGGCTCATCACGCGAGAAATGAGGCCCCAGAAGGCGAACTCGCATGCGAGCACGATGGCCCCGCGCCCCAGCAGCGAGTCCAGACCGACCCCGTCCGCCCACGGCCGGGCCGGAGGCGGATAACCGGACATGTCTTCCTTCATCACCGCAGCCAGCTTGGGATTTCGCTTCGGGATGTTCGGCTTCTCTGCCGTTCCACCGCTCAGCGTCAGCTCGTATCGGTCCCAGAACGCATCGTTCATGGCAAGGGTCACCCCGCCGTGGCGCAGGATCACCACCGCGGTGCAGTCGTCGTCCCTGGCGTTGAGGATGCTCCGGCACTGGTTGAGCCAGATCCAGGCGCGCATGACGCCGGTACCGTCGTCCCGCGGATTGTCGAAGACGGTGCGGTAATCTCCGCGGATTCGCTTGAGCCAGGGCAGAACCGCCTTGGCAGGCTCCGGCAACCGATCGGTGTAGACCTCGCCGCGCGTCACGACCCCGGCGGCCAGCAGCGATCCCAGGAAATCTCTCCGATCGGCCATACGACTCTCCTTGTCAGCGCGAGCATGCTTTCCATCATCTTCTCTGCGACATCCTGGAAGGCCAGGTTGCAAGCCAGCACAGCCGCGGTGCCCAGCACCTTCGTGAGCACGCTATCGGCGATCGCGGGTGGGATGCCCGCGAACGGCGTGGGGCCGAGGAACGGATTCCCTCCGATCGGTCCCCATCTCGCACTCCTCCTCAGGCCAGGTGGTGTGCCTTCCGTCCCCCGCGAGCTACGTGCTCGTGAGTGAATGGTACCTTGACCAGCTCCGCGGCCATCGCCACCGCCCGATCCACCAGGGCCTCGGCCCCTTCCTTGAGCTCGGTGCTGTGCTGGACCTCCCGTACGTTGTTCTCCATGTCTTCGGCCGACCACCCGCGCGAATGGGCGATGAAGGGGAACTGGGGAAACAGAAACCCGAGCTCGCCAAAGAACATGAGCAAGTGGCCCGCCACCTCCTGCACGTTGTCCTGACCGCCCGTGATAATGAAGCTGGCGACCTTGTTGCGGATCAGGACCCGGTTGCGAATGGTCACCTGATTCTGCACGCAGTTCAGCCGCTCGGCCATCTTGTAAAAGAGCGAGCTGGAGGCGCCCCAGCGGATCGGCGTCGCGACCAGCACCACGTCGGCCCAATGGACCAGCACCTCGTAGACCTGGTCCATCTCGTCGGTCGGGTCCATCTGGGTGATGGAGCAGGGCCAGGTGCAGGCGTGCGCGCTCTTGGAGTAATACCCTTCGCAGTGCCGGAACTTGAGGTCGTTGAGCTTGATCAGGCGCACTTCACTATGGCACGACGTCTGGGCATGATGCAGCGCCGCCTCGAGCAGAAGTTCGGAAGTGGAGGCGCGCGGGTTCGCCAGATCCATCGCGGTCGTCGAGATCCCGACGACCCGCACCGGGCCGGGCAGGCGTTCGACCTTGCGGGCGAGGGGATGAGGCTCGTGCGGAATGCGCTGCCGCTTGGTGGCCGCCTCGAGATTCACCCACACGTGGCCGCCTTCGATTTTCACTTCGTGTCGCGGGACCGACTCGTTCTCGTAGCCGGGCTCGCCCAGCCCGGTGACCCGGTGGTACTTCCAGTTGTGCCAGGGACACGTGATGTAGTCGCTGTCCAGCCGCCCCTCCCCCAGCGGCCCGCCGGCGTGGTTGCAGGCACCGGAGATGGCGCCGAAGGCGCCGTTCGCGAAGCTCAGCGCGATCCGAGTGCGGCCAACGACGAATTGTCGGAGGGGCGGCTGCTGCAGCTCCTCGACCGACCCCAGGTCGTGCCAGATGGGCTGGTTCATGGATGCACCGGTCCTCTCCAGGTCTGGTTCATGTGACCGGGTGGCCCCTTCGGGCCGCCCGATGGGTGCGGAACAGCGCCCGTAGCTCGCTCAGCGTCGCTGGGCGGGCCCCGGCGGCTCGGTTCGCGGCGGCAATCTCGAATGCGATCCGCCACTGCTGCCTCAGAATCCGGTAGGCGTCGATCAGCCGGTGCCTCGGATCGTAGATGCTGGTCGCCTCCGAAGCGACTCCGTTGAGCTCGATCACCTTAAAGCGCCCCTGCTGCAGAGCTTCGTCCGATTCGGCGCGGACGTCGTACCGGCCGAAATAGAACCCGCTGAAGCCCCGGCTGACCTGGTCCACTGCCGCTTCGAGTGCCGCGGTCTTGAGCGCTGTTCCATCGAAGAACGCCGCGCCCCGGCAGTGGGTTCCCAAGTCCACCAGGGCCACCACTTCACCTTCCGCGGGGACGTCCCACAGCCGGGTTGCGTGACGCTCCAGCAGCATTCGGGCGATGCACAATGTACGCGGGCCGCGAAGGATCAGCGCCTCCAGCGTGGAGACGCCGTCTCCCGTGACGGTGGGGAGCTGCTTGTCGGTGATCGAGAAGATCCGGCCCTGGGCCTGGTCCGGCATCCGGTGGTAGAAAATCCCGTATTCCCTGCCGGGCAGGTACTCCTGGACCAGGAGGCTCGCCCGAGCATGCTCCAGAAGGCGATCGAGCTGTTCGAGATTCCGCACGATTGCCACGCCGGCGCCGCGCTCGCCCACGTCGGGCTTCAGAACGAGCGGCCAGCCGAGGCCGTGGTCCGCCATGAAGGAGTCCGCTTGCGCCCGCCTCTGGTCCAGGGTGGCGTCGCCCGGAATAAACGCCATGGCTGGAAGAACCGCGGGCGGCCCCGAAAAGCCGAGCATGATGTTCCACTTGGACTCTCCCACCACGCCACCGGCCGGGATGCCGGGATTTGCCGCGGTGAAGAGGAGAGGGCTCCGATACTTGATTCCAAGCCAGAGCACGTATGCCGCCACCGGTGGATAGAACACCCAGGGAGGCCAGAACTCCCAGCGGGCGAGCCGACGCCACCGAGAGAGGAGGAGCCGTCTGCCGCGCCAGGAGAGGAGCGGGATCATCACCTTGACGACCAGGAGCAGGGCCAGCGCCGACGCCAGCAGCAGCGGGAACGACCAGCGGCTGTACGCGGCGAATGCGGCGAGGACCACCTCGCCATAGAGCACCGCCAGACCGACCAGAAGGGGGGTCCACACCGCGGCGGCCAGGAGAAAGAACCCCAGGAACGGCAGGAAACGGGTGTGGAGTATGCCGGCCGCGACATAGGTGGGGAGGCGGGTCCCCGGCACGAAGCGGCTGGTCAGAACCAGCGCCGGTCCCTTCCGCTCGAACCACGCGGAGGTGCGGGCCAGATCCGCGTCGGTCAGCAGCCATCGAAGCGGACCGTGCTTGAGCGCAGGCCGGCCGAGGTATCGCCCCGCGGCGTATAGCAGCAGGTCGCCACCGACGATGCCCAGGAAGCATGCGGCTGCACCGGGACCAAAGGCTATGGTCCCGCGACTCACCAGAAGCCCTGTGGCGATGCAGGTGAGATCCTCGCTCACCAGGGTGGCCCCCGCGATCAGCAGCAGGAGCACCACGAAACCGATCCCCATCGTCGGCGGCGCGCTCCTGGGATTGAAGGGCAGGGCCGCCGCGCGGATCCTTTCGGGAGCGGCCGTCGCCCGCGTTACCGCTGTGCCGGCTTCGGCGCGCGCGATGAAATCCGCGATGGGAACCGCCAGCTGCCTCGCTCGCTGGAAGGCCATGAAATGCGACCCGTCGAGCATGAGCAACTCGCTCTGGGGCACAATCCGGGCATGCTCCGGCGCGATCGGAGGCGGGACCAGGTCGTCCTCTTTGCCCTGGATGATCAACATCGGCGCCTGGAACCGGCTGAGAATGCCTCGGAGCGGGCGCTGGTCGGTGTCGTAGAAGTTGCGGGCGTACTCCACAGAAAGGAATCCGCCGTCCCAGACGCCGAAGTGGGGCACAGCGTTGTAGAACAGCCACAGCCCCCCCAGTTGGAGGGCGTGGACCGCGTGGTTCAAGTGGTAGTCGCCCAGCAGCTCGAACTCCTGCACCCCGATGGCGGACAGCATGGTCAGGGAGGCCACGCGCCGGGGGGAAAGCTCGGCCAGCTCGAGCGCCACGCCGCCTCCCATACTGAACCCAAGCACATGGGCTCGGGCCACCTTCAGGGAGTCGAGCAATTGGGCCACATAGCGGGCGTGCGCCCGAATGGAGTAATCGGGCACCGCCCGGGATGAACCGCCAAACCCCGGCAGGTCGGGGGCGAGGACCCGGTATCGATCGGCCAGGGCAAGGGCCAGGCGGGTGACCTCGCCGTTGTCGCCGGGACTTCCGTGCAGGAGAACGACAACCGGTGGGGAAGGGAGACCTGCGGGGGCAGAGTCGAGGAAGGCCAGGCGCACCGGAGGGGCAGTGACGCGGTCGCCGTCCACCGCACCCACGGTCAACGTCTTTTCTCGGGCGTCGGGCTGGGGCTCGGTGGGAGCCCAGACCCGGATCATCGTGGAGACGGCGAGTGCCGATAGATACGCGAGTAGAAACCGGACTCGCCGGCTCATAGGGAATCGAGGAGACCGTGCGGAGTTTCCCCGGGAGGACCGTCTACGTAATAAATCGACGTTGTCTTCTCAGTTGCCGTGATTAATGAGAGACTAACTGATTGGGCCTCTTCACGATGCATACAAATAGAAATAGGCCCGCGTTCGGGCAGATGGCTCCGATGCAGACGCTCCAATGTCGCTGCCGTGAGGCCGCCAGGCTCACGTGACTCGGCTCGAAACAGGTCGCCGCGCACCTGCTCCGCCTGGGCCTGGTGGGAGCCGGAGCTGGCCCGGACCAGTCCAGGCTCCGGCACCGTCGTCCGAGCCAGCTGGCGCCCATCCCAATCGAACAAGTGCGGCACACCGCCCAGGGCCTGGCACGCCAGGGTGAATGGCCGATACGGCCCCAGGGGCATGGATTCGAACTCCCGCGCGACCTCTTCCGGGCCGGTGGCCCAAGCCAGCTCGCGGACCAGGAGGCCGCGACTCGTGAAGGTCCCGACGGAGTCCTGGGGACTTTCTTCGTAGCGGTTGAGCAGGGCCAGGCTCATTCGGAGCTGGTTGACCGAGACCCAGCTTCCGCCTCCCTCCGGGTCGGTGGGCATGAGCACCAGAACCTGGCGAACCAGCTGCGGGGCCGGCGGAATGCCCCGGGCGCGGGTACGGCGCTCGTCCCGGTTCATGGCGAGCGCATATCCCCCCGGGACGGGGGCCCAACTCACGGTGCACACCTAGCCGACTGGGGTGCGCTGATAGGCGAGCGTGGAAGGGGCCATCCCGAATTCGGCGTCGAGCGCCATCGATCCGTCGAGCAGGAGCTTGATCAGGGCAAAGTGATGGACCGTATGGCTGCAGAGGAATTGCAGCTCCCGGCCCGTCGAGGAGAGCCGCCAGTCGGTCTGCTCCGGGCCGGCGCCGCTGTCCAGGTGGACCGCGAGGGTCCCGTCATCAACGCCTTGAAGAGCCTCCAGGGCCGCGAGGCAGAGCCGGGTGGCTTCCAGCGCGGCGTCCCTGGAGCGCTCGAGTTTCGGATCCCGGGCCCGCTCGTCGTAGTTCACCCGACCGCTCCCGATGCCGGCCAGGAACGACTCGTAGTGCTCCAGGATGTGACGATACTGCGCCCCGACCGGGGCCCATCCCCGCACCGGTTCGGCATACAGCCGATCCGGGAGTCTCTCGAGCAGGGCGATTCCCTGGCGAAGGAGCGCTTGGTTGGGCGCGACCTGGAGAACGGCGGTCATCCTCTCAGCCTTTCGGTTGGTACCAACGGAACGAAGCGGGCCGCGATAGCGCGCTCGACTCGCTCGGCGAGTTCACCCCGGGTTGGCGCCAGGATGGGTTCCCCTCCGAAATCGAGGAAGCCTTCCAGGCGGTGCAGCCGACACAGGTTCCAGGCATGGCTCCCGAACGGCATCGCACCCCACCACCCCACCACCAGGTGCGCGGGGACGCCGGGATCGGTGCGGTAACTCAGCGCCACATGATGGACCGGGTACTGCTCCCGCGCGGCCCAATCGAACAGCGCGGGCCGCATAGGCAAGAGCGCATTCCCGGCCGAAGTGGTTCCCTCGGCAAAGAGGATGACGCCGTCCCCGCGGGAGATCGCCTCGTCGATCAGGTCGAGCACCCGGACCGCGTCGCGGCGCACCTCACGATTGACCCAGATGGTGCCGAACAGATGGGCCAACGGACCCAGCACCGGCCAGTGCCGCATCTCCCGCTTGGCGATGAACACGCCATCCACTCTGGTATACAACAGCAGGATGTCGAGGTAGCTGAGATGATTGCCGACCAGGAAGAACGGCGCCGCGGGAGGCGTCCCGGTCATCGTCACACGCAAGCGAAGGATCGAGGCGAGCGCCCGCGCCCAAGTGCGGCCGACACGGTGACGCCACCGCACCCGCGCGCGGGGAAAGAGGAGAGTAACCAGGCTGCCCAGCGCCCAGATCAGGGCGAATAGCGCGGTCCAGATCACGACCGCTTCAACCTTCAGGGCGGCGCGCACTCGACCGCCCCGGAGTCGGTACCGGGCCGGCAGTGTGATCACGGCGTCGGTGGGCCCCGGAGGCAGCTGGGAGACCCGATTCAACGGAACATGCTCCGGCGCACCAGGGCCGGCAGTTCCGCCGTGTCCAACAGCACGACCCAGTCGATCGTCTTGAACTCGCGGTCCACGGCGGGACGGCCGAGCGCGCGCGCGCCCAGCGTGAGGTAGGCCTGAAATAGGGCCGGGATCCGCGGTGAACCCTGCGCGACAGGTAGCGAGCAGTCCTCCCCCGAGCAGCTGTGGTCGGGCCGGGGATCCACCCGGATCCGGGGATGCACGTGGCCGTGCTGCTCGAGATGGCGGTGCACTGCGAGGCCAAACGCCTCATCCTGAGTGGTCAGGGAGCAACAGCCGAACAGCATCGTCTTCCGGTTCCAGGTGAGATACGCCGCCAGGCCGCGCCACAGCAGGTGAAGCACCCGGCCGTTCCGGTGCGGTTTGGCGACGCAGGCGCGGCCGATCTCCACCGCTGACCGCCGCACTGCGTCGGGGAGCGTCGTGAGCTCGAACAGTCCCGCCGAGTAGTAGCCGTGCTCTGCCGCCATCTCGGCGGTCTGCATTCGGTAGGTCCCCACCACCGCCCCGCTCGGTCGCTCCGCGATCAGCAGGTGATGGAACCGCCGGTCGAATTCGTCTTCGTCGCGCCCGCTCAGCGCCGAGCCGTCGAGACCTTCATGCAGCTCGAGATTGAACACTTCGTAGCGGAGCCGGAGGATCTGGTCCATCTCGTCCGCCGTCCGCGCGAAGCGCACCTCGTATCGCCCCACTGCGATTGTGGCGGTGGGCGCGGCGTGCGGCGCGGCAGGAAAGGTCAGCACCTCCGGGTGGCTCATCGCGCGAGCAGCGTCACGGCCGAGGGTTCGGCCCGGATGAACAGGAGATCGCCTTCTCGAAGCACGGTTCCGGAGACCGAGACCAGTCGCCCCACGCGCGGAAGGATGCTCCGCGGCATCGGTCCGCCGGAGATGTCGGTGAGCACCAGATGCCGCTCGGCACCGGAGGAGTCGCGCACCACCAGTAAGGGGGGCAGCCCTCCCGAGAGACAACGCACGGCGCAGCCGAGGTGCGTCTTGCCCTCGCCGGGATTCATCACCCCGAGCCAGCATTTGGCATCCACGATTTCTCCGGTCAGGGTGAAGCGGCCCAAGTCGGTTTGCGCGGGAGGCGTGACGGCGGGAATCGATTCCGACGGCTGAATGCCGTCCACCTCGAGCATCGAGCGATTGCCGCGGCGAATCAAACTGCCGAGCACGCGCACCGTGCCACCGTCGAGCGGTCCCGCGAGCGCGGCGGCACCGTGTTTCCCGGCCGCGGCGAGGAGGTAGCGGGACACTCGGGTTCCTTCGGTGACGGCGAGCATCGGGTAGGGAAACGCCGACAGCCGGCCAACCACCTGGCGCGGCCGACCGTACTCGAAAGTTGCCGGGGCGAAGGGAGCCTGCGCAAGCGCGAGGATCACCATCGTGCCACCGGCGAGCAGCGAGAGTGTCACGGTGGCGCGCCTGGTGTGCTGGGCCAGCCGTGGCTCGGCGGCGGGGGCGTAGCCGATGTAGAACGGCGCCGGGTCAGTCCGGGCGGCGGTGCGCTCCGGAAGGCGCACCGGGTCGACGGCGGTACCGGGCGGATTGGGTCGGGGATCGATTCTCACTCTGCCGTCCACCACCGCGAGGTTGTAGGTGGCCACCTTGTCATCGAACGGGGGCGGCGAGGTACCGGTGTCGGGACGATACTGATACCCGTGCCAGGGACAGGTAATGCACCCGTCCACGATTTTGCCTTCGCCAAGTGGACCATTCTGGTGTCGGCAGACATTGGAGACGCAGCTCAGTTTCCCGTCGTAGTGAAACACCGCCACCCGCTCCCCACCAACGACCGCCACACGGGCGCGGTTCTCCGGGATTCCATCCACCGGGCCGGCATCGATCCAATCGGCCTCGGGGATGGGCCCGCGGTCCCGGGCGCGCTCCTGGAAGGCCGCCGCAAGGTGCAGCCCGATGACGACGGCCGCGCCGACTCCGAGGGCAATCGGCAGCGCCGCCCCCGATTCCGATTGCATGGCGCCCAGCGCCACGTGCCCGATCAGGAGAGCGTAGGCCAGGTAGACCATCATGTGCAGGGACTTCCAGACCGGGGGCGTGAGCACCGAGAGCCAGAAGTCGTGACTGGTGGCGGCCATGACCAGCAGGATGAGCAGCGCCGCGAGCCCAAGCAGCTCAAACGGGAAGCCCGCCGCCGAGTCGAACGCGGTGTTGGCGCTGAGGAGGCTCACCAGCGGGTTCACGTCGCCCAGGGCGTGGAACTGGAATATTCCGAATCCGGCGTGCGCGATCGCCACCAGACACATGGCGACGCCGAGATGGCGCCGGTTGTACAGCAGGGGGAGGAATGCAGGGGAAAGCCGGCAGAGCGGGCCGATGCAGATGACCACATGAAGGAGCACCAGCGCGGTCAGCCCCAGGCCGCGGATCAGCGCGGTTTCTGCGGTGGAATTCGGGTGGGTCGCCCCAGTAACGCCGACAAACAGCCCGACCAGCGCGAGCACGCCGAATCCGACCACCAAATCGTAGAGCCGTTTCTGGCGGTTCCAATTGACGGCGCGGTATTCGTGACTCATAGAGTAGGGACCAGGGAGCTGGGGAGCTAGGGAGCTAGGAGGGTTGCCGGCAGGGGCGCGACCGGAAACCCCCGACGGGCGAGCAATCCGGCGGCCAAGATCAGCGGGACGACTACCGCCAGCAACAGCGCCATTACGAGATGGCGGCGTCGGAGCTTCCGGATCATCGGGCTCGCGCCAGCCGCAGGGCCAGGACCGGCCAGAGCAATGCCGCCCCCGGAACGATCAGCAACCGGAATCCCCAGGTGCCGCGACGCGCAGCGGGGTCGAGCCGTCCGGCCCAGCGAACCGCGAACGGCAGCGCGAACGCCAGCCCGAGCGCGAGGTAAACCGCGAAGAGCCAGATCGTAACCGTGGCGACGTCGTGGGTCATCGGCCGTCCGGTGGAGAGGGAGCGGGACGCTGTACCAACGCTACAGCCGGGCTGGCGGTAGGACAACGCTGAGCGGCCCGGCACTCTGGCGGAACCCGTGTGGGGGGTCCAGATTTCGGGCTCCCTCTCGACGATTCCCGCTGGAGCATCCCATGGTCCCGAGCACCACCATTCGCAACGCCGTCGCGGCTCTTACGGTCCTGAGCACCGCTTCGGTTCTCCCAACTCGCTCCGCCCTCCTCGCCCAAGTCTTGCCTTCGATCGCCGACAAGACGAAGGGTATGGAAAAGCGCGATGGATTCATCCCGCTGTACTGGGAACCGGCGACCGGGAAGCTCTGGATGGAGCTCTCGCCGACCCGGCTCAAGGATGAGGTGCTCTACATCACCGGCGCGCCAACCGGCCTGGGCTCCAACGACATCGGGCTCGACCGTGGGCAAATCGGTGGGGAGCGGATCGTGCGCTTCCAGAGGATCGGCAACAAGCTGATGATGGTGCAGCCCAACTACCGCTTCCGCAGCAGCGACACCAGCACGGCCGCACGCCGCGCCGTGGAGGAATCGTTCGCGATTTCCACGCTCTGGGGATTCCGGGTCGAGGCGGAAACCGAGGGCACGGTGCTGGTGGACGCCACCGACTTCGTGGTACGGGACGTCCACGACGCCATCGGATCCCTCAGCCGCACCCGCCAGGGAACCTACCGGACCGATGCGTCGCGCAGCGCGGTGGATCCGGAGCGCACGAAGGTGTTCCCGAAGAACACCGAAATCGAAGTGACCATCACTCTCACCAGCGACAGCCCCGGTCCCTGGGTGCGCGACATCGCGCCCTCGGCGGAGGCGCTGACTATGCGTCAGCGCACGTCGCTGGTGGCGCTTCCCGAGCCGGGTTATCAGCCCAGAGCCTTCGACCCGCGCGCCGGCTTCTTTGGTGGCGGGTACCTGGACTTCACGGCGCCCCTCGGCACCGATCAGGCCGTCAATTTCATTGCCCGCCACCGCCTCCAGAAACGGGATCCCCGCGCGGCCGTCGGCGAGCCGGTGAAGCCGATTGTCTACTACCTCGATCGCGGCGCCCCCGAACCCTTCCGCGCCGCGATCCTGGATGGCGCGCGCTGGTGGAACCACGCGTTCGAAGCCGCGGGGTACCGCAATGCCTTCCGCGTAGAGCTCTTGCCCGAGGGGGCGGATCCGCTGGACGTGCGCTACAACATGATCCAGTGGGTGCACCGGTTTACCCGCGGCTGGAGCTACGGCAACACCGTGACCGATCCGCGCACGGGGGAGATCATCAAGGGCCACGTCACCCTCGGTTCCGAGCGGGCTCGACAGGACTATCTCCTGGCCGAAGGGCTGCTGTCTCCTTACCGAAGCGGGACCGAGAAGGCCACCGCGGCGGAAGCGATGACCCTGGCCCGTCTCCGCCAGCTGTCGGCGCACGAGGTCGGCCACACCCTGGGCCTGCAGCACAACTACATCAGCAGCACCACCAACCGCGGCTCGGTGATGGACTATCCTCATCCGCTGGCCAAGCTGGCGCCGAACGGCGCGATCGATCTCGCCGACTCCTACGCCGTGGGCATCGGCGAATGGGACAAGGAGGTGATCAAATTCGGCTACGCGGACTATCCCACCGGCACCGACATGGCTCAGGCGCTGGACCGCGTGCTGGCGGCCACGCGTGCCCGGGGGCTGTTTTTCCTGTCGGACCAGGACGCGCGCCCCTTCGGCAGCGCCCACCCGACGACGCACCTCTGGGACAACGGCGCCGACGCTGTGGCGGAGCTCGACCGGGTCATGCGGGTGCGCCGGGTCGCGCTGGACCGATTCGGCGAGGAGGCGGTCCGCAAAGGCCAGCCGCTGGCCCTCATGGAGGAGGTGCTGGTGCCGCTCTACCTGCACCATCGCTATCAGGTGGAAGCGGCGGTGAAGGTCGTGGGCGGACAGTACTACGGATACACCCTGCGGGGCGACGGTCAGGAAGGGGTGCGCACCGTTCCGGCCGCCGAGCAGCGCAAGGCGCTGTCCGCGGTGCTCGCCACGCTGCGGTCCGATCAGCTGGCGATTCCGCGCGCGGTGGTGGCCAAGATCCCGCCGCGGCCGTCGGGCTTCGATCGGCATCGCGAGCTCTTCGAGAACGTCACCCAGCCGGTATTCGATGCGGTTTCGCCCGCGGCGGCGGCGGCGGACATGGTGGCCCAGCTGCTCCTGAATCCGGAGCGCTCCGCGCGGCTGGTGCAGCAGCACGCGCTCGACGCGAGTCAGCCCGGGCTCGCGGAGGTGATCGACAGTGCGCTCAGCATCGGGAAGCCGGAGCCGGAGGATACCTACCTCGCGGCCATCGGCAGGTCGGCCCAGCGGGTGATGGTGGACCGGCTGATGTGGCTCGCCCAGACGGCGCGAAGTCCAGAGGTCAAGGCCATCGCGCAGATGAAGCTCAAACATTTTCTGGGACAGTTGCCGGAGGTGAACACGGCGCAGCTCGCGGGGGCGGGAGAAGGCACCGCCCATGTGATGCAGCTCGCGGCGGACATTCGCCGATTCCTGGAGCGGCCGTGGGATCCTCAGGTCCTGCCCCGGCCGTTCACGCCCCCGCCCGGCATGCCGATCGGGGTGCCGTAGGCGCCGGCCAATGACCAATCCGACTCCGCACACCGCCGAGGAGGCGGACCCCGGCGAGCTCTGGCGGGCCAGCCTGCGGTTGCTGCTCTGGCTGATAGTCCTGGCGGGGGCGGTGGTCCCGCTGGTCCTCGAGCTTCCGGTGGGCCAGACCACCCAGACCGGACTCCTGGCCTGGCTGCTGGTCGCGCTGGCCTTCTATTGGCTCTACGCCGGGCTGGGTTACCGGCCCCTGCTGCTGGTCCAGATGCTGCTGTTCTCTTCGGCGGCGTTCCTCCTGACGACCAAGGCGGGGCTAGTGCTGATCGGCATCCACCGGTTGAGCGTCCTGCGGCGGAGCGCCAGGGATCTGATCATCGTCGGAGCGCTATGCGCGGTGATCAACCTGGTGGCCATGCTGGTGGCATTAGTGAAGCGGCGGAGGCGCGCTCGAGGCTCAGGACCGGCCTGACGAGCCCGGACACCCCGCGCGCCTTAGCACGCGCAGCTCGCCCTCTCGCTCCGCCACGACCCGGATCGCCGCGGCCTCGCCGGCATTCCAGCTGCGCCACGAGGCGGGACGGCGTCCTTGCTGAACCGCCGGTGAGAGTTGCCCCCATCGGTTGAGGAGCACCTGCGCCGCTTCACAGCGGCGAGTCGGGTCGGCGGTGCGGGATGAGATCATCGCACCGGCGGCCAACTCCGCCGCCTCGCCACTCAGCTTCGCCAAATGGACCAGATCGAGCGGTGGGCTCGAACCCTCCTGAGCGCGCGCCGCGCGCTCGATGTTCACCCGGGCGATGAAAGCATCCGGTGGGACGACATTGAGAGCGGCGAGTATCACCAGCCCCGAAACCGCGGCGCCGGCGACGAAAGGACGGCCCCATTCCCGGAGCACCGTGACCGCGAGCCATGCCACCACGAGGGCCAGCCATCCCATGAACACCAGCGCGTACACCCGGTCTTCGGTCAGTCCGTAGTAGTGCACGTACAGACGCATCCGCGTGGCCGCCGAGACGATGATCGCGCCGAGCAGCGCGATGAGCGGCAGCGAGAGCGCGGTGTGCCGGAAGGCCAAGCCTCGGCCCGGACGGAGCGCCGCGCGCGTTGCCAGCAACACCCCCACCACGAGGAGCACGACCACCACCATCTGAAAGAATCCCTCGCGGGCATACTCGGCCGCGGTCAGGCCGGTGCGTTCCTGCAGGAACTGCTCGCCTCCGAAGAACCACCCCAGCTGGGTCGCGACGAAGGCGGTGAACAACAGGGTCAACGCGCCGAGGGCTGCGGTGATGTCGAGCATCCCGAGGCCGAACGGAAGCGCGTCCGGGGGGCCACTCGTGTCGGTCCTGGCCACCAGGGCGCCGCGCGCCCACCCGCCCACCGTCCAGGTCAGGAAACCGATTGCGACCGCATGCTCCAGGAACAGGTCTACGTCGATGTCCGGCAGGACCACGAAGCTGGCGAAGAGCGGATCCGCCCGGAGGAGCGCGCCAAAGACCAGCACCAGTGATCCAGCGAAGGCGGTCGCGCGAAAGGCCGACAGGAATTTCCGGCGCCCGACCTTTTCGATGTCCGCCCCTTTCGCGTCTCCCCGAATCAGCAGTGGTGCAATCCCCGCGACCACGCTGCCGAACAGGATGCCTCCGGCCCAAGCCGTGTCGCGGAGCCGCGGGGCGAAGAGCGCCCGGCGCGAGTCACTCAGACTGATGGCCGCCATGCCGAAGGCACCGATCGCGACCGTGGAGTTGAGCAGGAAGAGCATGTCAGAGTCGCGCCACGCCACCGCGGCGGAGAAAAGCACGGCGGTCGCCAGCCACGCCGCGGCCTGTCCCGAAACGACTCGACCGGCTTTCATGGCGAGGGACACGGTCGCGAGCGAGAGGACGGCAGTCCACATCGGAAAGCCGAGTCCTGGTCGGCCACCGAGCAGGGCGTCGCCCACGATCCCGAGGAGAAGGGCATGCCCCAGGATGGCGCGGGGAAGGGGTAATCGTTTCATGTAGAGTACTTTACACTACAAAGTCGACCAATGCAAGGGGCGACCTACCTGAGTCGCGCCAACCCGACCTCCTCCACCCCCGCGATGGCCTGCGCAATCAGCTCCGCGCCCCGAACCACGCGGGGTCCGGGTCGCGACGTGTAGGCGTTGCCATCAAGCACCCAAACCGGCGCCGTGAGCGCGGCGGCGCAGCCCGCATCAGCCGAACCGGTGGCGAGGAAACGGCGCCACTCAGCCCGGGCTCGCTCCAAGCCGAACCCACACAGCGCCAGCAGAATCAATTGCGGCTCGAGGGCGGTGAGGTCCGCCCAGCTCGAGCGCGCCGAGTGAGCACCCGGTTCGGCTCCCACGTCGCGGCCGCCCGCCCAGCGGACCAATTCGGGCACCCAATGTCCGCCTAGATACAGGGGCTCGAGCCATTCAACCACGACCAGGCGCACGGCGGGGTGGGCATGTCCGGCCGCGAGGGTTGCCAGCCTCGACCTCAGGCCGGCCACCAGATCTTCGGCGGCGCGCTCGCGCCCGAGCGCCCCCGCCACTGATCGAATGTCGGAGAAGATTCCCTCGATGCTGCGGGCGGTAAGCGGAAGGAGGGCGGGTGGCGGGTTGATCGCGCCGGCCAGATCCCGCACATCGCCGTCGATCACCGCGCAGACGTCGCACAGGTCCTGGGTGAGCACCACATCGGGCCGCGCCGCGCGGAGCGCGGGCCCGTCCACCACGATGACCGGCCGCCCGGAATCCCGGAGCCGGCGAACCTGCTCGTCGATTTCCGCGCTGCTGCGCTCCGGTTCGATCGACGACCAGGTGAGCCGCGGCCGGTCGGCTATTGCCGGCGGATAGTCGCACTCGTGGGAAATCCCCACGAGACATTCCTCCGCGCCAAGCGCCGCAACGATCTCCGTGCCCGCGGGAAGCAGCGAGGCGACCCGCACGCCCTTCAGCGCGGCCGCGCTCCGCCCGCTTCGGTCACCCCGGCCACTTTGCTCTGGGGCGTTCCGGCCTTCTTCACATAGATATCGAGCCACGCAGTCCACCGCGCCCAATTGTCAAGCAGGGTCTCCCGGGTGACCTGACCATGGTCCTCGTAGGGATAGAGGTAGAGCGCGGCAGTTTTCCCTTCGGACCGGAGCGCCTGCATCATCCGGATGGAGCTGATCGGGTCGGTGCCGACGTTCTGGTCTTCCATGTTATGGTACATCAGGAGCGCGCCCTGGAGTTTGTCGGCCTGAAGCATGGGCGACATGTCCAGGTAGGTCTTCTGTCCGCTCCAGAGATCGCGTCGCTCGCTCTGGAAGCCCGTGGGCGTGAGGGTCCGGTTGTACATCCCGTCGCCCGCGATTCCCGCCTTGAAGAACGGTGTGTGCACCATCGCATTCACGGTGCTGAACGCCCCGTAGCTGTGTCCGCCGATGCCCAGCCTCGAGCGATCGATGAAGCCCTGCCGGTCCAGCTCATCGATGACCGCGTAGAGATTCATCCGGAGATCCGAGACGTAATTGTCGTTCATCCGGCCGGTCTCTCCGATGATCGGCGGATCGAAGTCGGCAACCGCGTAGCCCTGGGTCGCCAGAAACCCGATCGTACGGGGGCCATGGGTCGGGAACTGCCTGGCGTTGTAAGTGCGCAGGCTCCGGTCGTAGCCGGCCTGGTCGGTGTATTCGTAGGGATAGAACCAGAACATGCCCGGCAGCCGGGTGCCCGCCTGATAGCCCGCAGGCAGGGTAACCCTGACCACGAACTTGATCCCGTCGGCACGGGTCACCACCACCCGCTTCCGCACCAGGCTGGTGAATTCCGGCGCCACGTCCTTGTTGTCGGTGAGTTTCGTCAGAGTGCCGGCCTTCACGTCGCGCCGGAACGAGTTGGGCACTTCGGTCGGATTCTCCCGCGATACGACCAGCATGGCGAAATCATCGTCCAGGGGCGCCGCCAGGGTCTCGGCGATGTCCGCCGGGCTCTCGTAAACCCGGGTCTTGGCGCCGGAAGAGAGCCCGACCTTGTCCACGAATGCCCGGGGCGTCTGCTCAAGGTAGTCGCGGAAGTACTGTGTGCCCGACAGGTAGACCGCGCTGTCCGAGGTGATCAGGGCGACCGTACCGCCGCGGCTTCCCCGCCGGGTCATCAGCGAGCCTGGATTGGTATAGAACGAGAGCGAATCGGTGGCCCCGGCGGCCCGCCCGCCTCCGCCTCCGAAACCGCCGCCGCCCATGCCGGCGATCACGGGTGTGTAGCCCCGCTGCCGGACGATGGTGTACTTGCGGTCGGGCTGCGCGAGCCGGACCGCGAAGATCTCGCCGGTTCCGCTGCGGGTAACCCCGAAGAACGCGGCTCCCCCGTCCTCGCTCAAGACCACTTGCGAGATCGGTCCATCCGCCCGGTAGAGCACCGTGGTGTCGTTGGGGCCGAAGGGCGGCATCCACTTGACCAGTCGGTCCGGACGGGTGTTGCCGCCTCCCGATCCCGGGCCGCCACCGGTCGGGGCGGCAGGAGCAGCCGAATCCCGCCCACCGCGCGCCGATGGGATCGCTTCCAGGTAATAGACCCCTTCTCCATTCGGCAGCCACGCCAGCGAGCGCTTACTGCCTTGTGCCGGCTGGGGCGGGCCGTCCCCCTGGGAAGTGTCCGGCATTTCCCGCAGCGGGCGCTTCATCACCTCGGCCAGCACCTTCCCGCTGGCGTCCCAGATCTCCTCGACGGTGCCGAAGCTGCCGATTTGCACCATATAGGAGAACGGCTTCCGCATCGTCGTCACCCGGAGGTACTTGCCGTCGGGGGAGGGACCTACGGCCGTGATCATGGCCGGTACTCCGATCTTCCGCGCCGCGCGCGTCTTGACGTCGATCGCGGTAAGCTGTCCGGTCACATGGTACTCCATCAGCATCTGGTCGAATGGCTCGTCCAGCAGACTGGCGTAGTTCCGCTGCGGGCTCTTGGCCCCTTCGGTCCAGAGCCGGACGCGGGGTCCCGTCGCGATGGCCGGCTCGACCGGCTCCGGCCCGCGGTCGTCGGGGATGAGCACCGCCACGATGGTGGTGCCGTTCCCGGTCCAGTCGATCGAGGTCACCGTGGTCGCGAGCAACGCCGACTTGGCCGGCGTCACCTGTCGCGACTTGCCGGTGGCTACGTCTGCCACGTACACGTGTGACCAGCGCTCGAAGTTGGCGATGAAGGCGAGCTGCTTCCCGTCGGGAGACCACACCGAGCCGCTGACCCTGGCGCCGGGGGGAGTCTCGATGGCCCTCGTCTGTCCGGTGGCTGCGTCCACCAGCGTAAGCCCGACGCCGCCCCGCGTCGTGAGCCAGCGGGCGCGGTTGGCGGCTGGGTCCACCTGAAGACCCGCGAGGTAATGGTGCGGTTTGCCGAACGTGGTGACGCTCGGTATCCCGGCGCCCTCTTCACGAAGAAAGTATTTCCGGTCGGGGCTCTGCTGAGTCAGCAGCACGTTGAGGTGCCGTGGCGCGGTCACCAGCCGGGCGATTTCGTCCGGCGGGGTGACGTAGGTCTCGGCAGCAAGCCTGGCCTTGAGGGCGGCCATCTCGGCATTGGGAACGGACGGGGCCTGGGCCAGGGCCGGTAGCGCGAGGAAGTAGATCAATCCCGAGAGGGCGGCCGAGCGGCGGAGGGTGAGGAAGGGATGCATGCGAGCCTCTGGTGGATTCCGGATCGAGCGGGACGACACCCGGCGGGACGTCGGGCGCTCGAGAAGGATACGTTCGAACCGGCCTGCGCGCTGAGCCCGGACGCGCTCTGGCGCATCCTTCTCGGGCCGATACCTTTCCCCGATGCGAGAACAAATCGAGTCGCTGTTCCATGCCACCGAGGCGGGGGAGGCCTGACTTGGAGCGCGTGTTCGTCTTCACGGTTTGGGAGTCTGGCGAGGCCACCGACTACGCTACGGTGCTCCCTCCCGAGGTGTTCTCCAAGGCCGCTGCCACGGGTGAGGCGATCGTCGGAACGCTTCCGCGCGGCAACGGCCATGACGACGGGTCCATTTCCCCCGAGGGTTTCGTTCCGAATGAGGGGTTCAGCCGGTTCCTGCATCTGGTGGTGGCGGAGCACGCGCCCACCTTCGCGGGTTTCCAGACCGAGGCGGAGCGGATCGGAAACGGTTGGGTCTACCTCGTCGATCGGAGAACTCCGACGCCGGAAGGTCCGGTTCCTCCCGAGGACATCATCGGGGGCTTCCAGGTGACAGGGGGGCGGGTGGTGCCTGGATCGTACGTGGCCGGCAAGAGTCACCGGCTTCTCACCGAACGGGGTTTCTTCCACCTGGACGACGGGCTGCACGGAAAGCTGGTGGACCAGCTGGTCACGCGAGCAAATAAGGCGCGCTAGGCTTCGACCCGCCGATGCTGATCGCGGCGGTTTTGATCATCGCCGGCGCCATCTACCTGATGGTCCGCCGAGTGGACGTCCGGCTGGTGCTGCTCGGCGCCGGGCTCGCCATGGCACTCCTGGCGGGCCGGCCGCTCGCGATCGCCGACACGTTCACGCGCGGCATGGTCACCGCCATGGTGGCGCCGATCTGCGCTTCCATGGGTTTTGCCGCGCTGATGAACGCCACCGGCTGCGACAAACACCTGGTCCACGCCCTCCTCGCTCCGATGCACCGGCTGCAGTGGCTGGTCCTCCCGGGGGGCATTCTTTCGGCCTACCTCGTGAACATGGCGATACCCAGCCAGGCCAGTACCGCGGCGGCGCTCGGGCCGATCCTGGTGCCGCTTCTGATCGCCAGCGGCCGCGCACCCGCGGTGGCGGGTGCGGCACTCGTGCTGGGCGCGTCGTTCGGGGGAGACCTGCTGAATCCGGGCGCCCAGGATATTCAGGCGGTGGCGGGGACGACCGGGATGTCCGCCGCGGAGCTCTCCGCACGGGTCATTCCCGCGAGTCTAGCGGGGATCATGGTCGCGACGGTGGTGTTCACGCTGCTCAACTTGCGGTGGCGTGCCAAGGACGGAGACGGTGAGGTCCCGGTGTTGCCAGCGCCGCAGGACACCCCCTGGCTCAAGGTGAATCCGCTCAAGGCGGTGATCCCGCTGGTACCAATCGCGCTGCTGCTGGCGGCGTATGCCGGGTGGAGACCGCTGGCGTGGCTGGTGGATACCCCGCCGGGCGACGAGTGGCAGCCGCTGGCGGGCGCCCTGCCTGTGGTGCGGGCGATGTTGATCGGCGCGCTGCTGGGCGTGATCGTGGCATGGCGCGAGATCCTGACGCTGACCCGGGCCTTCTTTGACGGGATGGGCGCGGCGTACGCGAGCATCATCTCGCTCACCATCACGGCGCAATGCTTCGGGGCAGGGGTAGCCGCGATCGGCCTGGCCGATGCGCTGCTCCGACTGGCGAGTGCCAGCAACGCCCTGGTGCCGCTCTCGGCGGGGTTTCCCTGGGCGCTATCCACCCTGTCGGGTTCAGGATCAGGGCCGATTCTGGCCTTTGCGCAAACCTTCCTGACCAAAGTCGGGCCCGAGAGTCAGCCGGTGGTACTGGGGGCGATGGCGTGCCTGGGCGGCGCCTTCGGGCGCACGATGTCGCCAGTGTCGGCAGTGGTGGTCTATGGGTCCGGACTGGTGGGCGCGGCGCCTTTCACCGTGATCCGGCACGTCCTGCCGGCCTTGCTGGCCGGAGGTGCGGTGGCACTGGTCGTTGCCCTGCGGTGAGCCTCCCTACCGAGTAAGCACCGAACTGCGCGGGTCTCGATAGGGCGGGCGCGTCTGGTGCCACCGGGGTAGAATTCCCGGTCAGGAATAGCGCGAATCGCCGCCGAACCCGGAGTCCGATCCGTGTATTTCGCCATGAAGACTCTGCACCTGCTCGCCGTGATGCTCTTTCTCGGCAACATCATTACCGGCCTGTTCTGGAAGACGCATGCGGACCGGAGCGGCGACCCCCGAATCATCGCGCACACTCTGGAAGGAATCATCCGGAGCGACAGGCTGTTCACTATTCCGGGAGTGGTACTGATCATTCTCTTCGGCCTGGGCACCGCGATGATCGGCAAACTTCCGATACTCGGAACCGGCTGGATCTGGCAGTCGATCATTCTGTTTTCGATCTCCGGGCTCGCGTTTATGGCGCAGGTGGCTCCGCTTCAGCGCCGGCTGCGTCAGCTCGCACTCGACGCGACCGGCGGGGGAGCCTGGGACGCCGCCGCCTACCGACGGCTTTCCCGGCGCTGGGAGGCATGGGGTCTGCTGGCCATCGCTACCCCACTCGCTGCCGTCGTCCTGATGATCGTCAAGCCGGCGTGATGAGGTGAGTTTTTTCGGAAGGATCGCCACGGGAACCGCCGCGCTCACGCTCCTCGCCGCCGGCACGGGTGGCACACACCTCGCCCATCGCTATGGCCCGCTCCGCATTAGTGACGAAACCCGTGCCCGGCTCGGAACCTCGGGCGACTGCGTGCTCCAGTCCCGCTCCAAGCGTGGAGGCTGCTACCGCAAGGCGCTCACCGCAGAGGTGGCCAGGACGGGCGTGGCCGGCGCCATTGCGGCCCTCCGGACCCTGGCCAAGGCCGATCCCGCCGTGGACCACGAGGGCCACGTCTACGCCCACGGCATCGGCATCGAGGGATACCTCCAGGTCCGGAGCGTCCCGGCAACATTCGACTTCTGCCCGGTCGAATTCGCCTCGGGGTGCGGTCACGGCGTGATCCAGGCCTACCTCGAAAGCCAGACGGCGATGGACAGCGCTACCATCAACACCCTCTGCGCGCCGTACCACGCGCCCGGCCGGACCCAGTGGCAACTTTTCCAGTGTGTGCATGGAATGGGGCACGGTTTGAACATGATGTACCGCGGCGATCTTCCCAGGGCCCTGACGACCTGTGATCTTCTCGACGAGGGATGGGACCGGGTCTCCTGCTACGGCGGGGCTTTCATGGAAAACATCATGGGTGAGATCTCGCCCCATCACCCCGCCACCGAGCTGGCCGCCGCGGACCATGCGCACGAGGGCCACGAGGCCTTCAAGCGGCTGGACCGTTCCCAGCCGCTCTACCCGTGCTCCATCATGGAGCCGAAATACCTGCAGGAGTGCTACGAGATTCAGACCGCGGCCATCCTGCATTTCACCCGGGGCAGCATCCCGAAGACCGTCGAGATCTGTGATACCGCGCCCCCCGACATGCGGCGGATCTGCTACCAGAGCCTGGGCCGCGATATCACGGCCAAGGCCCACCGCAAACCGGCCCGAGTCCGGTACTTCTGCGACATGGGCACGGAGCAGTACCGTCCCTGGTGCTACTTCGGCGCGGCCAAGTCGTTGATCGATTGGGGGGCGAGGGCCGAGCCGGGCATCGAGTTCTGCGGGGAGGTGGGTACCGCGCGCGGGGCGCTGTTCTGCTTCCGCGCGGTTGGCGAGCAGATCAGGGCGCTGGGGGGCCCCATTCCGGAACAAGAACGACTTTGCGCCACGGCAAGTCGCCCCGAGGCGGTCGAAGCCTGCCGGTTCGGTGCCGCACTACCCGGCAGCAAGCCGCCCCGGGACGACAGCTGACCGGCCCAGGGCGCGAGACAACTCGTCCGTCACCCCTCCAAACCCGGCGGGCCCGAGGGGCATCGTAAGGCTGTCAGTCAGGCGGCACTGCACGTCCAACCGATCAGCCCCGAAGGAGATGGCCATGACCGCAAGCCTGTTGTCTCTCGTGATGTCGACCCTGTTGGTGGCCCCACCCTCCTCGACCCCGATGCCTTGGGGTGGCTGGGCGACAGTCACCGTCGAAGACCTCCCTGCTCAGATCTGCGCGGGCCAGCCGGTCCGGTTCGTGTTCATCGTCAAGCAGCACGGCAAGACCCCGCTCGACGGGTTGAAGCCGACCATCGTGTACAACTCGGGTGGCGCCGTAACCAAGGTGGCCGCCACCCCCGGGAAGGCCAAGGGACAGTACGTCGCGGAGGTGACCTTTCCCGCGGCGGGAACCTGGAACGTCACCATCAACAGCGGGTTCGGTGAGAGTAAGCTCGTCATGAAGCCCATTACGGTGGGTAACGCGAGCGGCGACCTGCACTAAACACCACCACCTGAGAGCGGGCGGCCGGCTTGCACCTGCCGCTCGCTTCGCGTGTTACTCAGCGCAGCGCTCCAACCGGCACGGGGATCGTCGTCAGCAGGGAGAGCGCCACGATCAGCAGGGTGTACTCGAGCAGGGTCCGCCGGTCGGGGTGCTCGGCCGGCGTCCCGAACCAGGCGACCGCCGCCGAGCCGATCAGTAGCAGCACCAGCAGACCCTCGGCGGTCCAGTACCACATCACGGCAATGGCCGCCGTCGCCAGCCAGCGCTGGTGCCGGTTGAGGGCCCGGTACCCGTGCGCGCCGTCCAGCTGCCACACCGGGAGCAGGTTAAACAGGTTGATCCACGCGCCCACTTCGGCAATGGCGCCCCAGGCAGGTATGTCGGTCAGGAGATAGACCAGGTACGCCACGACGGCGGTGGCCAGCCCCCACATCGGCCCCGCCAGCCCGACCCGCGCATCGGCCACCACGTCCTTGGGATAGTACCGGCTCCGGATCATCGCGCCGAATCCCGGAATGAACATCGGTGCTGTCGCATGAATGCCGAAGCGCGTCAGCATCGCGACGTGACCCATCTCGTGGATGTAGATCGACACGATAACGCCCACCGCAAATTTCCACCCGAACAGCTGCCAATAGACGCCGAGGGAGAGCGCCATCGAGAAGAAGGTGCTGCCCTTGGTCAGACCGAGCAGCAGCAGCTTGCCCTTGGTCAGGAGGAAGCCGAGGACGAACTTGAACTTCCAGAACAGCAGCGCCACCCCGCCCAGCACCCCCCACCGCGCCGCCCACGCCGGCTTCTCCTTGGGAACTGCCGGTGCCCCGGCCGCGTCCACCTGACGACTGAGCTCGGCCACCTTCGTCGCGATGGTGTCGTACTGGCGGGAATCGGGAGGCAGCAGATGCATCACCTCGCGCCAGGAGGTGAGGGCACCGGTCAAATTCCCGGCGGCGGCGGCCGACTCCGCGGCTTCCGCCAGGCGTTTGAGCTCCGCCCCATGCACCAGGCGCTTGCATGACGGGCAGGCCAGAAACGCCGGAGCGATCTCGGTGCCGCACTCCGGACAGCGGGTGGCTTCGGTGTTGATCGGTGCAGTCACCGATCAGGCAGGCGGGGGAGAGGTGCCGCCCGATCCCACCTGATATGGGCCGGTGAAACTGAGCGAGTGCGGTTTGTTGAGTTTCCAGGCCTCGTAGAGGCCGATCCCGATGATGACGAGTCCCAGGATGTTCTCGAAGCCCGCGAGGAAGGGAAGGGTGTAGAGCAGGCCGATCATCGTCAGCAACGCGAGCACGAACCTGCCCGCCGAGACGGGCTCCGCCGCCGCATTGATCGAGTCGACGGCCGCCGCGGAAGCGGAGGCGTTCGACGGGGCTGCCGACAGGCTGTCCGCAGCCTCGATGGCTCCCTGTTCCCGGATACCCTTCACGATCAGGGGCACGTAGGACGACACGATCGAGGTGTAGGTCAGGAACATCGCCAGGGCCTGATATCGCCAGCCACCCCGACCGTTCGAGCCCTTCTTGACCGCCACGCCGACCATGAGTCCCACCACGATCGCCACCAGTCCCAGCTCGTAGCCCGTCAAGGCCAGGATCGCGTAGTAGAGCCCGGCGCCAACCGCGGCGGCGACGATGCCGAAGAGCAGCGCGCGGCCAAATCGCCCCGCGCTGCTCCCACGGTTCCATTCCTTCTCGAGGGCGGTCCGACAGGCCTCGCACACGACCGCGCCGTTCGCCTCATAGTAGGAGCCTTGGAGGGGCTGCTTGCAGTTGGTGCAGGATGCCGGAGCGGAGCCCTGGTCACCCGATTCGGCCCGATCGAACTGCAGGTTCGGGGCGTCGCTCATGGGCTCTCCCGGGTCAGGGAAGGGAAGGCAGGTCGCAGAGAAACGGTTTCCAGCTGTCGTGCGTCCTACTCAGGGAAGTCGTAATATCCCTCCAGTCGAACCTGCCGGTCGGGACGTGCGTCCGGAATCTAAGGAGTACCCCATGCGCATGTGGCGTTCGCTGCTCTCCTGGTCGTGGCTGGACCATTTCGTGAAGGATCTCGGCTACGCGATTCGCGGCCTCCGCCGGTCCCCTGGCTTCACCGCGACCGTCGTCCTGACCCTCGGGCTCGGCATCGGGGCGAATGCCGCGATGTTCGGCGTCATCGACCGCCTGATGTTCAGGCCGTTCCCCTACCTCCGGGAGCCTTCTGCGGTACACCGGGTGTATCTCGTCCACACCGACCGGAACCGGACCTTCACCAACTCGGCGACAGAGTACGCCCGCTATCTCGACCTGAAAAAGTGGACCCCGTCGTTCTCGCAGTACGCGGGCTTTACCGAGCGCTCGCTTGCGGTGGGCGTGGGTGACGCCGCCCGCGAGCGCCAGGTGGCGGTCGTCAGTGCCGCCTTCTTCGATTTCTTCGAGATGCGTCCCGCCCTGGGCCGGTTTTTTCTGGCCGACGAAGACATCACACCGCGCGGTGCACCCGTCGCTGTCCTGAGCTACCGGTTCTGGAAGACGGAGTTCGGCGGTCGCAATGTGATCGGCCAGTCGCTTCAGGTGCGGAACATTCCCTGCACCATCGTGGGCGTGGCGCCCGAGGGATTTGTCGGCGTCGCCGACGGCGAGCCGCCCGCCGTGTTCATTCCCATCACCACCTTCGCAGGGACGGAGCCAAACGAGCGGCAAGCCACCACCTACTTCTACAGGTACAACTGGGGCTGGATGAGCATGATGGTGCGCCGGAAGCCTGGCGTGAACGAGGTACAGGCATCCCGGGACCTGAGCAACGCACATGTGCAGAGCTGGAACGCGGAGAAAAACATCTCGTCGTCAACCACTCCGGCAGCGCTGGCCAAGCCGCGTGCCCTCGCGGGACCGCTCAAGCCGGCTGCCGGGCCCGACGCCGGGCTCGAGTCGAAGACGCTGCTGTGGGTGACCGGGGTCGCGGTCATCGTGCTGCTGATTGCCTGTGCCAATGTCGCCAACCTGATGTTTGCCCGGGTGCTGCGCCGGCGGCGGGAAACCGCGGTGCGGCTGGCTCTGGGAGTGAGCCGCCGCCGCCTCCTGGCCCAGGGCCTGACCGAGAGCATGCTGCTGGCCGGGCTGGGTTGTCTCGCGGGCGTGGTGATTGCCCAATGGGGTGGCGCCGCCCTGAGACGCCTCTTCGTGCGCGATGGGTCTTCCCTGGAAGTCATCACCGACTGGCGCACCCTCGCGGTCGCGGCGGCCTTTGCCCTGGCGGCCGGTTTGCTGACCGGGTTAGGGCCCGCGTTTCTGGCGACCCGAGGGGACCTTGCCGGGAGCCTCAAGGCCGGCGCGCGGGAGGGCACCCATCAGCGGTCCCGGACCCGGGCCAGCCTGCTGGTGCTGCAGGGCGCGCTGTCGGTCATTCTCCTGGTGGGCGCCGGGCTCTTCGTGCGGAGCCTGGGTCACGTTCGATCCATGCGGATCGGCTTCGACGCCGAGCCGGTGCTGCTCGTCTCCCGTGAGCTTCGCGGGATCCAGATGTCCGACAGCGACCAGGTCAGGCTCGGAAGGCAGCTGCTCGAGACGGCCCAGGCCCTTCCCGGTGTCGAGCATGCGGCGTGGGTGAGCAGCGTGCCGTTCTGGAGCACCTCGGGCACCGACTTCTACGTCACCGGGATCGACTCGGTTCGCAAACTGGGGCGGTTCAGCTATCAGACCGCGACGCCGGACTACTTCGCCACCATGGACACCAGGATCGTCCGAGGCCGGCCGTTCACGGCCGAGGACCGGGCCGGATCACCCATGGTGGCTGTGGTGAGTCAAGCGATGGCCAACGTCCTGTGGCCGGGAAAGGAAGCCCTGGGCCAGTGCATGCGCGTCGGGGGTGATACGATGCCGTGCACCACCGTCATCGGTATCGCTGAAGATGCGGTGCAGAACAGCCTCCTCGAGGACGACAAGCGGTTCCACTACTACCTCCCGATCACGCAGTTCCGGCCCGCCGAAGGCTTCGCGCTGATGCTGCGGGTCCGGGGCGATCCCGTGCGTCAGGTCGAAGGCGTGCGCCGCGCCCTGCAGGCGGTGATGCCCGGCTCCTCCTACGTCAACGTGCGGCCGATGCGCGAGCTGGTGGACGGCCAGCGACGGTCCTGGAAGGTGGGTGCCACCATGTTTGTGGCATTCGGCGTGCTTGCGCTGCTGGTGGCCGCGGTCGGGCTCTACGGCGTGATCACGTACAACGTGGCGCAACGGATGCACGAGATCGGTGTGCGGATCGCGCTGGGAGCCCAATGGCGCGATGTGGTGCGGTTGGTGGTCGGACAGGGAGTGCGGTTCGCGGTGGCGGGCGTGGTGCTCGGGCTTGGCCTCGCGCTCCTGGCGGGGAAATGGATTCAGCCGCTCCTGTTCCAGCAGTCGGCCAGAGACCCGGCGACCTTCGGCGCGATGGCGGCACTCCTGCTCGCCGTCGCGCTGGTGGCGAGCACGATGCCGGCGGTGCGGGCCACTCGCGCGGACCCGAACTCGGCGCTACGGGACGAGTAGTCGGAGGCCGGTGGGGCGTCAGGAAGGCCGCGCGTCACCCCGGGTGGGGCAGGGACGGTCGCCATAGGAGCAGAAGACGCAGCAGTCGCCGGTGCGGGGTCGCAGGCGGGTGCCGCACCCGGGACACACGAAGACGTGGAGACACGCGCCGTCTGGAATCCGTTCCTGCGCCTGGTGTCTGCAGTTGGGGCAGGTGATAATGCCGATCGACACCGGCCTCCAGGGACCCGCAAGCTCTACCCGGCAGAGCTCCGAGGGCGCGGCCGGATCGTCGCTGTCGAGAACGATGTACAGCCCGGTCGGGGAACCGGGGACGACCGCTACACCCTCGACCTTGATCGCCAGGCGGTCGCCCCGGGCGTCGGTGAAGGGCGCCCAGCGTACCGTGCCTTCGGGGTCGATCACTCCCATGGCCGATCCGGTCACCGGACCGTCCTGCGTCGGGTCGGGCGTAATCTCTGCGGTGGCAGTGTAGAGCACCGCATCACCCCAGGCCGACGCATCGGTGAAGCCGAGCGGCACCGCGCCGATCGTGCCGAGCCGATACTGCACCGGCCGAGTTGGTGCGGGTGGCTCAACCCGCAGCGGCGCGCGCAGGTGGCCCAGCAAGCTGTCGAGGTCGAGGTCGCAGGTCGCGTTGATCGGCAGCCTGCCACCCTGCGGGGCGCCGTTGCCGCGGGAAAAGAGCCGCACGGTGTTTCCCAGCCGGATTGCCCCTTCGATGTTCAGCTCGCTCCCGGCGAATGATGCCTCGCTTCGGAGGGCCCGGTAGAGCCCGGGGCAGGAGACCAGTCTAACTCGCGGGGCCTCGTCCTCCCATCGATCCACCATCACGATGTGCTCCCGCCGCGAAGTGGACCCGGATCCGAATGCGAGCAGGATGATTCCGTCAGCGTCCTCGAGGGCCAGACAGGCCTCGAGATCCAGTTTGTACTGCTTGTTCCCCCGGAGGTCGTCGAATTGCCGGAGGCCGGCTTCCCCCGCAGGCAGCGTGATGGCGCGGTTGAGACCGCTCCCGGGATCGTGGACCGCGATGAAATTGGCGTCATCCTGGACCACCGCGAGCCCCCCCGGCACCCAGGCGAGCCCGGATCCCGAACGGACGTACGCGGGGCGGTCGAGCTCCGCGCTGGCTCCCTCGGTGTAGCCGAGCGGGGCTCGGGTGGTGATGGTCGCCGAGAGAGCCGGGTCGAGTACCGCGGTGCGCCTTGCACTCATCGACAGCCAACATACGCCGGCGGATACCTGGGTGCGCTATCGCCGGGGACGCACTGCGCCGTCCAGAAGGGCGTCGAGCCTCGCCCGGTCGAGCAGGCGGCCATGCTGGACCACCGCGAAGATCCGCGTGGTGTTGCGGATACTCTCCACCGGATCGGCATCGAGCAGAACCAGGTCGGCGATCTGGCCCGGTGCGATCGACCCCAGCTCTCTCTCCATGCCGAAATAGCGCGCCGGGCCGATAGTCGCGGCCGCTAGCGCCTCACGGGGCGAGAGTCCGGCCTCTTCCACCAGTAGTCGCAGCTCCTCATGGAGGCTGAACCCGGGATACACCAGCACCGACCCGGCGTCGGTGCCGGCGAGCAGCCGTCCGCCTGCATCCCGCATCCCCCGCACGTCCTCCAGGCTACTGGCGTAACCGAGCCGAACCGCCTCGGCCTGGGCCGCGCTGCTGTCGCGCGACCGCTCCTCCAGCTGCATGCGCCACCAGCCCAGCAGCCAGTGCGAGGCATAACGCTGCTCCCGCGTCGCGCGGTCGGCGCCGGAACCAAAAAGGAGTCGGAGCCCAGAGTCGCCGGACACCTGCACCGCCCGGGAGACGACCAGGGTCGGCGTGTACCACGCGCCGCTGGCGGCCAGCCGTCGATAGAGGGCGCGGCGTTCGGCATCGCCCAGGCTGCTGGTCGGCGGGTTGAGCCCATGCTCGATGTCGAGCTGACCGGCTTCGGCGGCATCGGCCACGCTCATGCCCTGTGGCTGGTGCCCCGCCACCGGCAATCCCGCGCGCCGCGCCGACTCCAGGATTCCGAGGTATGCGCCGCGCGAGGCCGCGGTCCGGATCTTCACGAAATCGACGCGCAGCCTGACCAGCGAGTCGATGGCGTGCTCCCCCGCCGCGGAATCCGCCACGCCGATCCGGTAGGGCAGAATGCGCGGCGCCAGCAGGCCCCCAGCCGCCGAGTCGCGGCTGCGAACGCCCGCCAGATACCGGGGACTCTCCAGAATCGGTCCCGGCGTCTTGATCCGCGGCCCGACGAGTGTTCCCGCCGCCATGCGGGCCTGCCAGGAGCGGGTGCTGTCGAGGAAGCCTCCCATCTCGCGGACGCTGGTCACGCCGTGCGCCAACAGTACTGCCAGCGCACTCGAGCCGGTGTTCATGAAATGCACGTGCATGTCCCACAGCCCGGGGAGGGCGTATTTCCCGCGCGCGTCCAGCACCGGTGCGCCGGGGGAGGAGTACACCGACTCCGGTGGACCGACCGCGACGATCCGGCCAGCGACGATCAGGATCGTTTGATTGGCACGATTCCGGGCGCCCGGAGACGGATCGATGACGGTTATGCCGGTCAGGACGAGCGGGGCGTCGGAAACGGGTGGGGCGGGAGGCGAGGGCGTCGGATTGCCGCACCCGGCCAGGAGCGCCCCGATAGACAGCCACATTTCCTTCGTCATGCCGACCTCGTCTTGACCGAGCGCCGCTCGTGTGGTAATATATTGCCACATTGGCCACCGGGACGCAATATGGGGCGGGGGAGCCACGCGCGCGATGCGTTGAGCGAGCTGGGACGGCGCGAGCGCCAGATCATGAACATCGTCTTCCGCCTTGGTCACGCCAGCGTGAGCGAGGTGCTGGCCGGGCTCGAGGACCCGCCGAGCTATTCGTCGGTTCGAACAATGCTGCGCTACCTCGAATCCAAAGGGTATCTCCGGCACGAGCAGGAGGGGCGCACCTATGTCTACATCCCCACCATCGAGGCGGGCAAGGCGCAGCGCTCCGCGCTCGGCCACCTGGTCCACACCTTCTTCGGCGGCTCCCGGGTCCGCGCCGTGGCCGCCCTCCTTGACGAATCGGAAGTCGAGCTGAGCGGAGCCGACGTGAAACGGCTGCGTGCCCTCATCGCCAACGCCCAGGCCAAGGAGTCCCGATGAGTGCCCCGGGGGCGGTGCTCGGTGGGTTGGGGCTAATGCTCAAGGCCACGCTGCTGATCGGTGCGGGGCTGCTGATAGCCCGCCTGATGCGCAAGAGCGGCGCCGACGCGCGGCACCTGGTCTGGACGGCCACCCTTTTTGGGCTGCTCGGGTTGCCGCTCCTCAGCGCGCTCCTTCCGGATTGGCGGACGCCGATGCCGGCGGTTCTCTCCCGACTGACCGCGCCGAGCGGCACCGCCCGATCTCCGGCCAGTCTTGGCGCTCTCCCAAACTCGGGTCCAACGCCGGAAGCGGGGACGGGATGGGTACCTCGGCAGACGGGGCGGGTTACCGCCCTGGAGAAGGCTCCCTCCGCTGTCGAGGTCATTTCCGTCGCCTTCCTGGCAATCTGGGCGGGAGGCGCGCTGGTGGTTCTCGGGCTGGTGGGGCAGGGCCATCTCGAAATGCGGAAGGCGGTACGCCACGCACGCGAGCCAAGAAACGGTGTTTGGGTGGAGGATTCGGCCCTCGCGGCGATGGCGGTTGGCGTTCGGCGTCCGGTTCGCCTGCTGGAGAGTCCGACAACCTTTGTGCCGGTCACCTGGGGAGTCAGCCGGCCGATCATTCTGCTTCCCGCCGGAGCGGAATCCTGGGCGGCCGGCCGCCGTCACGCGGTCCTGCTGCACGAGTATGCCCATATCGCCCGTTCCGATTGCGCGGTTGAATACCTCACCTGGCTCGCCTGTGCGCTCTACTGGTTTCACCCGGGGGTGTGGTATGCGGCGCGGCGGATTCGCGCCGAACGGGAGCGGGCGTGCGACGACCGCGTTGTGGCCGCCGGCACCCCGGCCGGGGAGTACGCCACCCACCTGGTGGACGTGGCTTCCGGAGTTCCCGCTCCTCGGCGGCTGGCACTCGCCGCCTTGGCCATGGCATCTGGCGGTCCGCTCGAATCGCGGCTGATCGATCTGCTCGATCCCACGCGCGCTCGCGCCAGACTCGGCAGGGGAATGCGCTCACTGGTCGGCGCGGTAACCCTCGCGGGTGCTTCCGGAACTGCGATGGTTCAACCGGGTCAAGCCGCCGCCCGGGATTCGGAACCCGCGACGCTCGGGCCGGCGTGGCTCCGCATACCCGACACCACTCAGCAAGCCATCGTTCCGGGCGGCACGGTCCACTTGCGGGGCTCGGTGGCGCCGGGTGACACCGTCTCGGTCCGTGCGGCCATGGGCAGCATTGTCGTGGACACCGCCTCGGGGAGCGAGGTGCGGGTCACCGCGACGCGCCGGGCTGGCCCTAGGGGCATGACCGCCACGACGAGAGTGGAAATCATGGGACGCCCGAAGGGCATGGCGATCTGCTCGGTGCACCTCGTGCAAAGCGGTCCGGTCGCGGGCCGGCCCGTGGCCCCCTGCGAGGTGAACGACGACTGGGGCCGCGGCAGCGTTGACGACAACGAAGTGGACTTCCACGTCCTGGTGCCTCCGGGCGTCCATCTCAAACTGATGACCGGCCTGGGAGACCTGCGCGCGCTCGCGGTTGGCGCGAGCATCAGCGCGCTCACCGGGAACGGATGGGCCGACATTGCCAGCGACGGTGGTGCTACCGTCGACGCCTACTCGGGCGGCATCGGCTACACCATGCTGCCTGGTGCAAGCGTGTCACCCGTGGTGCTTCGGGTCAAACACGGCGGCATCGATATCCAGTTCGACCGCGGGGCCTCGGCCTCGTATGAGGTCTCCCCGAGGCGGGGCTCGATTCGCTCGGACCTTCCCGGCACCCGCGCACTGTCCGTCGACCGGAGCCTGACCGGCCGGGTTGGAGACGGGCGCCGGCCGCTGGTCGCGTCGCTCGAAAAGGGCGACATCACCCTCCGCGCAGTTCCCTGACCGAACGATGTCCGCGATCTCTCGCTCGTGCGCGAGGAAGTGGCAATGAGTTACCAGTGGATTCGGGATCTGCGCCTCGATACAGGCCTCGCCCTTCGCGGGCTCCGCCGGGCTCCGGCCTTCGCGCTCATTGTAATCCTGATCCTCGGCCTTGGCATCGGGGCCAACTCGGCGATGTTCAGCGTGGTCAACGGCGTGCTGCTCCGCAAGCTGCCCTACGACCACCCTGATCGGATCGCGTACCTCTGGCAGCGCTGGGATCGGGCCGAGCTCCCGCGAGTGAATGTGTCGGTACCGGAGCTGCGGGATTACGAGGTGGGAGCCCGTACCCTCGCGGCGATCGGCGGTGTCGTCACTGCCGGCAGTACGCTGGGCGATACGCTTCAGCCCGAGCGCATCCAGATGGCGCTGGTGACGCCGGGGTTCTTCGGCGTATTCGGCGTTCCTCCTGCTCTGGGGCGTGCCTTTACCGCCGAGGAAGCGCAGGTTCCGTTCGCCATGTACGGGCTGTTGAGCGACCGGCTCTGGCGCCGCAAGTTCGCAGCCGATCCTGGCGTGATCGGCTCGGTCGCGCTGATCGGCGGACGCCGCATCACGATCGTCGGGGTCATGCCGCCGCGGTTCGATTTCCCGCACGGCGTCGACGTCTGGAGGCCACTGGTCCTCATCGGCGATCAATCGGACCGTAGCCGCCGATATATCGACGTGCTGGTGAGAGTCAGACCGGGCGTGTCGCTTTCCGTGGCCGAGCAGGACGTGCACGCCGCGGAGCAACGGGTGCCCGAACACGCCGTGGCCGTCACCCAGCTGGTAGGTCTCAAGGAGGAGCTGGTGGGTCCGGTGCAGGACGCCCTGGTCCTGCTGCTGTGGGTCGTAGGTCTGGTGCTGCTGATTGCGTGTGCCAACGTCGCGAACCTCCTCCTGGCGCGCGCCACCGGGCGGCAGAGAGAGATGGCGGTGCGTGTGGCGCTGGGCGCCTCACGCGGACGCCTGGTTCGCCAGATGCTCACCGAGAGCCTGGTGCTCTCCCTGGCCGGCGCGGCCGTCGGTTTGCTCCTGGCTCAAGGCGCGATGGCATCTCTCCGGGTCTTCGGCGCCGGCCGGATACCCCGACTGGAGGAGATCTCCCTCGACGCGCGGGTGCTTGGCTTCACGCTGGCGGTGTCTCTCCTCACCGGGCTGCTTTTCGGTCTGGCACCGGCGGTCACCGCCTCGGGCGGGCAGGTCGCGGCCGTGTTCCGGGGAGGCCGCGTTTCGGCGGGGCGGCGGGCGCACCGGCTCCGGTCGGGGCTGATCGTCGCCGAGCTCGCATTATCTCTCGTGCTGGCCGTCGGGGCCTCGCTGCTGACCCGGAGCTTCGCGCTCCTGCGCGGAGTGGAGCTCGGCTTCCGCGAGGATCGGGTGCTCACCTTCAACGTCGGTTTGCCGTTCGCGCTGTATCCCGAGCCCGGGCGACGGGTGCGGTTCTTTGAAGAGCTGTTCGAGAGGATCCGCGCCATGCCGGACGTCGTGTCGGCCGGTGGGACGTCGATTCTCCCGGTGAGCATTCCAAACTCCTCGTCTTCCGCGATCACCGAGGGGAAGGAGGGGCAGGGCCACTACCCCGAGGCCGATGTGCGAACGGTGACCGCGGGTTATCTCGAGGCGCTCCAGGTCCCGCTGCTGCGCGGCCGGATGCTCTCGGTGGGCGACGGCGCCGATAGCAGCAGGAAGGTGGCCTTGGTGAACCGGGCTCTCGCGGAGACACTCTGGCCGGGACAGGATCCGCTGGGCAAGCGGTTGTCGGTCAACGCGCCCCCAGACCGGCCCGATTGGCGCGAAGTGGTCGGAGTCGTGGGAGACATGCGGCACGGCCCGCTCGAAATGCCGGCCCGGATCGCGATGTACGAGCCGCATGCCCAGGCCGGAGACGGGACCCTCGCGGTGGTGGTCCGAAGCCGCGGAGACCCGCTGTCGCTGGTGCCGCGGGTCCGCGGCATCGTCCGCGAGTTTGATTCCACGATCCCGGTCTATGAGGTGCGTTCCATGGCTCAGCACCTCGGAGAATCCCTCGGCGCGCGGCGGTTCCATGTGTTTCTGATCGGCGTGTTCTCGCTGCTCGCCATCGCCCTGGCCGGGGTCGGCCTCTATGGCGTCATCTCCTACGCGGTGGCGCAGCGGACCGGGGAGATCGGCGTGCGTATGGCACTGGGTGCGCAGCGGGCGCAGGTCGCCCGGATGATGATCGGACAAGGGCTCACCCTCGCCCTGATCGGCATCGCGGTCGGAACGGCCGGGGCACTCGCCGCCACCCGAACGATCGCCGGGCTGCTGTACGGGGTGGCGCCGGCGGATCCCGGGAGTTTCATCGCCATGGCGCTGGCGCTCCTCGCCGTGGCGGTGGCGGCGAGCTGGATCCCGGCCCGGAGAGCCGCCCGCATCGAGCCGCTCGCCGCGCTGCGACACGATTAGCCGCGGGTTGCTGCTTCGCGGTGCTTTGCCAGCCGACCCCTTCCTGATAGCTTGATCGGAGTCTCCCGCCCGGGAATTCGGGGTTACCGGCGTGCTTCCCCGGTGGCGTGGGCCGTCTCCCGAATGCACGCCTTTTTCGACGAGGCATAGATGAGCGATCCGGCTCTGCTCGACCAGCTGGCAAAGCTGAACTCGGAGGTCCAGAGCATCGAATCCCGTTTTGGCCAAGGGCAGGTGCCGGTCGCCACGCTGGAGGCCATCAAGTGCGCCCTGGACGAGGTGCGGCTCCGATTGTGGGGCCTGCTCCAGTCGCAGAGCGGTGAGGCGCCCGAGACATTTGCCCAACGGTTCCGGATGCGCCGAACGGCGGAGCTGTGCAACCGGCTCGCCTCGGATCGCAAATCCGGTGCAATCCCGATGGACCATCCCGATCTTGCCGAGATGCACAAGGCGGCGGCCGTCCTGGCCAGCGCCACGGAGGCAAGTCCCTGATGAAACCCCTCGTTCTGGTCGGCATCCTTCTCGCCGCCGTTGGCGGGTTCATTCTGCTGCGCGGCCTCACCTATACCAAAAACCGGAGTGTCCTCAAGGTCGGCGGCCTCGAAGCGTCGGTCGAGGAGCGCCAGACCATCCCCACCTGGGTGGGTGCCGTGGCGGTCGTCGGGGGTCTGGTCCTGATCGGCGCCGGGGCAGGAAAACGAAACACCTGATGCGATGAGCGCTCGTCCGTCCCACCCGAGCGAGCTGCAGCCGATCCTGGAGGAAACCCTGCGGGCCGCGGTCGGGGGCGAGGGGACCGCCCAGGGGCTCCTCTACCTCGCCAGCCCCGGCCGTGGCGGTCTCGAGGTCGCCGCGACCCTCGGATTCGATCGCGAGACGCTGGAGTCAGTGCCGCACCTTCGCGCCGGAGGCGGGACCAGCGGCACCGCCCTTCAGGAACGCCGCCCGGTAATCGTCGAGGACACCGAAACCGAGCCGTTCTTCACGCCTTGGCGCGAGGAGGCGCGCCGGGCGGGCTACCGGGCGGTCCACAGTACGCCGCTCATCACCCGGTCGGGGACCGTAGTTGGGGTGCTCTCGATTCATTTTCCCGATCCCTGCCATCCCTCCGACCGGGACATGCACCGGGTCGGCCTCTGCGCCCGTCAGGCGGCCGATTTCATCGAAAACGCCCGGCTTCACGTCCAGCTCCGCGAGACGGACCGCTCGAAGAACGAATTCCTTGCGACGCTCGCCCATGAGCTGCGTAACCCGCTCGCGCCGATCCGCAACGCCGTCCAGATCCTTCACCTGAAGGCAACGCCCTCGCCCGAGGTGCAATGGGCCCTCGAAGTGGTGGACCGCCAGATGGAGCACCTGACCCGGCTGGTGGATGACCTGCTCGACCTCGCGCGCCTCACGGGTAACCAGCTCGAGCTGCGCCGCGAGCCGGTGGAGCTGGCCGAGATCCTGCGGCTCGCGACGGAAACCAGCCGGCCGCTGATCGAAGCCTCGGGCCAGGAATTCCTGGTCACCCTGCCCGAGGAGAGGCTCTTTCTCGACGGAGATCTGGCCCGGCTGTCCCAGGTCGTCTCGAACCTGCTCAACAACTCCGCCAAGTACACCGAGCGGGGCGGACGGATCGAGCTCTCGGCCGAGCGACTGATGGGCGATGCGGTCATCACGGTCCGGGACAACGGCATCGGCATCCCGGGTGACATGCTGCCCCGGATCTTTGAAATCTTCACCCAGGCGCACCGGTCATCCGGGCAACCGATGGGACTTGGGATCGGGCTGACGCTCGTGAAGCGCCTGGTGGAGATGCACAACGGGACAATCGAGGCGAGGAGTCCGGGAGCGGGGCTCGGCAGTGAGTTCATCGTCCGTCTTCCGGTGGTGCTCGAAGCCAAAGCGGCGCTCCGCCATGCAGTCGGGAGCCCGCCGGCGGTTTGGCCTGGTGCGCCGCAGCGAATTCTCATCGTAGACGACAACATGGATGCCGCGGCGAGCCTCGGACTTCTGCTCCGGCTCACCGGCAACGAAATCCGCATCGCGCACGACGGGCTCGACGCGGTGCGGGTGGCGGA
>JAXIPC010000238.1:0-8322 GCA_045403135.1 Gemmatimonadales bacterium | reverse complement strand
CCGCGTTTCACCGAATCGCGCGATCCAGAGCCGGTCCTGGTCCAGCCCGACGGCACGCCAGCGTTCTGCTGTTCGTTTCGGCGGTTCGTGCATTGGCTCATCCGTCAGTCGGAAGGTCCCCCAATGGATACCGAGCATGAGCGGAAGTGGCTCGCCGGCATGCGATGCAACCAGATCCTGGTAGATCTGCACCGCTGCTTCCGGGTCCACGTGGACGACGTGCATGAACCAGCGCGGATCGTACGCCCCGATCGGGATCATCACAAAATCAAACGGGCCGCATCGGGAACCAATCTCGCCGAACTCGGGATGATAGGCCGTGTCGCCGGCGAAGTAGGCCCGCTTTCCATCCTTTGCGAATGCGAAGCCGCACCAGAGTGACTTGTTGCGGTCGCGCGGCCCGCGGCCGCTGAAGTGTCGCGCCGGAGTCGCCGTGACGGCCATCCCATTGATCTCGGTGTGCTGCCACCAATCCAGCGCGACGATGTCGCGGGCACCCCAGCGCCGGATGTACCGGCCAACCCCCAGCGGCACGATCCAGGTCGTCCGAGGGTGCTCCCGCGCGATCCGCTTCACAGCCGGCTTGTCGAGGTGGTCGTAGTGATTGTGCGACAGCAGGACGACGTCGAGCGCCGGGAGTTCGTGCATCGGCAGCCCCGGATCCATCACTCGGCGAGGCCCCATCCATTGCACCGGGAAAGCCCGCTGACTGAACACCGGGTCGGTGAGTACGTTGAGGCCGCCGAGCTGGAGGAGCACGGTGGAATGCCCGATCCAGGTGGCGGTGAAGTCGCCGGCGCTCCCGCGCGGATGCAGGATGGCGGGCTGCGAAACCGGGAACGAGCCTCGCTCTGGAGTCCGGGCGCGGGTTTGCCGGCGACGCTCACCGAGAAACCGGAGCACATCACGCCCGGTGTGGAGGTTACTGTCCGGCCAGGGGTTGCGAAACAATCGGTTCCCTAGCCCGAGATGACCGCCTGACTGCGCTCGGCCCGCTCCAGGGTTTGCTTGATCACCGCGAGCCCCTGCTCGATCATGCCGGCAATCACGGGGGCGAGCGCGTGCGGCAACAGGTCCGCAATCCAGACGAAGCGGCTGCGACCCTCGCCGTGCGCGAACACCTGGGCCGAGGCGTTGTGGTGTGTCATCGGCCCCCCGACCACCGACCACACCAGCCGGCGGGCCTGGTCGTCGACGTCGACGATGAGCTCGCGGGCCACCTGCCCATTCCCGAACGTCACGACCCGGGCTCCTTCCCCCTCCAGACAAACATCGGTCACGAACCCCGGGGCGAGCCGGGTATGGATCGCGCCGATATCCCGGAGCGCATCCCACGCGGTCTCCGGGGGCGCGGCGATGACGACCTCTCGGTGTATGGATGCCACGGTGCTCCTCCTGGCGGTGATAGGTAGGTCACAGGTGTGGAGACGTCCGGTGAGAAGGGAACCGTCACATAGCACATTATGTTCCTTCGCCATGGGCACTCTGACCGACGGCGTGGACAAGTGGCTCTGGTTCGTGGAGGCGCATCAGCAGGGCGGCGCGTAGCGTGGGCTTCATGAGGTTGCCGGCAGGCCTGCTAGGCGTCGCGCTGCTTCTGTTGGTGCTGCGCGACGCGTTCGAGACCATCATCCTCCCCCGTCGGGTCCAGCGGCGGGTACGGCTCACCACCCTCTTCTACCGCGCGAGCTGGCGGTGCTGGCGGGCGGTCGCGAACCGGCTCGCCGGCCGCTTCCGGGAGAGCGCGCTGGGCTGGTTCGGGCCCTTTTCGCTGCTCCTGCTGCTCGCGCTCTGGGCGCTGGGCATCGTGACGGCGTTCGGTCTGCTGCAGTGGGCGGCGGGCTCCGCGCTCACGACCGGCGGGCACCCGGCCGGGTTCCTCGACGACCTCTACTTCAGCGGCACCACGTTCGTCACCCTGGGCTTGGGCGACGTGGCGCCGCGGCTGGCCCTCGCCAAGCTGCTGACGGTCACCGAAGCAGGACTCGGGTTCGCCTTTCTCGCCATCACCATCGGCTATCTCCCGGTCATCTACCAGGCCTTTTCGCGACGGGAGATTGCCATTTCGATGCTGGACGCCCGGGCCGGCTCGCCCCCGAGCGCGGGCGAGCTGTTGTTTCGCCATCGCGGCGATGCCGAGCACCGCCATCTGGCGCGGCTGCTGGCCGAATGGGAGCGCTGGTCGGCGGAGGTGCTGGAGAGCCACCTGTCCTATCCGGTACTCGCCTATTTCCGATCGCAGCACTGGAACCAGTCATGGCTGGCCGCCCTCACGATGGTGCTCGATACCAGTGCGGTGGTGATGGAGGGGTGCGAGGGCCCCTGCGTGCGCCAGGCGCACCTCACCTTTGCGATGGCGCGTCACGCCGTGGTGGACCTGGCCCAGGTGTTCAGCGCCCGGCAGCCGGCGAACATCGAGGAGCGCCTGCCCGACGCCGCGTTCGCGGGGCTGGTCGAGCAGATTGGACGCGCGGGGATTTCCCTAACGAACCCGGACGCCCGGATCCGCCTGGCGCGGGTACGGGCGCAGTACGAGCCGTATGTCACCGCGCTCTCGCGCCACCTCGAGCTGCCGGTGCCCCCATGGACTCGCCAGTCTGACCGGCCCGACAACTGGGAGGCGGCCCCGTGGAAGACCGAGCCCAGCGGTCTCGAAGGCGCTGATCACTTCTGACGATCCCGACGGTACTCTCCTTGACAGTCTAGGAGAGCGATCGTACATTCTCCTAGTCACACTAGGAGAGCGCGCTCGTGTCGAAAGCCGCCGATCTGCTCCAGGGCACCCTGGACATGCTCATCCTCAAGGCCGTCTCGCTGGGCTCCACCCACGGCTACGGCCTCCTGCTCCGCATCCAGCAATCCTCGGGGCAGGCGCTCGAAATCCAGCAGGGCTCCCTCTATCCCGCGCTGTACCGCTTGGAGCACCAGGGCCTCATCACCAGTGAGTGGGGCGAGAGCGACAACAACCGCCGCGCCAAGTTCTACCAGCTCACCCCTCAGGGGAAGCGCCGGCTCCGCGCCGAGCAGGAGGAGTGGGGCCGACTGGTGAGCGCCATCACCGCCGTGCTCGGCACCACACCGGCCGAGGTGCGCCCATGATCGCGCGGCTCAGGGACATGCTGCGCACCCTCTTTCAGCGCCGCCGCTTCGAGGCGGAGATGTCGGAAGAGTTCCGCTTCCACATCGAGCAGCAGGCCGAGGATCTGGTCCGCCGCGGCGTGCCGCCCGCCGAAGCTCTCCGCCGAGCCCGCGCCGGTTTCGGCGCGGTGGAGGGCGCCAAGGACGAGGCCCGCGAGGCTCGCGGCATTCGCTGGGCCGACGAGCTGCGCGGCGACCTGCGCTACGCCGCCCGCACCCTCCGGCGCGCTCCGGGCTTTGCTCTGGTGTCGGTCCTGACCCTGGCGCTGGGGATCGGCGCCAACACCATGATCTTCAGCGTCATAAACGGTGTGCTGCTCAAGCCGTTGCCGTTCCCCGAGAGCGAGCGCCTGGTGCACATCGCCCAGGACTATCCCCTGGGGGCGGAGCCGATCTATCGCACCCAGGCCACCTCGTATGAGGGCGTCGCCACCTACGAGTCCGGCAGCGAGGTCAACCTGCTGGCCGAGCAGCGGCCCGAACGGGTGATGGGCCGCGCCGTGTCCGCCGAGTTTTTCTCGGTCCTGGGCGTCGTCGCCGAGCTGGGCCGGACCTTCCGAGCCGGAGAGGATGCGCCTGGCGCTGGTCCGGTCGCGGTGATCAGCTACGGACTCTGGGCCCGCCGGTTCGGCTCCGATCCGGACATCGTCGGGAAGCCCATCGTCATCAATGGGAGCCCGCGGGAAGTCGTCGGCGTCGCGGCCCGCGGATTCGCCTTTCCGGAGGCGGGCACCGAGGTGTGGACGCCGGTCGAGCTCAACCCCCGGAACGTGGGTGAGCTCTGGGGCGCCATGGGCACCACCTACTTCGGCCGGCTCAAGCAGGGGGTGACGGTCGAGCGCGCCGATATCGAGCATCTCGCGCTCCTCCCCCGGGTGCGGGGCGCGTTTCCCTGGCGGATGCCCGACCTCTGGGGCACCGGAACCGACAATCACGTCCGCCGCCTGGACGAGCTCCTCGCCGCCGGCGTCAAGCATCGGCTCGGCCTGCTCTTCGGCGCCGTGGGCCTGGTGCTTCTAGTCGCCTTCGCCAACGTCGCGAATCTCAATCTGACCCGCCTGGCTGGTCGGCAGCGCGAGATACTGGTGCGCCAGGCGCTGGGCGGGAGCCGCTCGCGGGTCGCGCGCCAGCTCTTCGTCGAGCAGCTGGTGCTCGCGGGCCTGGGCGGCTCCGCCGGCGTTGCCATCGCGGTCGTCGGTACGCCGCTGCTGGTGGCCTGGCTCCCCTCGGACACGCCCCGGCTCGACGGAGTGGCAATAGATGGAACAGTCCTGGCCTTTACCGCGGTCGCCTCGGTACTTGCCGGACTGTTCGCCGCGCTGGGCCCGATGCTCCGGGTGCCGAAAGCGGAGCGCCTGGACGGGCTCGGCAACCGCAACATCAGCGCCGGCCGTCCAGTCGGACGACTCTCCAGTGCGCTGGTCGTGGCCGAGATGGCGCTCGCGGTGGTGCTGGTGGTCGGGGCCGGGTTACTGGTGCGGAGCCTGGGCCGACTGCTCGCGGTCGATCCCGGCATTCGGGTCGAGCAAGTGGTGACGGCGCGGATCACCCCGGATCCGGCCCGCTGTGGCGACGGAGACATCCGGCCCTGCGTCGCACTCTACGCTGCGCTCGAGCGCGAGATCGGCGCGATACCGGGGATCAGCGCCGTCGAGTTCGCCAGCATGCTGCCGCTCGACGGCCAGATTGTCTGGTATCCGATGCACGTGGAGGATCATCCGGTGCCGCCCGGAGCTCCGGCGACCGGGCTCACCCCGCACGTGGTTTCGCCCGGCTATTTCGCGCTGATGGGCGTCAAGGTGGAGCGGGGCAGGGCCTTCACCCGGGACGACCGGATGGCCGCCCCGCTGGTGGCGGTGATCGGCAAGGCCGCCGCGAATCACTACTGGCCGGGCATCTCGCCCGTCGGGAAGAAGATCAAACCGGTCTGGCGCCAGGACTGGTACACTATCGTGGGCGTGGTGAGCGACGTCCATCAGACCGGCCTCCACGAGCGGCCCGAGCTCGATTTCTACATGCCGATCGAGCAGTGGGCCGCCGGGTCGATGACCCTGGTGGTGCGGACCTCGCGCCCGCCCGCGCTGCTGGAACCCGAGCTCAAGCGTGCCCTCGCGAAAGTGGATGCGACCGCGCCGATCTCCCGGGTCCAGAGCATGGAGCAGGTGGTGCGCACCTCGGTCGCGTCACCCCGCACCACCACGATTCTCCTGGCCGGGTTCGCGGCCGTGGCGCTGGTGCTGGGCGCGGTCGGCGTCTACGGCGTGCTCTCCTATGGCGTAACCCAGCGGCGGCGGGAGATCGGGATCCGGATGGCGATCGGAGCGGTCGCGTCAGACGTGCGCTGGATCGTGGTGCGGCGCGCCGCCGCGCTGGTCGCCGCCGGACTCGGCATCGGCCTGACGGTTTCGTGGCTGGGTGCTTCGGCCCTGCGGGGCTTCGTGTTCGGGGTGAGCGTGCGCGACGGGGTGACCTTCACCGTCGCGCCGATGGTCTTTGTGGTGGTGGGGTTCCTGGCCAGCTATCTGCCGGCGCGGCGGGCGACGATGGTGGCGCCGAGAGAAGTTCTCCAGGGTGAGTGAGGTTTCTGGTTGAGACGCTATGACGCTAAGTCGCTAAGAGAAGACGCTAGGACGCTACGACGCTAAGTTGTAAGAGCTTCTTCTTAGCGTCGTAGCGTCCTAGCGTCTCAGCCGAATAGTCGGGGTACACCGTAGATCGCCAACCCCACCAGCCCCCCCACCAGCGTGCCGTTGATCCGCACGTATTGCAGATCGCGGCCCACCGCGAGCTCCATGCGGCGCGAGGTGGCCTCCTTGTCCCAGCCCGCCACGGTCTGGGCGATCAGGTCGGCCACCTCGTGGCGATGCTGGTCGATCGTGTTGACCACGACGTCGATGGCGTAATCTTCGATCTCGCGAAGCAGCTCCTCGTTCTCCAGCAGCGTGGTACCGAAGGCGCCGACACCGCGCGACAGCGGACCGGGCTCTTCGCTGTCGCTGCGGGTGGCGTAGCCGGTCACGGCCCGGCGGGTGGTCTCCCAGATCCAGCTGGACAGCTCCTCGATGGCGGAATCGGAGAGCCATTCGTCCTTGAGGGCTTCGGCCCGGGCGCTGGTCTCGGGTGAATGCTGCAGCCGGTCCACCAGCTCGCGGATCTTGTGGTCGAAGGAGGCGCGCACCGGATGCACCGGGTCGCTGGTGATGTCGCGCAGCAGCTGCTCGACCGCGCTGAGAATCCGGTGGTAGATCTTCTCGTCGACGATGCCCGGCACCCACCACGGGCTGCTCTCCTTGATGCGCGTGCGGATCAGCTCGCGATTGGACTCGACCGCGTGGGCCGCCAGCCGGATCGCCTCGTTGAGGAGCTCCTGGTGCCGGTCACCCTCCACCACCAGCGCCAGCGTTTTGCCCAGCACCGGCGCGACCCGGGTGGCGTGGATGCGATCCCTGGCGCCCCGCTGGATCAGCTCCTTGATCTTCTCATCGGGCAGGGCCTCGAGGGTCTTGGCCACGCCGCTGGCCAGCTGCCGGGCCACCCGCTGGGCGTTGTCCGGCTGGGCCAGCCACTCCGCGGCGCGCCGGGCGATCTGCATTCCGCGGAGCTTCGCGGATACCGCATCGCGGGCCAGGAAATGGTGCTGTACGAAGTTCCCGATGATCCGGCCGATCCGGTCCTTCTGCCGGCCGATGATGGCGGTGTGGGGGATCGGAATGCCCAGCGGATGGCGGAACAAGGCGGTCACCGCAAACCAGTCGGCCAGTCCGCCCACCACCGAGGCCTCCGCGGTGGCGCGGACGTAGCCCAGCCATTCATAGCGGGGCTCGTAGATGCTGGCGACGACGAACACCGCGGCCGCCAGGGCGAGCAGGCCGGTGGCCCGGCGCTTCATGGAATCGAGCTGGGCTTGGCGAGCGGCCTCGTCGGGGCGTGCGGCGAAGGGCGTTGTCAAGGCTGGACGCTAGGACGCTACGACGCTAAGACGCTAGGAAAAAGCATGTTGATAGCGGGAATACGGTTGGTGTCATCGAGCGGTTTCGGTCCACCTTTGCATCCATGATACCTTTTCGGCGGCTAAAGGCTTGGGAGCACTCGCACCATCTCGTGCTGGCAATCTACACGGAAACCCGTCGCTGGCCTCCGGATGAACGCTTCGGGCTTGTTGCTCAGTCACGCCGGGCGGCGGTCTCGGTGGTCTGCAACCTGGCTGAAGGAGCTTCCCGACGGGGCGGGCGGGAGTTGCGCAGGTTCGCCGACATGAGCCTCGGTTCGCTTGCCGAGTTGTCCTGCCTCCTCCAGATCGCCCTGGACCTTGGTTACGTCAGTCCTGAGGATTGGCAGCGGCTCGAAGACATGCGATGCACCGCGGGAAAAATCGTGTTCGGACTGGCCCGGGCCGTCGGACGATCTCCTTAGCGTCTTAGCGTCGTAGCGTCGTAGCGTCGTAGCGTCTTAGCGTCGTAGCGTCTTAGCCTCTTACTCCACCGTCTTCCGAAATCTCCGGACACTGAGCCCAATAAGGCCAACCGAGAATGCGATGAGGATGAGTGCTTCTCTCCACAGCGCCTCGAGTCCGCTTCCGCGCAGCAGGATCCCTCGCATCAGCTTGAGGAAATAGGTGAGTGGCAGCGCCGCCCCGATCCACTGCGCCGGCTCCGGCATGGCTTCGCGGGGGAACATGAAACCGGACAGGAGAATGTTGGGCAGCAGAAACAGGAACCCCAGCTGCATGGCCTGCGCCTGGTTCCGGACCAGAGTGGAGACGAAGAGCCCTACGCCCAGGCTCGCCACCACGAACGGCAGCGCCACCAGGTACAGGAGGCTCACGCTCCCGCGGATCGGCACGTCGAAGAGCAGGCGGCCGAGCACCAGGATCACCGAGATCTGCACGTATCCCACCAGCAGGAACGGCACGATCTTGCCCAGCATGAGGCTGGTCTTGCCGATCGGCGTCACGATCAGCTGCTCCAGGGTACCCCGCTCCCGCTCCCGTACCAGCGAGATGCTCGCGATGATGATCATCGTCATCGACAGCAGCACGCCGATGATGCCGGGCACGATGTACACCGCGCTCCTGAGGCCCGGATTGTACCAGGGCCGTACCCGTACCTCGATGGCCGGCACGACTCCGCGCGACGCGGCCAGCGCCTGGGAGCGGACTGCGCCCGCGAGTCCCGCCCCGTTGAT
>JAXIPC010000169.1:0-35108 GCA_045403135.1 Gemmatimonadales bacterium | reverse complement strand
ACCGTAAGCCGAGTTCTGTTCCCCGCGCTTGCGCGCGAAGGATGGTCATCTGTCTGGGATGGCCGTCGCCGGCCACCTCGAGCAGCCTACCCGCGGCTCACCGTTACCGGTGTTGTCGGTGTGGGCCACACCTCGCCGCTTATTTGGCCTTGCTCCGACTGGGGGTTGCCGTGCCGCTCGCTGTTACCAGGAGCGCGGTGGGCTCTTACCCCACCGTTTCACCCTTACCTCACTTGCGTGAGGCGGTCTGTTTTCTGTGGCCCTGTCCGTCGCCTCTCGGCGCCCAGGCGTTACCTGGCAGTCTGCCCGCTGGAGCTCGGACTTTCCTCGAGGAGGCTCGCGCCCCCCCGCGACCATCGCGTCCGACCCGTGGGGGGAAGATAGCGGGGATCCGGCTTCCCTGATTCGCTAGCTCCCTGCACTCCCCTTGAGCCGGGCCAGCCCGGCTTGGGCCTGTTGCACGAAGGTCAGCAGCGGCTGATCGGCACCCTGCCAGGCCGCGACGACTTCCTTGAACTCGCCTCGGGCCCGTTCGGATTCGCCGAGCTGTTCGTAGGCGAGCCCCCGCAGCAAATGCACCCGGCCCATGATTCCCCAACGCGAGTCGAACCCGCGTCGCCACAGCTGGCTCTCGTTGAATGAGCGCAGGAGGTCGATGGCGCCCCGGTAGTCTCCCAGTTGAGAGCGGGCTTCCGCCTCGAGTGGGCGCGAATCGTTCCAGGCGAACCCGAGATACACCGCGTCGGACTTCATCTCCTGGTGCGCGGTCTGGCGGCCCGAATCTGCCAGCGCGCGCCGGGCCACCGCGCTGTCACCGCGGGCGAGTGCCGCGAGAGCGCGGACCGCCGGCGCCGACGACCGGCCGGTCAGCGTCTCCAGCTCGGCCAATGGCCGGCTGTCGGGCTCCGTCCCCAGCAACAGCCCCACAGCGGCGGCGGCGCCCGCCCCCGCGACACTGGCTCGATCCGCGGCCGGCGCCCGGCGCGCCGCGTCGACAACATCGCTCCAGACCCTCCGAAGCTCGCGCGAGGGTCCGCCGGCCGCGCTGTAGAGCTGGGCCAGCCGGGACCACTGCCAGACGTCGTCCTGGTCCCAGATCGTCGCCGGCGCTTCGGGAGCCTGGGTCGCCCGGCGAATCGCGTCGCCGAGGGCGATGACGTCGGCTGCGCCGCCGAGGTCTCCGTGGTAGGCCAGTGTGTTCGCGCCGGACATCACATCCGAGATGAACTCCCGGCCGAAATCGGGCAGCATCGGCGCTCGCCCGCCGAATGAGGCGGTGGTGGTCTTCACCAGCGCCGCGGCGGAGCGCGCGTCGCCCCTGGCAAAGCGGACCCGGGCTTCGAGGTAGGCGGAGAGGTTGCGGCCCTCGGAGGGGAGGAGCCGGGCGAGCTCGGCCACCTCGCGCGATGCGTGGCCCCAATCCTCGCCCGCGAAGTACGCCTCGAAGAGGGCGTGGTGCGCGCGGGCGGTGGCCGGCTGGGACGCGACCCAGCCCCGCGCCGTCTGCACCGCATCGGCCCGCGCGCGGCGCACGGCGGCACCGCGGGTCAGGCTGTCGAGAGGCGGCTTGCCTTCCGCGTGCGTCGCCGCGAAGGAATCGGGCGCCACCAGCGCATAGGAGCCGTTCCGGTTGCTCGCGCTGGTGAGCAGGTAGGTGATGTGCTCGTAGGCGAGGGCATATTGCGGATCCAGCACCAGCGCGCGGCGGAACGCCTTGAGCGAGCGGGTCATCCCGGCCGGGGTGCTCCCCGCCACCGAATCGTGGAAGAAGGCGTCGCCCAAGCCGTACCAGGCGTCGGCGTCGATCGAGTCGGTGGCCAGCAGGCCGCGGTAGAGCTGCTGGGAGAGCTCGTACTCGCCGTCGAGCATGGCGCGGTAGGCGCCGATCATCCCACGCTCTCGCTCGGGCAGCCGGCCGGCGAAACGGGAGGCTTGCAGCACGGCATTTCGTCCCACCGTATCCGCGGCGCCCAGGATCCAGCCCCGGGTCTGTCCCAGTTTGAAGTAGCTGAGGCTGAAGGTGCTGTCGAGCGCGACCGCGCGGCGGAACGCCGTTTCGGCGGGACCCAGCTCCCAGTGATTGAGATGCTCGAGACCGAGGAGGTACGCGCGGTAGGCCTCGAGCGACTCGGTGGTCACCCGGGACAGTGGATTCAGCCGGCCGGCCCGCACCCCGGAAAGATCCAGCAGCCGACCCGCCAGCTGGTCGAACAGTGGCCGCACATCGGCTGCCGCGTTCCCCGCGGCCTCCACCACCTCGAGGCGGGCACCGGTGGCCACGTCGTAGGCGCGCGCGGTGAGCCGGAGCGAGTCGCCGGCCCGGGAGTAGTCGCCCAACACCACCGTGCCGGCGCCCGCCTTTCGCCCGAGCCGACGCGCTTCGGTCAGGCCGATCGGCTCGTCGTCGGACACCCTGCTCTGCTGCAGCAGGTCGTGCACCCGGTCCTGGTCTACGACGCCGAGGTCGCGCCATTGCGACAGGGCCAGCGCGAGCATGTTGACGCTGCCGTCGTGGAGCCAGGCGAGAGCGGGGTCGTCCCTGAGGTTATCGAACGGGAGCACCAGCATCGCCGGCCGCGGATTGGATCCGGCTGTTGCATTGGAGCGAGCCTTGAGCCCGATGCCGAGTCCGCCTCCGGCTAGCACCAACAGCGCCAGTGCCATGGCGGCCCGACGCACCCGGCGGCGGCGCTTGACCGGCTGCATCGGGGCCGCGGGTGTGGGTTCGCCGAGCAGCGCGCGCCGGAACGCGGCTCCAGTCTGCCAACGGGCCTCGGGGATCTTCTCCAGTGCGTGCATCACGGCGTCGGTGACCGTTTCCGGCAGGTCGGGGCGCGCCGTGCTGAGCGGCGCCGGCGGGTCCACGAGCTGGCGCGAGACGATCACTCGGGGCGTTCCCGTGAACGGAGGCTCACCCGCCAGCATTTCGTAGGTGACGATGCCGAGCGAGTAGAGATCGCTGCGGGTGTCGATTCCCTCCCCCGCCGCCTGTTCCGGGCTCATGTACGCCGGGGTACCCATCACGGCGCTTGGCCCGGTCGGCCCGTCCACGCCATCGACCAGGCGCGCGATCCCGAAATCCGCCAGGAGCGCTCGCGGCGCATCCGGCGGGCCCTCGAGCAGGATGTTTTCGGGTTTGAGGTCGCGATGCACGACGCCCGCCGCGGCCGCGGCATCCAGGGCAAGTGCCAAGTCCGCCGCGATCGACACGGCGACGTCCGGCGGCAAGCGATGCTCGCGGCGCAGGCGCTGGCGGAGGGTCTCGCCCTGGTGAAAATCCATCACGTAGAAGAGATGGCCGCTCGCGTCGCCGGCGGCGTGGATCACCACGATGTTCGGGTGCCGGATTCTCGCCACCAGGCGTGCCTCGGTGAGGAAGCGGGTTGCCAAGGCGCGGTTCACCACGAGGTCGGGGTGGATGACCTTCACCGCCACCGGGCGTTCCAGAGTGACATCGGTGGCCAGGAAGACCACCCCCATGCCGCCGCGCCCCAACTCCCGCTCGAGCCGGTACTGTCGGCCCAGCGTGCGCTGGATGGTATGGAACAGCTCGAGGTCGGTCACTGCCGAGACCTTGCCTGGGGGTACCCCATTCGATGCCGAAAGGGGGAGGTTCGTTGCGTTTGGCTCCGTCCCGGGCGTTTCGTGTCCAAGCCGGGGTTGACTGGCCGTTGAGGGGCTCCAGCCATTGTCCCTCTTCCACCTACGTCAGGAACCTTTCGATGCCAGCCGCGGCATTCGTGCTGTCCCGGCCACCCACGCCGACCATCGCCGCGGTGCTCACGCCCAACGAACGCGCCAGTCTCGACGCGGCCAGCGTCGGTTGCTTTGCCGTGCTGCACCGAAGCTCGGTACCCGAGGCGGTGCGCGCCGTTCGGGAGCGGGCGGTGGACGCGGTGCTCATCTCGGTGCATCAGTGCGCCCAGGGCCGGGTCGATGAAGTCGATCAGCTGGTCCGCTGCTTTCCCGGCGTACCCACCGTGGCGCTGGTCACGCGGCACGATGCTGTGGCCGCGGAAACCCTGCTCCGCCTGGGAGCGACCGGCGTGCGCCAAGTGGTGGACGTCACTGTGCCAGCCGGATGGAATCGATTGCGGCAGGTCGTCGCCGAACCGGCTACGCATGGCGCGGCGCGGATTCTGGCACCGGTCTTCGCGGCGCTCCCGGAGATGCCCCAGGACGCGCGAGCCTTCCTCGAGCTCCTGATTCGTCTCGCGCCGGAAACGCCTGCGGTGCGGACGGTGGCGGCGCGCTTCGAGATCAAACCGAGCACGCTCATGTCGCGATTTGCCCGAGCGGCCCTTCCCTCCCCCAAGACATATCTCGCGGCAATTCGCCTGCTCTACGCGGCGCAGTACTTCGAGGGCGGCGGGCGTTCGATCGCGGACGTCGCCTACCGGCTGGATTGCTCCTCGCCGCAGAGCTTCGGACGCACCATCCGTGCGATGCTGGGCATCACCCCCGGAGAATTTCGTCGTCGGTTTCCCTTCCCGACGGCGCTGGAGCGTTTTCTTGCACAATTGGTGTTGCCGTACGGGAGGGTTTGGGCGGGGTTTCATCCGCTACGGGGAGGTGAGCGGTAGCACCCTACCCCACGTCAACCCAGGCTTAATTCACTGGTAGTTGTCAACACAACCACCTTGAGCCCGCGGGCTTCGAGCGCCTCACGACCGCCCTGCTCTCGGTCCACGACGGCCAGCACGCCCAGAACCTTGCCGCCCTCCGCCGAGAGTGCGTCGATCGCCGCGGCGGCCGAGCCACCCGACGTGATGACGTCTTCGACCACTACCACCGAATCGCCCGGTTTGAAGTTCCCTTCGATGCGCCGCCTGGTGCCATGGGGTTTGGCGGCCCTGCGCACGCTGAAGGCGTGGATCGACGGCGGCGCGTCGAGGCTTTCGCGGGCGATCGCGTAGGCGACGGGATCGGCGCCCATAGTCAGGCCACCCACCGCGGCCGGCTGCCATCCCGCGGAGCGAATGGCGGAAAGGCTCAGCCGTCCGATGAGCCGCTGGCCTTCGGCGGACATGGTGGTCTTGCGCGCATCGATGTAGTAGGTGGAGCGGCCTCCGGAGGAGAGGAGGAAGTCGCCCAGGCTCACGGAGCGCTCGCGCAGAAGAGCCGCGAGCGCTTCCCGATCGGTCACTCGCCGCCTCGTTTGAAGAACGAGGAGAGGAATCCGCTCTTTTTTTCCGGCGGCGCTTCGGCACCGGCTGCGGCGCAGAACGCTTGGGCAAATTCGGCCACGGTTTTCCAGCGCTTGGTGAGATCGCGCTGCAGGCCCGTCATCACCGCGGCCTCGACCGCCGGGGGAAACTTGAGCCCCTTCACGGCCTCGTTGAGCGGGACCGGTGATTGGGTGAGCAGCTGCTGGAAGAGCTCACGCGGACTTTTCCCGGGGAAGGGAAGGATCCCCGTCAGCAGATGGTAGGCGATCGTGGCCAGGCTGTAGACGTCGGCCTGCTCGCCGACCAGCTCGCCGGAGAGGGCCTCGGGCGCCACATACTGCAGCGTGCCGACGAAGAATCCCGCCCGGGTGAGCCGGTCCGCCGGGTTATCCTCGGCGTCCCTCGCAATCCCGAAGTCGAGGAGCCGGGCGGTCTGGGTCGTCGGGTCGTACATGATGTTGGCGGGCTTGAGATCGCGATGGATGATGCCGGCCTTGTGCGCCACGCCGAGCGCGTCCCCCAGCTGCTCGATGATCTTCGCGGCGAGCGGCGGTGCCAGCCGGCCCGCCGCGGCCAGAAAACTGGCGAGCGGCTCGCCCGGGGCCCACTCGAGCGCCAGGTAGTAGAGGCCCTCGGCCTCGCCGTAGTCGAAGGTGCCGATGATGGACTGGTGATGAATCCGGGATCCGAACGCGGCCTCACGCAGAAAGCGCTTCACGGCCACCGGATCCTGCGCCATGCGCGGGCGCAGAATCTTGATGGCCGTCGCGCCGCGCTCCGGATGTTCCGCGCGATAGACGGTGGCGGTACCTCCCTCGCCGACGTGCGCCAGGAGTTTGTATCCGGCCACCGTGCGGCCGACGAGATTATCTTGGCTCATGGGGGGCAGTCCAAACTACAGCCGGCGGGGACCCCTCACAAGCGCGGCGCGTGCAGGCCGGCACAGTGCCGGGCGTCCCCCCAGCGTACGCAGGACCTCCGATCGGCCTCGCCACCCTTTCCCGTGGCCATTCGCATGACGATCCCCGACCTGTTCCGACGCACGGCCCCCACCGGGCTCTTGATGGCTGTCCTGGCCTGCGGTGGAGGCCGACCGTCGGCGGGCGGGGTGACGCCGTCGACGGAGCAGACACTCAACGAGCTGTTCAACCTGTCGGCGCTCTACCAGCGCATGGGGCGGCTCGCCGCCGGCGGGCCGATGCCGTTCGTCGGGGTGGTCGCGTACGTGCCGGGGCAGCGGGATTCGACGATTGCGCGGGTGGGGCTTTCCTTCGACAACCACGCCTTCGCGTTCCAGCGGGACGGCCGCGCGTTCTCCACGCGCTTCCGGGTCGAAATCGGATTCGCACGGGCCGGACAGCCGCCGGTGCAGGCGGTGCGCGACGAGGTCGTGCGGGTGGAGTCGTTTGCCGAGACGCAGCGCAACGACGAGAGCATCATCATGGAGCAGGGGTTCCTGCTCGCGCCGGGGAGCTACACGCTGACGGTGACGGTTCGCGATCCGGCGTCCAGCGTGGCCTCGCGCGCCGAGCAGGCCACCGAGGTGCCCGCGTTCCGCGCCGGCGAGATCACCATGCCGATCCTGGTCTACGCGGCGCGGGCGCGGGAGAATCTTCCCGATACCCTTGCGCTGACGCTCAACCCGCGCGGCACCGTGGCCAACGGCGGGGGCGACTCGCTCACGATGTACGTCGAGGGCTACCGGTTTCCCGCGGCTAGAGAGGTGCCGGTCGATGTCCGCGACGAGCGAGACAGTGTGGTCTATACCGGATCGATCCCGTTCAAGGGAGGCCGGCCGCTCGAGGCTTTCGTGCTGCGGGTGCCCTCCGACGCGCCGCCACTGGGCGAGCTCAAGCTCGTCGTCGGCGAGGGTGCCGCGGCCCGGCGCACCACGGCGCTGGTGTCGTTCTCCCGCAGCTGGGTGGTCACCAACTACGACAATCTCCTCTCGCTGCTGCGCTACTTCCCGTGGGGCATGGACAAGCTCAACGGGCTCCGCAACGCCAAGCCGGCGGACCGTCCCCGCCTCTGGCGCGAGTTCTGGTCCGCCACCGACCCGGTCCCGCAGACGGGCGAGAACGAGGCGCTGGACCAGTACTTCACCCGCGTCGCGATCGCCAACGAGCGCTTCAAAGATGAGGGCGGGGCAGGGTGGCGCACCGATCGCGGCGAGGTGTACGTCACTCTGGGCGAGCCGGACCAGGCGATGGAGAGCCCGCCGGGCAATGATACCCGGATCGTCCAGTGGGTCTACAACAATTATCGCGCGGTGATCACGTTCACCGGCCAGCTCGGGTTCTCCCGGCTCCGCATGACCCCGGCCTCGCGGGCGGAGTTCTCCCGCGCGCGGGCGCAGGTGATGGCGCAAGGGGCGAGGCACTGAACGTGAGCGATAAGCGATAAGCGGTGCGCCAGGGCGGGATGGCTTGTCCCGCTCACGGCTTACTGCTCACCGCTTACTTTGGGGGCATGCCGCACCACTTCCCCGCCCAGCTTTTCCTGGTCGATGGTCACGCGCTGATCTACCGCGCGTTCTTCGCGCTGATCGCCCGCCCGCTCCGCACCAGCCGCGGCGAGAACACCTCCGCTGCCTGGGGGGTGGTCAACTTCCTGCTCCGGCTTCAGACCAAGTACCGACCCGACTACCTCGTCTGGGTGCTGGACGCCGGCGATTCCTTTCGGACCCAGCGCTACGCCGAGTACAAATCGACCCGTGAGAAGCTCGACGCCGAGCTGCAGGCCGACTTCGACATGGCCATCGAGCAAATCAACGCGCTCCTCGCCGCATTCCGCATTCCGGTGCTGGCGGTCGACGGCTATGAAGCCGACGACGTCATCGGCACTCTGGCGCGGCGAGAGGCCGCGGCGGGCCGCCAAGTGGTGATCGTGTCCGGTGACAAGGATTTCTACCAGCTCATCGGGCCCCGAATCGCCCTGCTCAACCCGGGGCGGGGCGGCCCTGCGGGCGTGGACGAAGTGTGGGTGGATGAGGGCAATGCGGCGGAGCGGCTGGGCGTGTCGCCGGGCCAGGTGGCCGACTACCTGGCGCTGGTGGGAGACTCTTCCGACAACGTGCCGGGAGTGAAGGGCATCGGGGAGAAAGGCGCGGTACAGCTCCTGGCTGAATACGGCGACCTGGAGACCCTCCTGGCGAGGGCCGGAGAAATCACGGCGAAGCGGCCGCGCGAAGCACTGGCACAGTACGCCGCGGAGGCCCGGCTCTCCAAAGAGCTGGTCACCATCCAGATCGACGTGCCGGTGGAGCTGGACATTGAATCCGCCGCGGTCCGCGACCCCGATTCGGACGCCCTCGTCAAGGTGCTCATGCGGCTCGAGTTCCACACCCTGGCAAAACGGCTGACGGACGGGCGGCCCGAGGGACAGGCGGACGGGCGGACTGACGGACAGGAGCCGCCTCAGCAGGAAGCCGTCACGGCGGAGCTCTCCGCCCGTCCGCCCGTCCGCCCGTCCGACGCGTGCACCTGCATCGTCATCGACCAGGTCGAGCAGCTCGAGGAGCTGGCGCGCGCGCTGCGCGCCGCGCCCCTGGTGGCGATCGATGCCGAAACCAGCTCGATCGAGCCGCACGACGCCGAGCTGATCGCACTGTCGTTGTCCGTCGAACCCGGCTCGGCGTGGTATCTGCCGTTCGGGCACCGCCCCCGCGGCGGGGAGCTCGCTGCGCCTGCGCCGGTGACCAACCTTCCCGCGCTCACCGATCCGTTTCTGGCGCCGATCGCCGCGCTGCTCCGCGATCCCGCGGTGCGGAAGGTGGGGCACAATATCAAGTACGACTGGCAGGTGCTGCGCCGCGCGGGCGTCGAGCTCAAGGGGGTGGCGTACGACTCGATGCTGGCGAGCTTCCTGCTCGACCCGGGCCGCCGGTCCCATGGGATCGATACGCTCTCCCTCGAGCTGCTGGGCCGGCCGATGCGGAGTCACGACGAGCTGACGGGGAAAGGAAAGGTCCGCATCCCCTTTGCCGAGGTCTCGGTCGCGGCCGCGGCCGACTACTGCGGCGGCGACAGCGCCACCGTGCTCGCCCTGCACCATCTCTTCGCGCCCCGTCTGGCCGACGCCGCGCTACAGCCGCTCCTGGACGGGCTTGAGATGCCGCTGGTCGAAGTCCTGGTGGACATGGAGTGGCGGGGAATCGCGATCGATCCGGCGCTCTTCGGGCGGCTCGCGAAGGAGCTCTTCGTCGACCTCCAGCGACTGGAGGGGGAAATCGCCCGCGCGGCGGGCGGATCGATCAACCTCAACAGCCCGAAGCAGCTGGCCACGGTGTTGTTCGAGAAGCTGCAACTGCCGGCCCTCAAGCGTACCAAGACGGGGCCCTCGACCGACGCGGACGTCCTGGAGCAGCTCGCCGAGCTGGGCCACGAGGTTCCCAAGCTGCTGCTCGAGTATCGCGAGCTGGAGAAGCTCCGCTCCACCTACGTGGATGTGCTCCCGAAGAAGATCCACCCCGTCACCGGGCGGATCCACACCAGCTTCAATCAGATCGGCGCCGCGACCGGGCGGCTGTCGTCCACCGACCCCAACCTCCAGAACATCCCGGTACGCTCGCCGCGGGGGGAGCAGATCCGACGCGGTTTCGTGCCGCAACCGGGTTGGAAATTCGTGGTGGCGGACTATTCCCAGATCGAGCTCCGCCTGATGGCGCACCTGTCACTCGATCCCGCGTTCATCGAGGCGTTCCGGCAGGGCCACGATATCCACCGGCAGACGGCGGCCATCATTTTCGGCGTGCCGCTCGACCTGGTCTCTTCCGAGATGCGGGCCCGCGCCAAGACGATCAACTTCGGCACCATCTACGGACAGGGACCCTTTGCCCTTTCCAAGCAGCTGTCGATTTCCCAGGAAGAAGCCAAGGCGTTCATCGCCGAGTACTTTCGCCGCTTTGCCGGCGTGCGCGCCTTCCTGGACCGGCAGGTGGGGCTGGCGCGGGAACGCGGCTATGTCGAGACGCTGTTCGGCCGGCGCCGCTACGTCCCCGAGACGCGAGACCGCAACTTCAACGTGCGCGCCTTCGGGGAACGCATCGCCCAGAACGCCCCGCTCCAGGGATCGGCCGCGGATTTGATCAAGATCGCGATGGTCCGCCTGCACGCCGCGCTCCGGGACGGCGGCCTCAGCGCGGGCATGCTCCTGCAGGTGCACGACGAGCTGGTGCTGGAGGCACCGGTGGATGAAGTGGAGCGGGTGGCCGTCCTGGTCAAGGAGCACATGGAGGGCGCCGCGTCGCTGGAGGTGCCGCTGGTGGTGGAGGTGGGGGTCGGCGACAACTGGTTGGATGCGAAGAGCTAAGCGTCAGGGTTCAGGGGTCAGGGGAGGTGGGATCGGATGTGATCCCGACGTTGTCCCAGAGATCCCCACCCCCGATCCCCGAGCTTGCCTTCTGCCCCCCGGCCACCAGTTCCACCGTCCGGCCAGGTGCATGATGGCCGGCACCAGGACCATGCGGATCAGGGTCGCGTCCAGCAGCACCGCCAGCGCCAGGCCGAATCCGAGAAACTGCACCATCAGCACCCGCGCGAAGGCGAACGCTCCGAACACCACGATCATGATGAGCGCCGCCGAGGTGATGACCGAGGCGGTAGCGCTTACGCCCTCCATGGTCGCTTCGGTGTTGCGGCCGGTGCGGTCGAAGGCCTCCTTGATCCGCGAGAGCAGGAACACCTCGTAGTCCATGCTCAACCCGAACACGACCGCGAAGACCAGCACCGGAATCACCACGAAGATCGCCTCGGTGCGCTCGGTGATGCCGAAGGCCCGTCCACCGATCCCGTACTGGAACACGAGCACGATGAGCCCGAAGGTGGCGCTCACCGAGAGTGAGTTCATGATCACCGCCTTGATCGGCACCAGTACCGAGCGGAAGGCGATCGCCAGCATGACTCCGGTCACGCCCAGCACCAGCCCGATGATGAGGGGGAACCGGCCCAGCAGCTCCTTCTGGAAATCCACGCTCGCGGCCACATACCCTCCGACCGCGACGGTCGCCCCCCGGAGCTGGCGGATGCCGCTTGACGCCGCCAGACCGCGGATTTTCGCCACCAGGTCCATCGAGGTGGTGAGGGACGTCGAATCCCGCGGGATCACGTCGAGCAGGGTCATCCGGCCGTCTTTGCTCAGATACGCGTCCATCGCATCCGGGTAATTGGTGCGCGCGGAATCGGGATCGGAATAGATGAGCGAGTACCCCAGCAGCGATTGTCCTGGGGTGAGATCGACCAGGCTCCGGACGTCGCGCACCCGCGGGTCGGCCCGCATCGAATCGGACAGATGCCGCAGCGCGCGCAGGGCAGTCAGGTCGGTGGCGGTCCGCCCCTGGGGAAACTCCACCAGCACGCGGATCGGAAAGAGGTAGCCGGACACGCCGATGCGCTGCAGCACCTCCACGCCGGCACCCGCCTCGGTCCGGGATGGCCACCAGTGCCGCGCGGGCAGGCCGATCCGGATCCAGAACAAGGGGGCGGTGAGGATCGCGACGGCGATCGCACCCAGCACCAGAGCCCGCCGGGGATGCCGGGAGAGGGTGCGAGCCCATTTTTCCCAGCCGAGCGGCGAGTGATACCAGGTGAGTCGCCGGGCGAGCCAGCGGGGCCGGTCGATCCCGCGGCCGATCATCGCGAGCAGGGCGGGGAGGAGCGTGGTCGAGAGCAACACCGCCACGGCAACGACGATCAGCCCCCCGATTCCCAGACTCTTGGTTTCCACCAGCGGGGTGAGCACCAGCGCCCCGAAGCCCACGACGACGGTGAGTCCGGAAGTGAGCACCGCCGCCCCCGCGGTGCGGACCGTACGCGCCGCCGCCTCCATCCGCCGGTACCCTCTGGTAAGCTCCTCGCGGAAGCGGGTGACGATCAGCAGCGAGTAATCGATCCCCACGCCCAGGCCGATCATGGTGGTGAGGTTGAGCACGAAGACCGACATCGGTGTGACGGTGGCCACCAGTCCGATCACCGCGACGGACACCGCCACGGCCAGGAACCCGATGAGCAGCGGTAGCAGTGCTGCCACCAGCGCGCCGAAGGCGAGCACCAGGATGACCAGCGTGATCGGGATCACCCGCGCCTCGATGCGGCGGCTGTCGTCGGCGCTCACGATCCGCACGTCGAGATCGAGCGGCGCGCGACCGGTCACCCAGGTGCGATAGGCGTCGCGGTAGGGCATCCGGGCCACCGACTGGTTGAGCGCGCGCCGGAACGTCGCCACCACCTTGCCGACGCTGTCGCCGGTCGACGCATCCACCGACACCAGAAGGAAGGTGAGGCGCCCGTCGGGGGCCAGGAACAGGGAGTCCTCCGAGGTGCGGTAGGAGATGACCGAGCGGACGTAAGGCTGCCGACGAAGGTCCTCGGTGACGGAATCGAGCATCGCCGCGGGGAGGTCGTCCGTAAACGGGACCGGACTCTCGATCACCACGGCAAAGAATTCGCTGAAGGGCCTGGCGAAACGGCTGTTGAGGAGGCGGTCGGCGCGGGCCGCCTCGGTTTCGCGGTCGGCGCCACCCCGGACGCTCAGGAGCTCCGCGGTATGAGGCGATCGGACCACGCCGGCCACCCCCACCACGACCCAGAACGCCACGATGAGCCAGCGGAAACGAACGATGAGTGCCGCGATCCGTTCCGGCATCAGCCGTGGCGCGCCGCGGGCGATGGACGCACGACGTTTGCAGAGGGGGAGAATGCAAGAATTTGCAAGTCCGAATGGTAGGCCGCGACCTTCCCCAGCGCCAGTTGGGGCCGAGGGTGGCGACGGGCCCGCCGGCCGCCCCATATTTCGAGACGGCCATGTCCCGCATTCTCGTCTTTGCCCTCGGGCTTCTCCTCGCGCTCCTCATCATCGGCCGGTTGAACCGTCCAGCCGAGGCGCGCCCCGTTGTGAAGGCCGTCGAGGTCCGGAGCTCCTCCGCGCTGGTGCCCCCGCCGCCGCCCCCGGCGGTCCTTGCGCCGGTGAAGACTGGCGGCACTCCCACCATCGACTTGCTGGCACGACTCGAGGGTCGGCGCCGGCTCGCCCGGGCGACGCGGCAGACCTATTTCGATTCACTCTTCATCGAAACCGATTCGGTAGTCCGCCGCTGGCCCGACCGGGCGGGAACCCCGCTGGTTGTCGCGATTCCTCCCGGAGATTCGACGCAATACGACGCCGCGCTGTCCGCAACGGTGCGCCAGGCCGTTGCCGCCTGGGAGAATGCGGGGCTCGGCTTGCGTTTCTCGATCACGTCGGACACGTCCGGCGCGCAGATTGCAGTTCGAGGCAGCGACCAGCTGGCCGGCGAACGGGCTGGCCAGACCGATCTCCAGTGGACCCGGGACGGCGCCATCCACTCGGCGGTAATTACGCTCGCGCGACGCGACCAGGCAGGGCGGCCGATCGGCGCACCGGGACTGCTGGCGGTGGCGGTGCACGAGATCGGTCATGCGATGGGGCTGTCGCACTCGCCCCAGCCGGACGACGTCATGTACCCGGTGACCCGCACCTCCAGATTGAGTCAGCGCGATCGAGCGACATTCACGTTGTTGTATGAGCTACCACTAGGAACGGTGCGCGAAGTGATCACTCCGTGACCTCGGCATTGCTGCTCAGTCTGCTGCTCCTTCAGGGTCCCTCCCCGGGCTCCGAGCCGAGCTTTGCGTCGATCGGCGCTGTGGTGGAGCGGGGCATTCGGCAGGGGGTGTATCCCGGCGCGGTGGTGGTCATCGGGCGGCGCGACACGGTGCTCTATGCCCGGGGCTTCGGGCACCTGAGCTGGGCTCGTGGGGCACCGCGCCCCTCGGCGCAAGACACCCGCTGGGACCTCGCCTCGCTCACCAAAGTACTGGCCACGGCGAGCGCGGTGATGGTGCTGGTCGATGAGGGCCGGGTGGAGCTGGATACGCCGGTGGCGAAGTATCTCCCTCGATTCACCGGTTTCGGGCGAGAGCTGGTGACAGTGCGGATGCTCCTCGACCACACCAGCGGACTCAAGCCTTACCTCGCGCTGTATCGCCTGGCGAGCAGCCGAACCACGGCGTTGAACGTGCTCTATGAGGCGATCCCGGAGCGGATCCCCGGCAGCTCTCCCAAGTACAGCGACCTCAACGCGATTCTCCTGGGTCTTCTGGTCGAAGCCGTGACCGGCGAGTCGCTCGACGTGTACGCGCGCCGGGAAGTGTTCGCTCCGCTCAAGCTCGGCTCGACGGCGTTTACGCCGGCGCTCACCTCCGGCCTCTCCCTCGCGCCGAGTTTCAGCGAGCGCGGCCGTCCGGTGTCCGGGCGGGTTAACGATCTGAATGCGTATCTCCTGGGCGGTGTCGCCGGGCACGCAGGACTCTTCTCGACCGGGAACGATGTGGCCCGCTTTGCCCAGACCTGGCTTCGCCAGGGCAACACTGCGGACGGCCGCTGGGTCTCTGCGACTTCTATGCAGGAGTTTCTGCGGCACACGACCCGGAGTGGCACCCGGGTGCTGGGCTGGGACACGCCGGAGCAGGGAGTGCGCCTTCCGTCGATCTACGGCCAGTTGGCCAGCCCAGAGACTTTCGGCCACAGCGGGTGGACCGGCACCATGCTCTGGATCGATCCCGCCCGCGACCTTTTCCTGGTGTTCCTCACCAATCGGAGTCTTGAGCCCAGGGCCCGCCGTTCGATCACCGCGCTCCACTCCCTCCGGACCACACTGTCGGATCTGGTCATCCGGCTGGCGCAACATTGACCCGGGGCGCACTCGGGACCATTGTTCCTCCATGGCGACCGAAGGCAAGGACCCGGCGGGCACGACCCTGAATCCCGAAACGGTGAAGAAGGCCCTCCGCGCGGTCAAGGATCCCGAGCTGGGCCTGAACATCATCGACATCGGGCTGGTCTACGACGCGATCGTGGGCGAGGCCGGCGACGTGACGGTCAAGATGACCCTCACCTCACCCGGCTGCCCCGCGGGCGCCGAGATCATGCAAGACGCCAAGCTCGTCCTCGAGGATCTCGAGGGCGTGAAGAGCGTGACGATCGATCTGGTGTGGGAGCCGTACTGGACGCCGGAGCGGATGGATCCTCGAGTACGCGCTTTTCTGGGATGAGGGATGAGGGATGAGGGATCAGGGGCCGGTACCGCTCCCCTGATCCCAGACCCCTCATCCCTTACTGCCCAACCAAATCCTTCAGAAACTCCTTCACCCTCGCATCCTCGAGGCGGGCCAGTCTCGAGATCAGCGACCTCCGCACCGACGGATCGGTTTCGTTCCGCGCGATCCCCAGCAGCAGATCCACCGAAGCCCGGTCGCCCCGCTTGAAGAGGCCGTTGATCGCCGCCTCTTTGGCCCGGCGGTCGGGCGCCTGATCGTAGAGCTTGCCGAGCTGTGCTGCGGATGCACCGGCGCGCTGCACCGCTTCGATAGCCTGCCCGCGGATCTCCGGCGCGGCGGTGGCGTCTCCCGCCACACCGAGCAGCCACTGGAGATTGGCCGCCCCGCCCTCCTCGGCCAGCACGGACAATACCGCCTGCTTCGCGGACACCGAGGTCAGCGTCGCATAGCGGGAGCGCAGCAGCTCGACGTCCCGCCCGGTGGCATACTCGCGGCCGAGCCCCCGGATCACCGTGACGCGGAGGGCCTCGGGAAGGGCCGGGTCCTGAAACGCGGTGCGGAGGAACTCGCGGGCGCGGGGGTCTCCCGAGCTGGCGAGCGCCTGGATCGCGGCCTGCCGGAGCCAGGTGTCGTCTCCGTTGGCCATACGGGTGAGCGCACTGAGGTCGGCGCGCTCCGACCGGGCCAGTACGGACACCGCCGACTGGCGGATCGGCAGCATCTCTTCCGGGTCGGTGGCCAGCGCGATGAGCGCGGCCGACGCCTGACGGGTGTCGTCGCCGCCGGCGCGATCCAGCTCGCGACCGAGCCATGACATGGCACCCTGCCGCACCGTACGCGCCAGGGCGCCGTTCTTGGCGAGCGCGATCAGGCCGGGCCAGATCGTGGCGCTGTCGGCCAGCACGGCCGGGAGAATCGCCTCGCGGCCGGGCCGGCCTTCCGCGCGGGTGGCCAAATCGAGCAGATAGGCCGCCGCGGCGGCGGCGGAGACGGCGCCGAGGTCGGTGACGCCGTCCGGCATGGACTCGGGCGCGATTTCCACGTCGAGACCGACGACCATGCCGCCGGAGCGGGTCACCCGCACTACCACCGGACCGCGTTTGCAGAGCGGCCGATTGTCGCCGTCCCACCCCCGCCAGTTGCCGGAGTTGATGAAATAGGAGCTGCCGATCTGGATGGCGGAGCCTGCGCCACAAACATCGGCGCGGGCCGCGTAGTGGAACTGCACCCGGCCGTCGCCGCCGCCTTCGACCCGGGACCGCAACCCGCCCTGGGCGCTCAGCACCACCACCGCGATTATCGCGGCCGCCAGCGCGCCGCCGAGACCACGCTTGAGGGGGCTCATGGCTTTTCCACCAGGTCGAGCAACAGCTTGGTCGTGCGCGGATCCTTCTTCCGGGCCAGCGCGGAGATCGCTTCCCGGCGGAGCTGTGGATCGGTGCCGGACTTCGCGATCTCGATCAGCTTGTCCGTCGCGGCCGGCTCTTCCCGTCGGGCGAGCTGTTGCAGCACGGCGCTCCGGAGCTCCCGTTCCGAGAGGGAATCGAAGAGCTTGCCGAGGTCGTCGACGGTGAGCGTCGTAGAGCGAAGCCGGGACAGGGCTTCGCGCCGGAGCCGCATGTCCTCGTCCCGGTTCTTGGCGATGGCCAGAACCCACTGGTCGTTCGTGGGGCCACCCATGCGCGCCACCGCGGAGACGATCTGGATCTTCATCGCCTGTGATTGGGTCTTGCCGTACAGATTCCGCAGGTAGGCCGCGTCCTCCTCGTCAGTCGTTCCAGTCCGGCGCCCGGCGGCTTCCAGGGCGGTGATGTACCGGCGGTCGTCGGAGGTCGACGCGATGCGCACCTCGCTGGAGCTCCCCGCCAGCTGGGAGATGGCCTCCATGCGCATTCGCTCGGCAACGTCGTTCCGCTCGATAATGGCGCGGAGCACCCGTTTGGCTTCCGGCCCGCCGCGCGACCGCAGCGCGGAGAGCACCGCCTGCCGGGTCCGATCGTCGGGCGCATCCGCGAAAATCTTCTCGAGCGTGGCGACCGTCGCGGTGCCCGGCATTTTGCCGATCATGCTGATCGCGTCGCTGCGCACGCTGGCATCGGGATCGGTCCGGGCTACCACGAGGAGGTCGGCCGCCGATTCCTCGGTGCCGTTCCGCCCGAGGATGTACACCGCGCGGCGGCGCAGCTGCACCGAGCACTCGTCCCGCCGGGCCAGCACCTTCTTGAGCGTGGGCCGGGCCTCGGGGGGATCGATCTGCGCCAGCGCGTTCAGCGCCTCGGCCCGCACTTCGATGTCTTCCTTGTCGCAGGTGGGGCCTCCGGCCGTAGCGACGCGCAGGGCTTCAGCGGCTTGGGCATCACCCCGCGCGGCAAGCGCGGCCTGTAGGCGGGTGCGCAGCGTCGCGGCCTCACCATCCGCAGCGGCGTCGGGGTACCGCTCCTGCTGGGCTTTGAGCACCTCGAGCGCCCGCTTGAGCTCGTCGGTCGATCCGGCGCGGTAGAGCGCAAAGGCCTGCCAGTAGAGCACGGCGGGCGCGACGCGCGAGCGGGGGTACTTGGTCTCGAGGGTCTTGAACATGGTAGACGCGCGGTTGTACTCCCCGCGGTTGAGCGCTTCGCGGGCTGCCCGGTAGAGGGAATCCTCGGGCGAGCCCTGGTCGGGCCGCATCCGGCTCAGCTTGCCGCCGGGCGCGTCGTCATCCCAGGAATGCCAGAGGGGCTCGATGGTCGTCAGGGCCTTGGGGCTGGGGATGCCCTGCGTCGGGAAATCCAGGTCGAACCCCGGAGGCATGCTCAGCAGGCCCGGCTCGAACGCCATCGGCGCCAGATGCTCGAACGGCACCGGCGTGGGCCACTGCAGGTCGTGAAGGTCGAGCGACAGGTGTCCCAGCGGAGCCAGGGCCATCGGCGGGTCGAGATTCCAGTGCCCGGGAGGCAGGTCGAACAGTCCGCCGGGCTCGTACAAGAACGGCTCCATGAGCCCCGGTACCGCGAGCGGAGGCCGCGGGGCCTTGGCGCGTGGGGTCGGGGCGGGCTTGGGTGCGCTGGGCGGCCGCGGCGGGGTCTGGGCTGCCGCAGCGGATGTCAGCGCGAGAAAGAGAAACGGAATGGATCGCATGGCGCGGGCTCCCCCGGTTACGGCTGCGAAGTGGGATGATCCGCGAGGTACACGCGGAGGCGCGGGATGACGTCCCGCTGATCCAGGGCCTGATCGATCAAATACACGTCGGGGGCATCGGGACGGGCCGGCAGTCGCGCGATCTGCGCGAGCACCAGCTCGAGATCCTCGAGCAAACCGCGCAGGTGCGCATTGAGCGGCCGGGGCGAATCCATCAGCAGACGGGTGGTGGCAAGCAGGTCGCGCGCCTGGGTGGCCGAATACTCCAGCGCCTTGCCGTCCTGGGTGCCCGCGGCGAGGGTGACCAGCAGCGCGGTGACCCGCTCGAGATAGTCGGTGGCGACGCCGACGAAGGGGAGCTCCTGGGCGGCCACATTCATCACGGGCAGCTTCCGATCCAGACCCAGGGCGAGCTGGGCCGAATCCGCCGGCACCGGACCGATCAGCCGCGGCGCGATCTGGCCGATGCCGAAGCCGAGGATCAGCGTTGCCGCCAGCGGAAGCAGGGTCCGAGCCCATCGGGCGGGAAACCGGCGCGGCGCCGCCCGGAACGCCTCGGCTTCGATCCGTTCCCACATCCGGTCCAGGGGTGGCTCGTCCGCCACCCGCCAGTGATCGCGCAGCTCAATCAGCCGTCGCTCGAGATCCTTGTCACTCATCATGGAACGCTCCTCATTGCTCTGTGGCCACGCCGGCGAGCGCCTCGCGCAGCCGCGCGCGCGCTTCGAAGAGCCGGGCCTTGCTGGTACCCTGCGGGATGTCCAGGATCTCCCCGATCTCCCGATGGGTGAACCCCTCGATGTCGTGGAGCACGACGGGCATCCGGAGTCTTTCTGGCAGCCGCTCCAGCTCCGCTTGCAACCGGTCGCGGAGGTGCGGATCGGAGGAGTCGGCCGGGGTGGCGACACTCGAGGCCGCCTCCAGATCCAGCTCCCGGGCCCGGAGCCGCTTGCGGCGCCGGAACCCCGTCAGCACCTGCGACATCGCCACCGAATGCAGCCAGGTCGAGAAGGCCGACTCGCCGCGATACTGCTCCAACCGGTCGAACGCCTTCACGAACGTGTCCTGCGTGTACTCCTGCGCCAGCTCATCCTCACCCACCATGCGGAAGATCAGCCGGTACACCCGAGGGGCGTGTCGGTCGTAGAGGCGGCGAGCCGCCAACCGGTCCCCGGCGCACGCACCGGCGATCAGATCCCTATCGTCCACGACACCGTCCCTTGCGGCCGCATGGGCTTCGGTTGCGCCTGCATTGATATGACGATGGCAGGAGGGGAAGGGTTGGGTAAGAGGCGGGGAACTACGGAGCTAGGGAGTTGGGGAGCTAGGGTTGCGAGCCAGGATCGATGGGTGCGAATAGTAGTAACTACCACGACTATGACAACACAGCCTGCAACAAGTCCTTGCCGATCACATTGACCTGCCAGCGCCGAATTCCTTCCACTTTGCCCAGCTCGTCCAAGTCGGCCGGCACTAAGCGGGCGATGGCCTCGAGGAGCCAGTTGGGACAGAGCACTCCGGGAGCCAGGTCTTCGCGAGTGGCCAGGCCGGTACGCAAGGCCTTCAATCGCTCGAGGCGGGCGTCGTAGGCCGGGTCGGGGCGATGCCTCTGGCCGCGGGGGTAACGGGGCAGCTCGCTCTCGGGTAACGCGAGCCCGCGCCGAATTGCGGCCATGATGTCGGCTCCGCGCCGTTCGGCGGTCTCCCGTCCCATGCCCTTCAGGCCGGCGAGAGCGGCGGGATCCGTGGGTGGATGCTCCGCCAGGGCCAGCAGCACATCGTTGCCGAGGACCCGGAAGGCGGCCCGGTCCAGTGTCTCGGCGGTGCGAGTGCGCCAAACGTAGAGCTCGCGGAACACCGCCAGCGCGCGCGGGGACAGCGCGCGCGCGCCTTTCAGGCTGAGCGCCGCGACCTCCGGAAGGAGCGGCTCGGGCCAGCGCACCCGGGTCAGGATCTCGCATTCCTCGTTCACCCACTCGAGGCGCGCGCGCGCCTGAAGCTGGTCGCGCAGGAGATCCCGGAGCTCCGGTAGATGCCGGGTATCCATCGCGGCGTACTCGAGCATCGGCTGGCTCAGCGGCCGCTCCGACCAGTCGGCCCGCTGAAACCGCTTATCGGGAGTGACCCCGACGTGTTTTTCCAGCATCGCGGCGAGGCCGATACCCGGCTCGTTGAGGAACTGTGCGGCCACGCGGGTATCGAACAGGTTCGCCGCGCGAAATCCGAACTCCGAGCCAAGGAGCCGGAGATCGTAGTCGGCATCGTGGAACACCTTCTCGACCGCGGTATCGGCGAGGAGATCGCCGAGTCCCGGGAGGCCGGCTACCGCGAGCGGATCGACGAGATGGGTTTCGCTCCGAGTGGAGAGCTGCAGCAGGTAGACGCGGTCCCGATGCCGGTGGAAGCTGGCCGCTTCGGTGTCGACGGCGACCAAGGCCTCCGCCCGGAGCCGCCGGAGCAGCGCGCCAAATTCGGATGCGGCTTCGATGAGGCGGAGTGGGCCGGCGTTCACGAGCGGAATAGTAGCGAGTCCGGCTTTGACCCACCTACTTTATTGCACCCCGGGAGAGTGTGCATGAGCCTTGCCGACGTCGAACAAGTCGTCTATCCCGATGATTGTGACGCGTTCGGGCACCTGAATCAGGCATCCTTCCTCCGGGTCTTCGAGCGGGCCCGCTGGGATGTGATGGCACGGGGGCCGGGCATGGATGTGTTCACGCGGCACGGCGCCTGGCCTGCCGTGCGCAAGACGGTCATCGACTATCACGCGCCCGCCTTTCCGGGAGATATCCTCCGGGTGCATCAGGCGGTCGTGCACCACGGACGCACCAGCTTCACCATGCGGCAGACGGCGCGCCGGGCCAGCGACGGCAACCTCATCGCCACCGCCGAGTTCGTGTTCGTCTGCATCGATCGCGAAGGACGCCCGATCCCGGTTCCGGAGGAGGTGGGCCAGTACTTCCACGCACGTCCGAGCAGCGAGCCCGCGGACCGGCTCACCGTCAACGGGGTGAGTCTCGCGGTCGAGCACCGCGGGACCGGCCCCACCATTCTGTTCGTGCACGGGTTTCCGCTGGACCGCTCCATCTGGCAGCATCAGATCGACACGCTCACCGGCTACCGGCGGATCGCCCCCGATCTTCGCGGCATGGGGCAATCGGACGCTCCCGATCTCGGCTACTCAATGAGCACCTATGCCGAGGATTTGCTGGGCTTGCTCGAAGCGCTGGGCGAGGGACAGGTCGTGCTGTGCGGGCTCTCGATGGGGGGATACATCGCGCTCGAGTTCGTGCGGCGCTGGCGGGAGCGGGTGCGCGGACTAATCCTGGTCGACACGCAGGCCGAGGCGGACAGCACCGAGGGCCGCCGAGCGCGCGACTTGCTGATCGGCCGGGTGCGAGAACAGGGGGCGATCGCGGCGGCGGAGACGATGCTGCCGCGTTTTTTCACGCCGCAGGTGTCGCCGGACATCATCGAGCGGATCCGCACCACCATTCTCCGAACCCCGGTGCCCGGCATTGTGGGCGCGCTGTCGGCGATGCGAGAGCGTCCCGACAGCACGCCGTTTCTGGAGACGCTCACCGGTATCCCGACGCTGGTGCTGGTCGGCGCCGAAGACATGATTACCCCACCCGCGATCGCGCAGGGCATGGCCGCCGCCATTCCCGGTGCGAGACTGATGGAGATTCCCGGCGCCGGCCACTTGCCGTGCGTGGAACAGCCGGTCCCGACGACGCGGGCGATTCTCAAGTTCCTGCAGTCGGTCGGGTGAAACCATTTGCGGGGCTGGGGCGTCTATTAGGGTGGCGGGCCGATCCGATGCTCTATATCAGATCACTGCCAAGCCTCATGCAGGTCTTCCATCCCAACGACCCCGGGGTCGGCGCATCAGCCGACCCCGGGGTCGCCCGCTGGATAGGGGGTTAAGGGGCGAGGGCTAACGCCGACCCCTACTTCTTCGGCCTCCCGGGCGGGGTGTCCGAATTGAAGATGTCCTTGTTCTTCTGGATGTAGCTCTCGAGGGTGGGTGGAACGTCTTCCTCCGGGAAGATCGCCGTTACCGGGCACTCGGGCTCGCAGGCCCCGCAATCGATGCATTCGTCGGGGTGGATGTAGAGCTGCTCTTCTCCCTCATAGATGCAGTCGACCGGACAGACGTCGACACACGCTTTGTCCTTGGTGCCGATACACGCTTCGGTGATCACATACGCCATGACTGCGCGACTCCCTCGGAGTGGACGTTTGATGTTGCGGCTGGCCGGGGCCGCTCTGAGGACAGAGTTAAGGAGCCGGACGGCCGTCCGCAAGGGGAGCCGGGGTTAGCTTTTTCCGATGCGTATCTTGCCTTGGCTCGTCGCCGTCGCCGCCGTCGCGGCGACCCCGGTGTCCGGGCAGCAATGTCCGCCGGGCCGCCTTGCTCTGGTGCTGGCTGGCGGCGGCGCCAAGGGCTTCGCGCACATCGGCGTGCTCCACATTCTGGACAGCCTGGGGACGAGGCCTGACCTCGTCGTCGGGACCAGTATCGGCTCGATCTTCGGCGCACTGTACTCGAGCGGCCTCTCCGCCCGGCAAATCGATTCCATCACCCGCGCGCTTCCCCTGCTCGACGTCACCGGCAGCTTCGCGAATCGGACGCCTCACGATTGGGGCAGCCTGCATCCGCTGCTTCTCTGGGAGCAGAGCGGGCGAGGCTTCTCGCTGGTCACCCGCGGCGTCTCGGAGCTTCGAACCGACGCGGTGCTCAACCGGACGCTGCTGCGGGGGAACCTCCTGGCGCGTGGGGACTTCGACCGGCTCCCGATTCCGTTCCGGGCGGTCGCCACGGACCTCCGCACCCGGGAGCCCGTGGTGCTCGACGGCGGCGACCTGGCGCAGGCGGTGCGGGCCAGCATCGCGATCCCGCTGGTGTACACGCCGGTTCGGATCGGCAACCGCTATTACGTTGACGGCGGCATCTCGGCCAATGTGCCGATCGCCGCCGCGCGTGAAGCGGGGGCCACCCGGCTGATCGTGGTAGACCTGAAGGATGATCCGGCCGGGTCGGACAGCGCGGATCTGATGTCACCCGGGGCGGTGGCCCGGCGGCTGGCAAGCTTTCTCTTCACCCAGCCGATGGCCGAGCTGGGCGCCGAGGATGTCTACATCTGGCCCGACGTGCGGGGCTTTTCCAATCTCGATTTTCATCCGTCCAACCGGGAAAAACTGGTGGAGCACGGACGCGCGGCGGCCGACTCGATCCTGCGCAATGTGTCCTGTCTGCCGCGACGGCCGCCGCCGGACAATCCCGCGCTGCCCACGGTGCTCGCGAGCTGGGAGGTCGTCAACGGCACCGCGCGCGATGGTGAAACCATGGGCCGAGTGCTGGGACTCTCGCGCAACCAACGCCTCGACCTGGCTGCGCTCTCGGCCCAGCTCGCCGACATCCCGAACATCGAGTCCTTTCGCGAGCTGTGGCTCGGGCCGGTCGACGGCGGCGGAGCTGGGCCCGATACCGTTTCGTTCAGAGCGCTGATTACTCCGGCCGCGCGCCGAGTGGCGGGGCTCGGCGTGGCCTATGACCATGATCTGGGAGGCCGACTCTGGATCGGCGCGCTGGACCGGCATACGGTGCGCGGCGTTCAAGGGAGCGCGGTCTTGTCGCTGGGCCGTTTCAAGAGCGATCTAACGGGGACGTTGCTCAGCCCGATCGGGGTGGGCCGGATGCGTCTCATGCCGCTGGCATCATTCCGGCTCCTCTCCGAAGGGGTGCGACAGTTCAGTCCCGGTGGAAGCAACTTTGAAAAGCTGGAAACCCAGGAGGCAAGCGGGTTCGTGGGGCTCGAGTGGGCCCGGCTCGGCGCATGGAGGATCCGGGCAGGCGGACGCGTCGCCGCCTGGCGGACGCCCGCAGGAGAAACCCGCTCCACCGGCGGGTCTTCGCTCACGGCGCGCCTGGAGCCCGGGCTCCCAGCCCAGGGAGGCGTTGAGCTGGTCTGGACCGGCGATTACCAGCTCGCGCGAGCGACGCTCGGCACCGTGATCGCCTCGGGCCGCCTGACGCTCGAGCCCGAGGTGAGGCTCGGGGTCGGGCGACGGCTGCCGATTCAGACCGCCTTCGAGCTGGGGGGAACGGAGGGGTTCCCGGGATTGCACATTGGAGAGCGCCGGGGCGACCGCGACGTCTTTGCCCGGGTTCAGGGCGCTTGGCAACTCCGGGGACCGGTTGCCCTTCGGCTGTCGATCGCGGCAGGGAGGTCTGCCAGCGGCGGCCGGCTCTTCGGGAGTGAGAATTGGCTGGCGGGAACGCGGCTCGGGATCGGGGCCTCCACGCCGATCGGGCCGGTGGCCTTCGAGTACGGGTTCGCGTCCAACGACCGCCGCGCAGCGTTCATAAGGGTAGGGAGTTGGTTCTAGCTGCGGTGAGCGGTGAGAGGTGAGCGGTGGCGTTCGTTCAAGCCACGTGCTGCCGGAGAAACTGCAGGGTCCGTTCCCAGGCGCTCTTGGCGCATTCCTTGTCGTAAACCGTGGGGCGGGTGTCGTTGAAGAAGGCGTGGTCGGCGTCATAGTAATGCGCCTCGACCTTGCCGCCCGAGGCCTCGATCTTCCCGATCAGCGCCCGCGCGTCGGCTTCCTTTACCGACGTATCCCGCTTCGCGAAGTGCGCGAGCAGCGGCGCCTTCAGCCTGGCAGGATCGATCCGCACGTTCGGATGGATACCATAGAAATCGACGACGGCCGCGATGCGGTCGGGAAACTCCGCTCCGGCGTACAAGGCGAGCTGTCCGCCCATGCAGAATCCCATCACCTCCGCTTTTCGGGACGTGACCTCCGGGCGGCCAAGGAGCGCATCCGCGGCACCGCGGAGGTCGGCGGCGGCCTTCACGATGTTGAGCGCCAGGAAGAGCTTGCCGGCCTCATCCGGACTCTTCGCCGCAGTTCCGTGATAGAAGTCGGGTGCCAGGGCGACAAACCCCTCCGCAGCCATCCGGTCGCACACATCCTTGATGTGATCCACAAGACCCCACCATTCCTGGATCACCAGGACGCCCGGTCCACGCTCCGACGCTGGAATGGCGAGGTATCCCGACGAGGCGTGCCCATTCGCCGGGAATTGAAGCATCTGGCCCATAGCACCCTCGGTTAGAGCAGGGCGGACAGCGGCGTAGGTACTTGTTCCGACCGCAGCTCCGGGTCACCGTAGCGGTCGGATCCGGTGTAGAGGCGATTCCACTCTTCCCGAAGGCAGAAGGGATCGGCTCCGTAGGCCCGGTCGACCGCGAGCACGCCGTCCAAGTGGTCGATCTCGTGCTGCAGCAGCTCGGCCCGGTCCCGGTCGAGGTCGAGCTCCTGGGTTTCACCCTTCAGGTCCTGATAGCGAATGCGGACATGGTACGCCCGCTGGACCCGGATGAGCAGATTGGGGAAGGAGAAGCAGTCATCCCACACCGTGAAGTCTTCGGTGCCGATATCGACGATTTCCGGATTGATCAGGGTCCAGGGTTGTTCCATCTCCACGTGCACGATCCGAACCGGAGCACCGATCTGGGGTGCAGCGATGGCCCGCCCACTGCCGAATCGGGACTGCCAGTCGCGCAGGGTCTCCCGCAAATCGTCCACGATGACCCGGACGCCGGTCGACCTGGGCTTGGTGATCGGCTGGCTCCGGGTCCTGAGAATCGGGTCACCCAACAGCCGAATTCGGTGAATGGTCATGCTCCTAATCTCCGACTTGGAGGAGGATTCCTCAAGAGGAATCAGATTGTCAGGGTCAGGGGTCTAGGGTCTATGGTGGTCATGTTTATGAGTAGCATATACAACCAATAACGGCCGAGGCTGAGGTTGCTGACCAAGTCGAACGTCCTGGGGGCCCGCGGCGACGGCACTCATGGAGCAGTTCCCAGGTCTCTGATCCATGAATTCTGACCCCTAGCCCTAACTCCTTGCCTTTCCATCCCTTCCGTAACTTTGACAATCCCGACTATTTTACTTAGGATTCGATTTCATCTAAGCCCGGAAGAGGCCCAGCAGAGCGGCCAAGGGGTGGGGGAACAGGGAACGATGAGTAGCCCGGTAGAGTCGCTGGTCAACCGCGAGTACAAGTACGGCTTCGTCACCGATATCGAAGCCGACACAGTTCCCAAGGGTCTCTCCGAAGACGTCGTCCGGCTCATCTCCGCCAAGAAAGGCGAACCCGAGTTTCTGCTGGATTGGCGCCTCAAGGCCTATCGCGGCTGGCTCAAGATGTCCGAGCCGCATTGGCCCAACGTGAAATACCCACCGATCGACTACCAGGATTCCATCTACTACTCGGCGCCCAAAACCACGGCGCCGCTGGGCAGCCTGGACGAGGTCGATCCGAAGCTGCTGGAAACCTACGCCAAGCTGGGCATCCCTCTCACCGAGCAGAAGATCCTCTCGGGCGTCGCGGTGGACGCGATCTTCGACTCGGTGTCGGTGGGCACCTCGTACAAAAAGGCGCTCGGCGAGATGGGCATCGTGTTCTGCTCCTTCTCGGAGGCGGTGCGCGAGCATCCGGATCTGGTGCGTAAGTACCTGGGCTCGGTGGTGCCGGCGAGCGACAACTACTTTGCCGCGCTCAACTCGGCGGTCTTCAGCGACGGGTCCTTCGTGTACGTGCCGAAGGGGGTCCGCTGCCCCATGGATCTCTCCACCTACTTCCGCATCAACGCCCAGAACACCGGCCAGTTCGAACGGACGCTGATTATTGCGGACGAGGGCGCGTCGGTGAGCTACCTCGAGGGCTGTACCGCCCCCAAGCGGGATGAGAACCAGCTGCACGCCGCGGTGGTCGAGCTGGTGGCGCTCGACGGCGCCACGATCAAGTACTCGACGGTACAGAACTGGTACGCGGGAGACGAACAGGGGAAGGGCGGGATCTACAATTTTGTCACCAAACGCGGCAAGGCGGCGCGGGGGGCCAAGATCTCCTGGACTCAGGTGGAAACCGGGTCGGCCATCACGTGGAAATATCCCAGTGTCATCCTGCAGGGCGACGATTCGGTGGGCGAGTTCTATTCGGTGGCGGTGGTCAACAACCGGCAACAGGCGGACACCGGCACCAAGATGATCCATATGGGCAGGAACACGAGGAGCACCATCGTGTCCAAGGGCATCAGCGCGGGGCAGGGCAACAACAGCTACCGCGGCCTGGTGAAGGTGCTGCCCAAGGCAGCCGGCGCGCGCAACTACACCCAGTGTGATTCCATGCTGATCGGCAACCGCTGCGGCGCGCACACCTTCCCGTACATCGACGTGCAGAACCCCACCGCTTCGGTGGAACATGAGGCGAGCACCTCGAAGATCGGTGAAGACCAGATTTTCTATTGCAAGCAGCGCGGCCTCAATACCGAGAACGCGATTTCGATGATCGTGAACGGTTTCTGCAAGGAAGTCTTCAAGGAACTGCCGATGGAGTTCGCGGTCGAGGCCCAAAAGCTCCTCGGCGTGAGTCTGGAAGGGAGTGTCGGTTGAGGGCGATGCTGGAAGTTCAGGGCCTCAGAGCCTCGGCCGGCGAGAAGGAGATTCTCAAAGGCATCGATCTGATGGTGAAGGCCGGTGAGGTCCACGCCATCATGGGGCCGAACGGCTCGGGCAAGAGCACGCTCGCGCAGGTGCTGGCGGGCCATCCCGCCTACACCGTCACGGCCGGATCGGTGCGGTTCCAGGACGCCGATCTGCTCGATATGGAGCCGGAGGCGCGGGCCCAGGCCGGCCTGTTCCTGGCGTTCCAGTATCCAGTGGAGATCACCGGGGTCAGCAATGCCTACTTCCTCCGCGCCGCCTACAACGCCATCCGGAAGTCGCGCGGCGAGGAAGAGCTGGATCCGATGGATTTCCTCGATCGGCTGGAGCAGCAGCTCAAGCTGGTCGAGTGGGAGCCGGAGATCATGAGCCGCGCCGTCAACAGCGGCTTCTCGGGCGGAGAAAAGAAACGCAACGAGATCCTCCAGATGGCGGTGCTGGAGCCCACGCTCGCGATTCTGGACGAGACCGATTCCGGGCTCGATATCGACGCGCTCCGCATCGTGGCCAAAGGGGTCAATTCGCTGCGCCGTCCCGACCGGGCCACGGTCGTGGTAACGCACTACCAGCGGCTGCTCGACTACATCATCCCCGACTTCGTGCACGTCATCTTCGATGGGCGCATCGTCAAATCGGGAGGCCGGGAGCTGGCTTTGGAGCTCGAGGCCAAGGGTTACGAGTGGCTTAGCGACGTTCCCGAGGGCGCCCCGGCGTGACCACGGTGTTCACCGAGGCTTTCGAACGGTTCAGCCGGAACGGCGGAGGCCAGGGTCCGGCCGAACTGCTCACCCGGAGGCGTGAGGCGTTCGGCCGTTTTGCGTCCGCCGGCTTCCCCTCGCTCAAGGACGAGGAGTGGCGGTTCACACCGATCGCTCCCATCGCCCGGACCGCATGGACCGACGTCGTCGCGCCGTCCAGCCGTCCCACCCCGGGGCAGGTTGCACCCTTCCTGATCGGACCTCCGGACTGGACCACGCTGGTCTTCGTCAATGGCCGCTATGATGCGGCGCTCTCCAGCCGTCCCGAGCTGCCGGCGTCGGTCACCGCGGAGCCGCTGGCTGCCGCACTCCAGCGCGATCCTGGATTGCTCGACGTACGAGAAGCCACCCCATTCTCCTCGCTCAACGCGGCGTTCGCGTGCGACGGCGTCGTCATCCGGGTGGCGGCGGGAGTCGACCTGGCCGACCCGGTTCACGTGCTGTTCCTCACCACGCCGGAAGCGGCGGGCCAGGCGGTCCAGGTGCGCTGCGTGTTCACGGTGGAGCAGGGCGCTCGGGCCCAGTTCGTGGAGAGCTACGCGGGGCTCTTGGGCGCCGCCGCCTTCACCAACGCGGTGACCGATGTGGCGGTCGGCGCCAATGCCTGGGTGGAGCACAGCCGGATTCAGCGGGAGAGCGAGTCGGCCTACCACATCGGGCTCACCCGGGTGGAGCAGGGCCGGGACAGCCACTATCGCTCGTTCTCGCTGGCCATGGGCGGCGCCATTGCCCGCCACGACCTCCGGACCAGACTGGGCGACGAAAACGTCGAGTCGCTCCTGTACGGCCTCTACCTGGGACGCGGCGAACAACTGGTCGACAACCACACCGTCATCTACCACGACCATCCCAACTGCCGGAGCTGGGAGGTCTACAAGGGCATTCTGGACGGGAAGAGCCACGCGGTGTTCAACGGGAAGGTCCTGGTCACGCCGGAGGCCCAGAAGACCGACGCGAAGCAGACCAACCGGAACCTGCTCCTGTCCGAGGGCGCCAAGGTGGACACGAAACCGCAGCTCGAGATCTTCGCGGACGACGTGCGGTGCACCCACGGCGCCACGGTGGGCCGGCTCGACGACACCGCGTTCTTCTACCTGCAGAGCCGGGGCATTTCCCGCGCGGCGGCGCGGCGGCTGCTGACCTATGCGTTTGCCGCCGAGGTGACCGCCGAGGTGGCCTCGGCCCCGGTGCGCGAGGCGCTCGACGCGCTGGTGATCGATCGCCTGGGCGGAATGCCGTGAGTGTCCCGCGATGACTCCGGTCGCCGCGGCGCCGCCGAGCGGGCGTCAGGCACACGCCTGGGACGTCGACCTGGTTCGGGCCGAGTTTCCGATCCTGACCCGGCAGGTGCGCGGCAAGCCGCTGGTGTATCTGGACAGTGCCGCCACCGCGCAGACGCCGCGGGCGGTGATCGACGCGATGACCCACTATTACGAAACCGGCAACGCCAACGTGCATCGGGGCGTCCACGCGCTCTCCCAGGAGGCCACTACGGCCTACGAGAGGGTGCGGGGGCTGGCGGCACGATTCCTCAACGCCGCGTCCCCTTCCGAAATCATCTTCACGGCCGGCTCCACCGCGGGGCTCAATCTCGTGGCCCAGAGCTACGGCGGATCGGCGCTCCGGCCGGGAGACGAGATTCTGATTTCAGAGATGGAACACCACTCGAACATCATCCCGTGGCACCTGGTGGCCGAACGGACCGGGGCGGTGATTCGCCCGATCCCCGTCATGGACTCGGGCGGCCTCGATCTGGCGGCGTTCGAGCGCCTCCTCGGCCCCCGCACCCGGATCGTCGCGGTGTGCCACGCCTCCAACGTGATGGGCGCGATCAATCCGATCAACGCGATCGCCGCGATGGCGCACGAGGTCGGCGCGGTGGTGGTCGTGGACGGCGCCCAATCGGCGCCCCATCTCCGAGTGGACCTCCAGGCCATCGATTGCGACTTCTTCGCCTGCTCGGCCCACAAGCTCTATGGCCCGACCGGCATCGGGCTGCTCTACGGCAAGCAGCACTTGCTTGAGGCGATGCCCCCGTGGCAGGGCGGGGGCGGCATGATCCGCGAGGTCCAGATCGAGCGGAGCACCTACGCGCCGCCCCCCGAGCGGTTCGAGGCGGGAACACCGCCGATCGCGGAGGTGATCGGGCTGGGCGCCGCGCTGGACTACGTGATGGGGTGGGATTGGGAGGCGCTGGTCGCCTACGAACAGGCTCTCGTCATGAAGGCGGCGCAGTGCATCGGGGAGCTCGATGGCGTCCGGATCATGGGTGAAGGGGCCGACCGGGTGAGCGTTCTCTCTTTTATGCTGGACGGAATTCACCCGCACGACGCCGGTACGGTGCTCGACACGCGGGGAATCGCCGTCCGGGCCGGGCACCACTGCGCCCAGCCGCTGATGCGGCGGTTCGGCGTCACCGCCACGCTCAGGGCGTCGTTCGGCGCCTACAGCACGGTCGAAGAAATCGAGGCCATGGCGGCGGGCCTCAAGGAGGCACAGCGGGTGTTCCTCCGATGAGCGAGCTGGACGAGCTCTACCAGAGCGTGATCCTGGACCATAACCGGGCGCCGCGAAACTTCCGGAAGCTCCCCGAGGCCACCAATCACGCCGAGGGACGGAATCCGCTTTGCGGGGACCAGTTCGACGTCTGGCTCAGGCTGGAGGGGGACGTGATCGCCGATGCCGCGTTCCAGGGGCAGGGATGCGCGATTTCCAAGGCCAGCGCATCGATGATGACCCAGGCGGTCAAGGGAAAGACGGTGACGGAGGCGCGGGCGCTGTTCGAAAAGTTCCATGCAGTGGTCACCGGGAGCGCCGGAACCAAGTCGCTCCCGTCCAAGCTGGACGTATTTCGGGGCGTGAGCGCCTTTCCGATTCGGGTGAAGTGCGCGACGCTGTCGTGGCATGCCATGAAGCAGGCCCTGGAGACGTAACCGACAAAAGGAGTAGTCATGCCCTACCAGGAAATGATGGTCAAACCAATGCGCGAAGAGGTGACCCGCTTGGGCGTGCAGGAGTTGCGCACCGTGGCCGATGTCGACGCCGCGCTCGGCGCCGGTGAAGGGACCGCGCTGGTGTTCGTCAATTCGGTCTGCGGCTGCGCCGCGGGCGGAGCGAGGCCGGCATTGACCCTGGCACTGCATCACGCCGTCAAGCCGCAACGCCTTTACACGGTGTTTGCCGGACAGGATCTCGATGCCACGGCCCGGGTCCGCAGCTACTTCGCGGAATACCAGCCGAGCTCGCCGTCGCTGGCGCTGCTGCGGGACGGCGAGGTTGTGCACTTCGTCCATCGCCACATGATCGAGGGCCGGCCGCCCCAGGTGCTGGCCGCCGATCTGATCGCCGCGTTCGACAAGCATTTCTCGGAAACGGGAGCGGGGAGGCCGGAGTAAATGTCGGGACACGTCTTTCATCCCGGTCATGAGGAGCTCCACGGCGTCACTGTCTTGGTGGAGAGCGGCTCGGGGCGCACCTGGGTGGGCCGGTACCACGAGCGCAACGAGCGGGGAGTGATGCTTCGGGATGCCGCGATTTATGACGCAGCCTCCGCGGCCCAACCTCGCGACGCCTGGATTGAGCGGCAGATCAAGTTCGGGATCCAGGCCGAGGCGCGGCACCTACTGGTCCCCGGTGACCAGGCGAACCGGATTATCCGGCTGATGGACTGGAAACCAGCCGATCTTTAGTAAAGTCTCCTTGACAATCAGTCAAATATGCTTTACTGTCTCCAAGGGCCTCTTTTGGAGATCCTGATGCTCTGTACCCCCAATCGATTCACCTGGCAGCTACTCGGCTGGGCATCGCTTTCTGCCCTGCTGTCGCTGGTTTCGGCGCTGCTGCAGCGCTGGGATCTCGACCCTGGCTTGCTGCGGTGGGTCGTGCCCTGCTGCCGGTGCTGCCCATGGTGGGGTATTTCCTGGCCCTCACCAAATGGGTGCGCAGTCTGGATGAGATGCAGCGGCTGATCCAGTTCGAGGCGCTGCTGATTCAGTTCGGCAGCACCGCCTTGTTCGTGATGGGGTATGGGCTGCTGGCGGAGAGCGGCGCAGTGCCGAATACGCCGGTCGGCAACTCGTGGCCCTGGATCTGGCTGCTGCTGTTCGTGAGCTGGGCGCTGGGCCAGCTGATCGTCCGCCGCCGCTACCGGTGAACAACCGTCTCCGGGTGCTGCGCGCCGAGCGGGAGTGGTCACAGGCCCACCTGGCCGCGCGTCTTTCGGTGTCGCGACAGACGGTCAACGCGATCGAGACCGGCAAGTACGACCCGAGTCTCCCGCTGGCTTTTGCCATCGCGCGGTTATTCGAGCAACCCATCGAAGCGATTTTCAGCCCGAACGGAGGTTCCGATGCGTAAGTGGCCTGCCTTCCTGATCACGCTCGCCCTGGGCTCGGTGCTGAGCGCCGTGGTGAGCGGCCGCTTCACGGTGCTCCGGATTCTTGGCCAGGCCATTATGTTCGCCGCGCTGTTCGGGCCGATGTATCTGGCTCCGGATCGCTACGCCGAGTGGATGGCTCGGTGCCGGATCCCCGGGTTTCGCCGACGCACGTAGGAAACCTCACTCCGGACCGCTCCGTAGGAGCGTGCCGATGCACACGTCCCCCCTCCCGGGAGCACGGGCATGACCGGTAGCGTGGTGAAGGTCGAGGACGTCACGAAGCGCTTCGCGGGACACACCGCGGTGGAGGCGCTTTCGCTTGAGGTCCCCACCGGCGGCATTTTCGGGCTGCTCGGTCCCAACGGTGCCGGCAAGAGCACCACCATCCGCATGATCATGAACATCATCGTCCCCGATGAGGGACGGATCTCGGTGTTCGATTCCGGCGCCGCCAGCCGCGATCTCTCGGAGCGGATCGGGTTCCTGCCTGAAGAGCGGGGACTCTACAAGAAAATGAAGGTGCTCGACCATCTGGTTTTCCTGGGCGAGGCCAAGGGGATCAGCCGGACTCGCGCCAAGGAACGGGCCATCGCCTGGCTCGAGCGGCTGGGCCTCACCGACTGGACCGCGAAGAAGATCGAGGACTTGTCCAAGGGGATGCAGCAGAAGGTCCAGTTCATTTCGGCGCTGCTGCACGACCCGGAGCTGCTGATCCTGGACGAGCCGTTCAGCGGACTGGACCCGGTCAACAGCCAGGTCATGAAGGACGTGGTGGTGGAGGCGGCGCGGCAGGGCAGGACGGTGCTCTTCTCGACCCACATCATGGAGCAGGCCGAACGGATGTGCGACCGGATCGTGATTATCGCACGGGGGCGAAAGCTGGTCGACGGCTCGCTGGCGCAGGTGAAACAGGAGTTCGGCGGCCGGCACATCGCCCTCACCTTCACCAGGAACGGCGACAAGGCCATGCGGATCCTGGCCGACCGGACGCTGGTCGAGAAGGCGGATGACTACGGCGCGTCGGCCGAAGTGCAGCTGGCGCACGGGGCCGATCCCGACCGGTTGCTCAAGACCCTGGTGCAGGAGGACGTGGGGTTGGCGCGGTTCGAGGTGGTGGAGCCGTCGCTTCAGGCCATTTTCATCGCGAAGGTCGGCGCCGACGCGGCGACCGCCCCCGCCAGCGAGGCGCATCATGCGTAAGATCTGGGCGGTCATCCGGCGGGAGTTCGTCGAGCGGGTGCGCACCCGCGCGTTCATATTGTCGACCATCCTGGGGCCGGTCTTCTTCGCCGTGATGTTCATCCTCCCCGGCTATCTGATGAGCCGGGACACGGGGGTCAAGCGGATCGCGGTGGTAGACGGCACCACATCGGAGTTCGGCCGCAAGATTGCCGCGGCGCTGGAGGCTTCGCGGAGCGGCCCCGGCCCCGCAGCACCGCTCCGGTATGCGGTAACGCGGGTACCGGCAGCAGGGCGGGATATCGAAGTGCGCGACTCATTGGTGCGGATGACCGGGCTCTCAAAGAAGAGCGCTGAGGGGTTCGAAGGACTCCTGCTGGTGAGCGACTCTTCGCTGGTCACCGGCCGGCTCCATTACCTCGGCGCTAATGTAGGGAGCTTCCGCGATGTAGGCGAGTTGGAAGGCATTACCCGGCGACTCGTTGTCGCGCAACGACTGACGGGAATTGGGATCGATCCGAGCCAGGTGATCAAGTCGCAGGAAGGTATTGACCTCATCACCGCGAAGGTGGCCGACGGCAAGCTCAGCGGCGAGAGCGGGGCGGCAACGTACCTCTTGGCTTCCGCGATGGGCATCATCCTGTACATATCGCTCCTGATCTTCGGCTCACAGGTGATGATGTCGATCGTCGAGGAGAAAACCAGCCGGATCGTCGAGGTGCTGGCCTCGAGTCTGACGCCGTTCCAGATGATGCTGGGCAAGGTGGTGGGCGTGGGGATGGTGGCGCTGCTGCAGATCGGAATCTGGACCGGCGCGGCCACGCTGTTCTCGACCTACAAGGACCAGATCATGTCGGCGCTGGGCGTAGCCAGCTCGGGGCCGCTGCCGCTGGCGCTGCCGTCGATGGCGCCG
>JAXIPC010000012.1:0-13585 GCA_045403135.1 Gemmatimonadales bacterium | reverse complement strand
GACCTGCAGCCGGTGCCGCTCGCCCCCGGGGAGCTGGTCCGGGTGGCGCACGGCGGGGACGTCGAGCGCGAAGGGCCGACCGACGGTGAGGCCGCGCTCCTCGACGGCGACCGGCTGGTGGCCGTCGCCCGCGCCGTGCCGCTGGGTTGGCACCCAGTCGTGGTGCTGCCGTGAGCGACCCGGCGCCCGGGCTCGCCGCGGGCAGCGTGGTGACCGTCGGCTCGTTCGACGGGGTTCACCTCGGGCACCAGGCGGTGGTGCGGGAAGTGTGCGAGCGGGCGGTTCGGCGCGGTGTCCCGGCGGTGATGGTCACCTTCGAGCCGCACCCGGGCGCGGTGCTCGCCCCCGGCTCAGCGATCGCCCGGCTCACCACAGCCGTCGAGCGGCTGGAGGTCGCGGCGGAGCTGGGACTCGAGCGCTTGGTTGTGCTGCACTTCAGCGCCGCCCTGGCCGCGTTGCCGGCGGAGCGGTTCGTCACCGAGGTGCTGCTGGGGCGCTGCGGGATGAAGGAGCTGGTGATCGGAACCGACCATGGGTTCGGGCACCAACGCGGCGCGGACAGCACCACCCTCCCCGCGCTGGGTGAGCGCCTGGGCTTCGCGGTCGCCGTGGTGGATCCGATGCCGGATGCAACCGGACAGGCCGTGTCGAGCACCCGGATTCGCTCGGCGCTCGCCGTCGGCGAGTTGGGCCAGGTGGCCGAGTGGCTGGGCCGGCCCTACCGGGTGTCGGCGCGGGTGATTCCCGGGGCGGGGCGGGGGAAGACCATCGGGGTGCCGACCATCAACCTCGAAGGGCCGCCGCCCGAGAAGGCCCTCCCCCCCGACGGGGTGTACGCCGCGCTGGTGGAATGGGGTGGCGGTACCGCGGGCGCGATGCTCAATCAGGGGCCGCGCCCGACCGTGGGCGATGTCCGACGATCGCTGGAAGCGCACCTGTTCGGCGTGGAGCAGGATCTCTACGGCCGGATGGTTCGGATCGAATGGGTGGAACGGCTGCGCGACGTTCAGCGGTTTCCTTCGCTGGATGCCTTGCGCGCGCAGCTTGTGCTGGATCGGGAGGCGGCGCTCAGAATCCTGGCCCGCGTCCCGCTGACCTCAACCGTGCGCCCCTCCGCGGCGCGATGAGCGAACGATGCTCGGAACGATTCGCAACCGGCTGATCCTGATCGTGGCGCTGGTGGCCCTCTCGATCTTCTATCTCTACCCACGCGACCGAACGATTCGAGAGCGGGGCGTCGACGGCGTCACCCGTGACACCGTCATCCGCCGGGTGCCGCTGAAGCTCGGCCTCGACCTCGCGGGAGGCATGCACCTCGCGCTCGAGCTCGATCAGTCGAGCAAGATTTCCGCCAACCCCAGGGCGGACATCGAGCGCGCCGTTCAGGTGCTGCGGAAGCGTACCGACGAGTTCGGCGTCACCGAGCCGCTGGTGCAGAAGTCCGGGGACGACCGGATCGTGGTGGAGCTGGCCGGCATCAACGACCCCGCCCGCGCCAAGACCGTGGTCCAGAAGAGCGCCTTCCTGGAGTTCCGGATCACCGACAAGACTGGCGCGTTCGATCGAGCCCTGCCGTCGATGGACCGCGCCCTCCGCACGCTCGGGCTTGGCTCCGCCGCGGCGGCCCCCAAGCCGTCGGCGGTGCAGCAGCTGCTGGGTGGCGATTCCGCCAAGGCCGAGGCCGATTCCACCGAGCTGACCGGCGGGCTACTCGCCTCCCTGATTCAACCGGCCAACGCCGCGGGGATCCAGGCCACGCCGGGTGAATTCGTGGTGGCGGAAACCACCTACCCCCGCGTCGACAGCCTGCTGAACCTGCCCCAGGTCAAGGCGCTCTGGCCCCGCAGCGTGGAATTCCTCTGGGCCGGGCAGCCGACCAACGTCGGCGTGAATGGGTACCGGTTGCTCTACGTGCTGGATAACAAGCCGATCATCACCGGCGAGAACCTGATCGACGCCACGGCGGCCATCGATCCCCTCACCAATGGGCCGATCGTCCGGTTCGAGCTCGATCGCGCCGGCGCCCGGAAATTCAGCGCCGAGACCGGCAGGCACATTGGTGATTTCATGGCCATCGTGCTGGACCGCCGCGTCCAGGGCCGCCCGCCGGTGATCCAGGGCCAGATCGGCAAGAGCGGGCAGATCACGCTGGGCAACCAGACGCTTCAGGAGGCACAGGACCTCGCCCTCACGCTCCGCGCCGGTGCGCTGCCGGTGCCGCTCAAGATCGTCGAGGAGCGCCAGATCGGCGCATCGCTGGGCCAGGACTCGATCGATAGCGGCATTCTTGCCGGCATCGTTGGCACGGCGCTGGTGATCCTCATCATGGTCGGGTACTACGGCTTCAGCGGCGTGCTGGCCGTGCTCGCGCTCGCGTTCTACGTGCTCTTCACCCTGGGCGGGCTGGCTATGCTGGAGGCCACGTTGACCCTGCCGGGGCTCGCGGGACTGATCCTGTCGATCGGCATCGCGGTGGACGCCAACGTGCTGATCTTCGAGCGGATCCGGGAAGAGCTCGACCACGGCAAAACGGTCCGGCTGTCGATCGACGAGGGCTTCAAGCACGCCATGCCGGCGATCATCGACTCGAGCCTCGCCACCATCCTCACGGCACTGTTCCTGTTCCAGTTCGGTACCGGACCGGTCAAGGGGTTTGCGATCACGCTGATCATGGGTATCGGAGCTTCCCTGATCACGGCGATCTTCGTCACCCGCACCTTCTACATGCTCTGGTTCAAGCGCCGGCCCGACGCGACGACGCTCTCCGTGGGCAAGCTGCGGTTCTTCAAGGGCGCCAAGTACGATTTTATCGGCCTCCGCAAGATGGCCTACGGCCTCACCGCGGTGATCCTGAGTGTCGGGCTCGCCTTCCTGCTCTTCCGCGGCGTCAACTACAGCGTCGAATTCACCGGCGGGACGCTGCTGCATATCAAGACCACCCAGCAGATCGATGCGGCCCACTTGCGGGCTGCTTTGGAAACCCAGGGGCTTATCGGGTCGGAGGTCCAGCCATTCGGCGCGCCGAACGAATGGGTGGTGCGGGCGCGGGTGACCGGCGCCACCGACCTCAATGACACCCAGGCCACCGCGGCGGTGGTGCGGCAGGCCCTGGACAACGCCGTGGGAACCGGGCAGTACACGCTGGTCCGGACCGAGGCGGTGGGGCCGAAGGTGGGCGGTGAGCTCCGCCAACGCGCCCTGCTGGCCATTCTCCTCTCGTTCGTCGCCGTGCTGGCATACTTGGCGTACCGTTTCGAGTGGCGGTTCGGCCTTGCCGCCATCGTCGCCACCGCCCACGACATCCTTGCCACCGTCGGGTTCATCGCGGTGCTGGACCTGGAGGTGAGCCTGGTGGTGGTGGCGGGACTGCTCACCATGGTGGGCTACTCGCTCAACGACACCATCATCATCTTCGACCGGGCCCGGGAGAATCTGAAGAAGCACCCCAAGGAATCATTCCTGGATATCCTGAACCGCTCGATCAACGAGACCCTGCCGCGCAGCATCCTGACCCACGGCACCACGCTGTCGACGCTGCTGGCCCTGGCCATCTTCGGCGGTGAGGTCATCCGGCCGTTCGCGCAGGTGATGTTCTTCGGGGTCTTCACCGGAACCTTCTCGTCGATCTACATCGCCTCGCCGGTGCTGCTCTACATCGAGAAACGCTGGCCCGGCGCGCACGCCCGCGGGGTGCGGGAAGCGGCCCAGCCGAGGCCGGTGACCGGAGGACGGAAGCCCCAGCCGGCGTCCTGATCCGTCGCCGTGCTGGTCGACACCCACTGCCACCTCGCCGACGCCGCCTTTGCCGGTGACGCCCGCGAGGTGGTGGACCGGGCGGAGGCGGCCGGGGTGGGCCACGTGGTGGTTATCGGTGAGTCCCGCGCCGCGGCCGAACGTGCTCTCGCGCTGGCCGAGTCGGACTCCCGGATCTCCGCCACCGCCGGAGTCCATCCCCATATCGCCGGCGAATGGGACGGCGAATCGGCGGCCTGGCTCGCCGCGGCGTTGCGGAACGAGCGCGTGGTCGCCGGCGGCGAGATGGGGCTCGACTATCACTACGATCACGCTCCGCGCGATCGCCAGCGGAACGCGCTCGAAGCCCAGCTCGCCCTCGCGGCCTCGGCGGGGACGCCGGCGGTGATCCACGCCCGCGAAGCGGATGACGATGTCGCCGCGATTCTTCGAAACCATCCCGGCACGGTGGCCATCCTGCACTCGTTCAGCAGCGGGCCCGCGGTGCTCGAGGCGGGCCTTTCTCTGGGGCACTACGTCTCCTTCAGCGGCATGATCACCTTCAAGAACTGGCGCCAGGACGACGCGATCCTCCGGGTGCCGCACGATCGGCTCCTGGTGGAAACCGACGCCCCCTACCTGGCGCCGGTACCCCATCGGGGCCGGCGCAATGAGCCCGCCTTCGTCGTTCAGGTGGCGGAACGGCTCGGCCAGGTGCTCGGCTTGGCCGCGGGCGACGTGGCGCGCCTGACGACGGAGAACGCGGCACGGGTGTTCGGCAATCGGGTGCTCACTGCTCACCGCTCACCGACTTCCGGGAGTTTGCCGTGACCACAGTCCCCAGCGACATCGACATCGCCCAGGCCGCCACGCTTCGGCCCATTGCCGAGGTGGCGGCCGAAGTCGGTCTGTCGCCGGCCGAGATCCTGCCCTACGGTCACACCAAGGCCAAGATCTCGATGGATGCCATCCGGGCCCGGAAGCCCCGGGGCCGCCTCGTGCTGGTGACCGGCATCAGCCCGACGCCCGCCGGGGAAGGGAAGTCGACCGTCACCGTGGGAGTGAGCCAGGCGCTCCGGCGTCTCGGCAAGAAGGTGGTGGTGTGCATCCGGGAGCCGTCGTTGGGTCCGGTGTTCGGGGTGAAGGGCGGCGCGGCGGGAGGCGGGTACGCGCAAGTGGTTCCGATGGACGAGATCAACCTGCACTTCACCGGCGACTTCCACGCCATCACCTCGGCGCACAACCTGCTCTCGGCGATGCTGGACAGCCACTTGCACCACGGCAACGCGCTGGCGATCGACACCCGCCGGATCACCTGGCCCCGCACCATCGACATGAATGACCGGGCCCTGCGCAACATCGTGGTGGGGCTGGGTGGATTGAATGGCGGGCCCACCCGGGAAGAACGGTTCGTCATCGTCCCGGGCAGCGAGGTCATGGCCATTCTCTGCCTGGCCTCCGATCTCTCCGATCTCGAGACCCGGCTCGGCCGGATCATCGTGGCGCTCACCCGAAACCGGAAACCGGTGACCGCGGCGGACCTCAGGGCCTCGGGCGCCATGACGCTCCTGCTCCGCGACGCGATCCTCCCGAACCTGGTGCAGACGCTCGAGGGCGGACCTGCCCTGGTGCATGGTGGCCCGTTCGGGAACATTGCCCACGGCTGCAATTCCCTGATGGCCACCAGGCTTGGCCTTTCGCTCGGCGACATCGTGTTGACCGAGGCGGGGTTCGGCGCCGATCTTGGGGCGGAAAAATTCCTCAATATCAAGTGCCGGCTGGGCGGGCTCAATCCCGAGGCGGCGGTGATCGTCGCGACGGTGCGCGCGCTCAAGATGCATGGCGGTGTCAAGAAGGACGCGCTCGGCACCCCCGACCTGCCCGCCGTCACCCGCGGCCTCGCCAACCTCGAGGGCCACGTCCGGAACATGCAGAAGTTCGGCCTGCCGGTGATCGTGGCGCTCAACCGCTTCGTCTCCGACACCGAGGAAGAGCAGGAGGCGGTGTTGGGCGCCGCAAGGGCATGGGGAGTGCGCGCCGCCCGGTCTGACGTTTGGGCCCGCGGCGGCGAGGGTGGCGAGGCGGTGGCCCGGGAAATCCTGGCCGCGCTCGACCAGGACAAGGCGAGATTCGCCCCGCTCTACGACACCGCGCTGCCGATCAAGAAAAAAATCGAGGTCATTGCCACCGAGATATACGGCGCGGCTGGAGTGGACTATCAGGCCGCCGCGGAGCGCTCGATCGCTCAGTGCGAAGCGATGGGGATGGGCAAGACCCCGGTCTGCATGGCCAAGACCCAGTACTCGTTCAGCGACGATCCCGGCCGGCTCGGGCGCCCGACCGGCTTCCGCCTTACAATTCGGGATGTCTACGCTTCCGCCGGCGCCGGGTTCGTGGTGGCGCTGGCCGGCGACATCATGACCATGCCGGGACTGTCGAAGACCCCCGCCGCGGAGGCGATCCGGGTACACGCAGACGGCCGCATCGAGGGATTGTTCTAATGAAGATCGAATTTGTCTCCTCGCCCGACGCGCCCAAGGCCATCGGCCCCTACAGCCAGGGCGTCTCGTACGGCGATCTGATCTTCACGGCGGGGCAGATCGCGCTCGACCCCGCGACGATGGAGATCAAGGCCGAGGGAATCGGCGAGCAAACGGACCAGGTGATCAGCAATCTGGAGGCGGTGCTCATCGCCGCGGGCTCCGACCTCTCCAAGGTGCTCAAGACCACGGTCTTCCTCCACAGCATGGCCGATTTCACCGCCATGAACGAAGTCTATGCCCAACGCTTCGGTTCCCATCGGCCGGCGCGCAGCACCGTGGCGGCGGCGGGGCTGCCCCGCAACGTCCTGGTGGAGATTGAGGTCATTGCCGTGAAGGGTGAGCGGTAACCTGCTCACCGCTCACCGCAGGGCGGGGGCGGATCGGGCCTGGTGGTCCGGCCGGTCTTCAAAACCGCGATGGAGACGCCTTCGGCTGCTCCGGTGGGTTCGATTCCCACACGCTCCCGCCACCTTTCTCCTCCTGGGCTGGTTCCTTGCCGGCGGGCCGTTGGCGGCCCAGACCCCGGACTCGTCCGCCGGTCCGCCGATCCGCCCGTCCGCTCGCCCAATCCGCCCCCTCCCGGCCTTTTTCCACTCCCTTCTCATTCCAGGATGGGGTCAGTCCAAGATCGACCGTAAGCTCACCGGGGCGCTGTTCGTGGCGTGGGAAGGCGTGACCCTGGGCATGACCCTCAAGGCCGCCGGCGAGGTCCGCTATCTCCGGCGCATCGGCTCAGATTCCGCCCGGATCGAGGACAAGAAGCGGGAGCGGCAGGACTGGCTGACCCTCCTCGCGTTCAATCACCTCTTCTCGGGGCTCGAGGCCTACGTCGGAAGCCACCTGCAGGATTTCCCCGCCGATGTCCGGTTCCGGCCCGCGCCTGGCGGCGTCGGCGTGCAGGCGGTCATTCCGATCCGCATTCCGTGAACCGTGCGCCGATCGGAATCTTCGATTCCGGGCTGGGCGGCCTCACCGTCGCGCACGCCATCTTCGAACGCCTCCCGCACGATTCCACGATCTACTTCGGCGATACCGCACGGGTGCCCTACGGACCGAAGTCGGCCGAGACGGTGCGGCGCTACAGCCTCGAAATCCTGGGGTGGCTCCTGGGGCAGCGGGTGAAGGCCGTGGTGGTGGCCTGCAACACCAGCACGGCGCACGCCCTGGAGGCACTGCGAGGTGCCTCACCGGTGCCGGTCATCGGGGTGATCGAGCCCGGCGCGCGGGCGGCTGTGGCGGCGTCCCAGGGGCGTCCGGTCGGGGTGATCGGCACCGCGGGCACCATTGGCAGCGGGGCCTACGAGCGGCAGATTCGCCGGCTGGATCCTGAGGTCGAGGTACTCGCGCGGGCCTGCCCCCTCCTGGTACCGCTGGTCGAGGAAGGTTGGTTCGACCACCCCGCCACGCGTCTGGTGGCGGCCGAGTATCTGGCGCCGCTGCGGGCGCGAGGTGTGGGCTCGCTGGTCCTCGGCTGCACCCACTATCCACTGCTGGAGCCGCTGCTGCGGGACATCATGGGTCCCGGCGTGCGCCTCGTCGACGGCGCCAAAGAGACCGCTCTGGCGCTTGAGGAGACTCTGATAGCCGGCGGACTCACGGCTTCACCCGGTGGCGATGTGTCCCACCGGTTCGCGGTGAGTGACGATCCCGTCCGCTTTCGCGAGGTCGGAGCGCGCTTCCTGGGGGAGCGCCTCGGACCCGCCGAAGTCCTCACCCTGGGAACTGGTTGAGGGTGACCCCCGATGCGGTCGCGATCGCGTAGCGGTTTCCGTCGAGCCAGGCGCCCGGGTTGAGGTAGTGCCGCCCGGGACCGGTCTCGCTCAGGGCCGGCCGGTGCGTGTGGCCCATCACCAGGAGGCCCACCTCCGGATCCGACCCAAGGCGGTGTTCGGCCCAGCTGCGCTGCCGCGCCGCCGCGGCGTCGAGGATTGCGGAGTCGCGGGTCGAATCGGCCAGGTGCCCGCTCATGTGGTCCACCAGCCAGATGCCGACGTCGGGATGCACCACGTGGTACAACGCGGAGGTGACCGGATGACGGGTGATGCGGCTCATCAGACGGGCACTCCAGCGCTGTTCCGCGACACCGTCACCGTGGACGGCCAGGGCGGTTCGTCCGCCGAGCGGAATCCGGAGCTCGTGGGGATGAAAGCGGATGCCCAGGTCCTTTTCCCAGAACGAGCCGCCCCAGCGGTCGTGGTTTCCGCCGGTCATCGCCACGGGAAGCCGACGGGCCAGCTCGCCGAGCCGCGCCACGACCCGGATGCCGGCCCGCGGGATCACCCGCCGGTACGCGAACCAGAAGTCAAACAGGTCGCCGTTGACGAGGAGACCATCGCCCAGTGCGGGGACGTGATCGAGGAACGCGAGGAATGCCGCCTCCACACTATCCGGGACCGAGCCCAGATGCGCGTCCGAGACGATGACGAGGCGTTCTATGGGCATCGCACGAAGATAGGACCTACCCAACTCCGGTCTCAAGGACCGCGCGAGGTGGGATGACAGCGGATTTGCCGGCGGTCTCCGAGTCGTTCGCCCGGGTGAACTACAGCGAGACCGACCAGATGGGCGTGGTGTATCACGCGCGCTACCTGGTCTGGCTGGACATCGCGCGGTGCGAGCACCTCCGCCGCACCGGCATCAGCTACGCCGACCTGGAACAACTGGGGCTCCGCCTCGCGGTGGGTGAGCTCACGATTCGGTACCGGCAGCCGGCCCGCTACGACGACATGGTCCGGGTGCGCTGCTGGGTTCGCGATTGCGTGCCGCGCCGGGTCGTGTTCGGCTACGCAGTCGATTGTCCGGACCGCGGGACGCTCCTCGCCACGGCGACAACCTCGATGATGGTGCTCGGGGCCGATTTCTCCTGGTCCCGGATTCCGGCCCATGTCGCGGAGCGCCTGGCTGTGGCGCCCGATCCGGTGCGGCTATGATCCTGGCCATGCTCCGTATTCTGCCAGCCGCATTGGTGCTCACCGGTGCCTGCGCCACCGGCCTTGTGCCGCTCCCCATGCCGGCCGGGATGGCGCCCGCCGGCGTCGATGAGGCAGCCGCGTGGGCGGCGGGGACGCGTCCCGCAGACAATCGCGAGATGCGCTTCCGGCTTCAGTTCGTCGATGAACAGGGCTCCACGGGTGGCCGGGGCAGGGTCCGCATCGCGCTTCCCGACTCGGTACGCTTTGACGCCGCGGGGGCGCTCGGGGCCTGGCGCGCAGCGGCGTTGGTCATCGGCGACACCGCGATTTGGACCGAACCCGAGGAGGACGTCCAAAAACTGGTGCCGAACTATCCCCTTTTCTGGGCTATGCTTGGCATGGGCCGAGCGCCGGAGCAGGGAGCAGTGGTGCGAGGATTTGCAGACGGCACCATTACTGCTTGGCAATTCGTGGCCGGGGGGGATACTCTGGAGTACGTGCGGGAAACCGCGGCCGCCGCTCGACTCATCGCTGAAGTGCGCCGGGACGGCAAGCGGATCGCTCGGGTGGAGACGAAATTCGGCCCCGACGGCCTCCCGGTGAGCTCCCGGCTCGTGGTGCCCAGCAGAGGTGCCAGGCTCGACTTGACCTTCATCCAGAATGAGAAAGCACGACCCTTTGCGCCCGATACGTGGACTCGTCCTGCTCCTCCTGAGCGCTAGCACGCTGCCGCTGGCCGCATGCTTGTACAAGTTCTCGGGAGGGGGACTGCCGTCCTCGATCCGGACTGTGGCCGTGCTCCCCTTCGACAATCTCACGCCCGAGCCGGCTCTCACCCAGGAAATCACCCAGGCGGTGCGTGAAGCGGTGGAACGCCGCCTCGGGCTTCGCCAGTCGGGTGAAGACCAGGCCGACGCGCTGGTAACGGGAACCGTGCGGCGCTACGATCCGGATCTGCCGGTGGCGTACACCGGTAACCCGGCGGACAATCGCACCGAAGTCACTAAGCGGATGGTGCAGATCACCCTGGACGTCAAGATCATGGACCAGAAGGAGAACAAGGTCCTGTGGGAGCGCCTGAGTCTCACCGTGCAGGGGGAATACAATCCGAACGAGGAGTTGAAGGGACGCAGGATTGCCCTCGACAAGCTCATCACCGATATCGTCGATGGAGCCCAGTCCCAATGGTGAGCATGGCCCGCGGGAGTCGCCGGGGAGCCAGCGCCCTGGGGTGCCTGGTGGCCATTATGGTCTTCATGGCCATACTCTACTACGGCGTGGACATCGGCAGGACCTATTGGAGTTACTATCGTCTCAAGGACGAGATGGAGACCAGCGCCCGCTTCGCACAGACCCAGCCTGATGTCCAGATCCACCGCCACCTAATCGGAGTGGCCCAGGACCTCGGCCTCCCGGCCGAGGCCCAGCGCTTTGTGATTCGCCACACCGAGCATCCCCCGATGGTGACCATCCGGACCAGCTACAGCGTCGTGCTCGTGCTGCCCTTCACGAGGAAGCGGATCACGCTCACGCCGCTCGTCGAAGTCCGCCAGTAGCGCGGATGTGTTCCACCGCCGCCAAGCTGCTCGCGCCTGAGGCCGCCATTGTCTGGCGCAACGGACTCTCCGGCCGGCTCGTCTTCACCAACGGAGTATTCGATCTGCTCCATCCCGGTCACGTGGAGTATCTCGAGGCTGCCCGTGCCCTCGGGGACCACCTGCTCGTTGCCGTGAACACCGATCGGTCGGCTCGGTCCCTTGGAAAAGGGGCTGGCCGCCCCGTGGCGTCTGAGCTGGCCCGGGCCCGGGTGCTCGCGGCCCTCGCGGCAGTGGACCGCGTGGTTCTTTTCGACACCCCGACTCCGCTGGAGCTCATCCGGAGCCTCAAACCCGATGTGCTCGTGAAGGGCGGGGACTACACCCGGGACACCATCGTCGGAGCCGACCTCGTCGAGGCAGGCGGCGGCCGGGTGATTACCATCCCACTGACTCCCGGATACTCCACCTCCGACCTTCTGGAGAAAAGCCGTGCCCCGACCTGATGGGCGTTCGCCGGATCAGCTTCGGCCCCTGGTGCTCGAGCGCGGCGCCAATCCATACGCCGAGGGGTCGTGCCTGATTCGGGCCGGCGGGACGCTGGTACACTGCACCGCCAGCGTCGAGCCGGGCGTGCCGCTTTTCAAGAAGGGCTCGGGCGAGGGCTGGGTCACCGCGGAATACGCCATGCTGCCCCGCGCCACCCACGAGCGAACCGCCCGCGAGCGCGCCGGCCCCGGCGGCCGGAGCCAGGAGATTCAGCGGCTCATCGGCCGCTCCCTCCGTGCCGCGATGGCCACGATGGCCTTCGGCGAATACACCATCCGGATCGACTGCGATGTGCTCCAGGCTGATGGCGGCACCCGCACCGCGGCCATCACCGGTGGCTGCGTCGCGCTGGCCGATGCTTGTGCCTGGCTGGCGGAACGGACCGCGAAGCCGTCGGCGTTCGGCGCGCTCGTCGCGGCGGTCTCGGTCGGCATCGTGGAAGGCCAGGTGCTGCTGGACCTGGCCTACGCCGAGGATAAAGCCGCCGGAGTCGACGCCAATATTGTGATGCGCGCGCCCGATGCGTTCGTCGAAGTCCAGGGCACCGGTGAGCACGGCACCTTCACCCGGGGCCAGCTCGATCAAGTTCTGGACCAGGCCCACCGGGGGATCGGCCTCCTGTTCGACGCTCAGCGCAAGGCGCTCGGCTGGTGAAGCTCCTGGTCGCGACCCGAAGCAAGGGGAAGCAGGCCGAGGTCCGTCGTCTGCTCGCGGGGTCCGGCCTTGAAGTGGTATTCCCGGATGAGGCGGGCGTGCCGCCGAGCCAGGCCGAGGACCGGCTCGAGCTGGCCGATTCCTTCGCCGCAAACGCCAGGGCCAAGGCGGAGTACTTCGCCAGGCAGACCGGCCTGCCCACGGTCGCGGACGACAGCGGCCTGGAAGTGATCTCCTTGGGCGGAGAGCCGGGCGTCCGCTCCAAGCGTTGGGCGGGTACCGACGGGACCGAGGAGCAGGTCGCCGCCGCCAACAACGAGTATCTCCTGCGCCGCCTGCGCGGCGCGCCCGAGGCCAAGCGGCGGGCGCGGTACCGCTGTGTCCTGGTGCTCTATCGCACACCGAAATCGTTCCCCGAGACGTTCGAAGGATTCGCCACCGGGCGGGTATTGGAGGAGCCTAGGGGCGCCGGTGGCTTCGGTTACGACCCGCTCTTCCTGAGCGACGACCTGGACCAGAGCTTCGGCGAGGCGACTCCGGCTGAGAAGGACGCGGTAAGCCATCGCGGGCGCGCCTTTGCCGCGCTCACGGCGGCGCTGGCCCCCTCCACCCCCACGAAGGATCCTCCATGACCGACCCCGCCGTGCCGCCCAACCGACTCCGCCAGAAGCTCGCCGCGGGCCGGACGGTGATCGGCACGATGCTCGTGGAGATTCGCCAGCCCGGCATCATGACCCTGCTCGCCAACGCCGGGTTCGATTTCGTGCTGATCGACAACGAGCACGGCCCCTTTTCGGTCGAAACGATCGCCGATCTGAGCCGCGCGGCGCGCGACAACGGGGTCACGCCTATCGTGCGCATCCCCGAGCTCACCTATGCTCACGTGGCCCAGTCGCTCGACGGGGGGGCCCAGGGCATCATGCTGCCCCGGGTCACCGCGCTTGCCCAGGTCGAGGAGTGCGTTCGGTACATGAAGTACCCTCCCGAAGGTCGCCGCGGCGCGGTGCTCTCCCGCGGCCACACCGGGTTCCGCGCCGGTCCGCTGGCGGAGACGCTCGCCGCCATGAATCGGGAGACCTTTCTGGTCATTCAGATCGAGACCGCTGAGGCGGTCGAGCATCTCAATGAGCTGCTGGGCGTGCGGGGAGTGGACGCGGCGCTGGTCGGGCCCACCGACCTGTCCCTGGCGCTCGGTGTACCAGGCCAGATGGAGGACCCGAAGCTGGTGGCGGCGATCGAGCAGACTCTCACCGCGTGTAACGCGAGCGGAGTGATCCCCGCCATTCATACCAACGACCTTGCCATGACCGCCGGGTGGGCGCGGCGGGGGATGCGCCTGGTCAGCATCAGCAGCGAGGCGGGCCTACTGGTGGGGGCGGCGGCGCAGGCGGTCAAGACCATCCGCGGAACCGGCGAGTAGCGAGCTATCTTTCTCTTCACGGGGCGTAGCTCAGTCCGGTAGAGCGCCTGCTTTGGGAGCAGGAAGTCGTCGGTTCGAATCCGGCCGCCCCGATAGCCGGTCCATGCGACGCGCCGCAGGCTCCGAAGCCGATGACAGTGCCGTCTTCACCTCAGGGGCTCCGATGATTCATCGCTATCTGTTGCTGGCCGCCGTCGCCGCCGCGTGCGGTGGTGGGGATCGCAATCCCCCGGCTCCGGC
>JAXIPC010000138.1:0-20729 GCA_045403135.1 Gemmatimonadales bacterium | reverse complement strand
CGCGGAGCAGCTCGACCCGCCGCTCCACCGGCTTCCATGCTCCGTCCAGCCGGTACTGCGTCGGGCTCACTGCATCGTCCACCGTCTCCACATAGTGGTCGCGGACATCGGCGCCGGTGTTGGTAAACGACCACGCGACGTTCCGATTGAAGCCGATGATCACACCCGGTGAGCCGGGAAAGGTGACACCCGCGACGTCGGGGCCGCCGGCCACGTTCAGATGGATCTCGTACCAGATCGACGGGATGGTCAGCGCGAGGTGCGGGTCGCCGGCGAGCAGCGCATAACCCGCGGCGGTGCGCGCCGGACCGACCGCCCAGTTGTTGCTGCCGATGGCGGCATCGTCTCCCGACCGTCGCGGCGTCACGCCGAACGCCGAGTCGGGAGCGGAACGTTCGGCGAGCGCCAGCACGGCGGTGGTATCGGGGGCACCGGGCACCGGGAACGGTCGGACCAGATCGTACCGGGGCACCACCTGGCCGTTGGGCTGAATCGGCTCCTGAATCGGGCTGTTCACCGGAAAGAGCGCTTCGGTGGCAGCGGCGCCGACCAGCGAGCGGACCCGGAGCTTCGCGAGGGTCTCATCCTCGTAGGCGAGGGTGAGCGCCATCTGGTTGAAGAAATGAAAGGTGTGCAGCGCCTGCCACGCTCTGGGGCGCGCTCCCAGCAACCGATACTCCAGCGGCAGGTCAGCGGAGCGCATGGCGGCGATCCAGGCATTCACTCCATCGGAGTAGGCCCTGGCCGCCCGAAACAGCAGACCGCCGCTGTCCGCGGCGGCAAAGAGCCGTTCGGCGCTCCAGGCAAGTCCCCGCCGCCGAGCGGCGCGATCCGCGTCGAGCGCCCGGGCACCGACCAGCTCGGACAATGTGCCGCCCGCGGCCCGAGTGGAGAGCTCCATCTGGAACAGCCGATCCCGCGCGAGGAGGTATCCCTGCGCCCGCCAGGCATCTTCCTCGGTCCGGGCAAACACATGGGGCACGCCGCGATCGTCGTATTCCACCTCGACCGGCGCGGTGAGGCTTTCGATGGTCGCCTCGGACCGGGGGGGAAGCGAGGTTGTGCGCGCGATCGCCCAGGCGCCGTTGGCCGGATCGAGGAAGGGTCCGAGTGCCGGTGCGGGTCCGATAGGTCGCGCAGCCGCGTAGAGCGCGGCGAGCAGGAGCGCGAGGGAAAGGAAGAGGCGTGGCATGGAGGGCGGCCCGTAGGTTCACCCGGCGGCCACCGGGTGTCAAGCCGCGATCGGGCCGGGCCGCGCCTATATTCGCAGACCCACCTCGCCGAGCGCCCGATGCGACCAACTCTCCTCATACTGGCAGCGGCCCTCAGCGCGTGCGGCCCCGGTACACCACCCCCGGCCACGGGGCCCGCGCCGACTCGCTTCCCCAACCCGACCGTCGATTTCGGCGACTTCGACCTGATCATCGCCAACGGGCGGGTCGTCGACGGCAGCGGAGCCGCCTGGTTCTACGGAGACGTGGCCATCCGGGGTGACCGCATCACTCAGGTTGCGCCGCGGGGCGTGCTGTCACGGACCCGCACCAAGCACTGGCTCGATGCCGCCGGTATGGTGGTGGCTCCGGGCTTCATCGATATCCAGGGGCAATCGGACTACAGCTTCACCCTGGGAGATGGCCGGGGAATCAGCAAGATCACTCAAGGCGTTACCACCGAGATCATGGGGGAAGGCTCGAGTCCGGCGCCAACCAACGCGAACCACAAGGGGTTCGAGAGGCCGGGCACCGATTACCCCGGCCCGCGCGGATTCGACGCTTGGCTTCGGGCGATGCAGGCAAACGGGGTCTCCGAGAATTTCGGTTCGTTTCTTGGCGCGGCGACCGTTCGGGTCTATGCCAAGGGCGAGGCCCAAGGCCCGGCGACACCAGCCGAGCTCGACACGATGCGCGCGGTGGTCCGAAACGCGATGCAGGATGGGGCGTTCGGCGTCGCCTCGGCGCTGATCTACCCGCCCGGCAACTATGCCAGCACCGACGAGCTGATCGAGCTGGCCCGGGCGATGGCACCATTCGGAGGGTTGTACATCACCCATATGCGCTCGGAAGGAAACGCCTGGCTCGAGGCGATCGACGAGGCCATCCGGATCGGCAAGGAAGGCGGCGTGCCGGTGGAGATCTACCATCTCACGGCCGGCGGAAAGCGCAACTGGGCCAAGACCCCCGCGGCCATTTCGAAAATCGACTCGGCCCGAGCTGCGGGGCTCGACGTGCAGGCCGACATGTACGCGTACACCGCCGGCGGCACCGGACTCACGGCCTGTCTTCCGCCATGGGCCAGCGCGGACGGCAAGCTGTTCGACAACATCGCGAACCCGGAGACCCGGCGGCGGATCCGCGCCGAGATCGATCGCGACCAGAATGAGTGGGAGAGCCTCTGTCAGATGGGCGGGCCGGAGAACGTGCTGTTCGCGCAGTTCGGGAAGCCGGAGAACAAGCGCTTCGTCGGCAAGCGGCTTTCCGAGGTGGCGCAGATGACGGGCAAGGAGTGGCAGGAAGCGGCGATGGATCTCATCACGTCGGAGCGCTCCCGGGTCGAGACGATCTACTTCCTGATGAGCGAAGAAAACGTCAAGCTCAAGCTGCAACAGCCCTGGATGAAGTTCGGCACCGACGCCGATGCGCAGGACCCTGCGAAGGCCGTGGGGCTGACCCACCCCCGCGCCTATGGCAACTACCCCAGAATCCTGGGGAAGTACGTGCGCGAGGAGCGGGTCCTGACACTCGAGGATGCGATTCGGAAGATGACCTCGGCAGTCGCAACCAGGCTCTCGATCACCGACCGAGGGCTGCTGCGCCCCGGGTTTTTTGCCGACGTGGTGATCTTCGATCCGGAAACGGTGGGTGACCGCGCGACCTTCGAGCAGCCGCATCAGGTGTCGGTGGGGATCAAGCACGTGCTGGTCAACGGGGTCATGGTGCTCCAGGACGGCAACCATACCGGCGCCAAACCTGGGCGGATTGTGCGCGGTCCGGGGTGGGTGGGGCGGTAGGAGGCTAGGAGGCTAGGAGGCTAAGAGGCTAAGAGGCTAAGACGCTAAGACGCTAAGACGCTAAGACGCTAAGAGTTACCATGGTATGCAAGTGCCCGCTTGCATACTAGCGTGGCGCCCGGTTAGTTTGGGCGCCCTATGGATCTCCGCCAGAAAATCCTCGACGCAGCCACCGAGCTCTACGCCGAGACCGGATTCCGTGGCACCACGACCCGGCAGATCGCGCAGCGGGCCGGTGTCAACGAAGTCACCCTGTTCCGCCAATTCGGATCCAAGACCGCACTGCTCCACGAAGCGATACGCTGCGCCTGCGCGACGCCCTCCGGCCCGTCGGCGCTTCCGGAGACACCCAAGGATCCGCGCGGCGAGCTCCTGGCCTGGGCCGGCATTCACTGGGGGGAGCTGTGGTCCCGGCGCTCGGTCATTCGCACCGCCATGGGAGAGATCGAAGAGCATCCCGAGCTGCTGCCGCGGGAGAGCAGCACCACCGCCTGCGCGGGGCGTGATCTGGCAGCCTACATCGAGCGGCTGCGCGCCGCGGGCCTCGCCCGGGCGGAGTTTGCGACCCCGGCCGCGGCCATGACCCTGATGGGCGCGCTCTTCGCGGACGCGATGAGCCGCGACATCATGCCGTTCGCCTACCGGCTGGAGCCACAACAGGCTATCGCCGAGTACGTCAACCTGTTCGTGCGTGCCATCGGTGCGGAGGACCAGGCCTGATGCTTCGGTCCTGCATCGCCGTGGCGCTCCTCGGGCTTGGAGTGGCCGGCTCGGCTCGGGCACAGCGCCAAGCGGAGGCGCGGGCACTCTCCCTGGAGGAGGCGCTGCGCCTGGCCCGGCCGGCCAGCGAGGTGGTCGGCCTGGCACGGTCGGCACTGAACCGCGCGCGGGGCGAGCAGCTCCGCGCCCGGAGCGAGCTTTTTCCTCAGCTCACCGGGTCGGTTTCGTATTCACGCCTGATCAAGTCCCAGTTTTCCGGGCTCGCCTCCACCGACACCAACTCGGCGGACAGCCCGACCAGCTGCGAGCGCTTCCTGGCCGATCCTTCGCAGCCGATCGGCGCGCGGGTGGATTCGCTGGAGAAGTCACTGGAGTGCGTGTCGGCGATCGACCCCTTCGGGGACTTGGGAAGCTTGCCGTTCGGCCGGGCCAACACCTACAACCTCGGGCTGTCGCTCTCGCAGACGTTGTTCAGCGGCGGGCGGGTGCGCGGACAGATGCAGGCGGCCAACGCCGCGCGGGAGAGCGCGGACCTCGGCCTGTCGGAGAGCGAAGCCCAGCTGACGCTCGACGTGGTGGAGACCTACTTCAACGCCGCCCTGGCCGACCAGCTCGCCCGGATCGCGCTGACCGCCCTGGAACAGGCCGATTCCACGCTCCGGGAGACCGAGCTGCGCCGCCAGGTCGGGACGGTACCCGAGTTCGATCTGCTTCGCTCCCGTGTGGCCCGTGACAACCAGCGCGCCGCGGCGATCCAGCGTGCCTCGGACCGGGATCTGGCGATCCTCCAGCTCAAACAGCTGCTCGAGTTGCCAGGCGAGACGCCGCTGGCCCTCACTACCTCGCTCGACGATTCGGTGCTTGCCGGCGTCCCTTCCCTCGCTGCCCTGCTGGCCGAGGTAGGCGACACCGCGCCGGAGCATCGCCTCCCGGTTCGCCAGGCGGCGCTCGCCATCAAGGGCGAGGAGGGACTCCTCCGGGTAGCCAAGTCGCAGAACTACCCCGCGGTCGCGCTTACCTCGGCCTACGGGCGAGTGGCCTATCCAGGATCGGGGCTTCCGAGCTGGGGACAATTCCTGACCAACTGGAGCGTGGCGGTCGGGCTGCAAGTGCCCTTGTTCACCGGCGGCCGGATTTCCGGCGACAAGCTGGTTGCCGGCTCCAACCTCGAGGACGCCCGCCTCCGTCACCGGCAGACGACCGAGCTTGCCCATCTCGACGCCCGAACCTCGCTCTTGCAGCTCGCCAACGCCGTCGAGGTGCTGCGGGCCAGTGAGGGCACCGCGGCCCAGGCGGCGCGGGCCTACTCCATCGCGGAGATTCGCTTCCGCGAGGGCATCTCGACCCACACCGAGCTGCTGGATTCGCGGCTCGCGCTGGAGCTGGCGGGGGCCACGCGGGCCCAGGCCGCGCGCGACGCCCTGGTAGCCCGGATGCGAATGGCGCTCCTGCCCCGGTTGCCGCTCGGGACCGGCGCAGCGTCCGGGTCAGGTTCTGCCGCGCGCAGTGCCCGGCGGCCGGCGCAAGCAACTCAGTCGCAGACCACAACCGGATTCGGTATTCCATGAACGCCAGGTTGCACCTCTTCCCGTTTCTCGCTTTGCTCGTCCTGGCTGCAGGCACCGCGGCCGCGGGGGCATGCCGTAACGACGCCGATGCCGACAGCGTCCCAGCCGAGGCGCCGGCTGTTGCCCTTCGGCCCGACAACATTGCCGTGGCAACGGAACGGGATCTCTCCAGCGGCCCGTCGATCTCCGGGACGCTGGCGGCGGAGCGCCAGGCCACCCTGCGCGCGGAGGTCGCAGGGGCGGTGACCCAGATGCTGGTCGAGCAGGGCCAGACGGTGGGAATCGGCCAGACGCTGGTCCGACTCGACGACTCCGCGATCCGCGACGCCCTGCTGTCGGCGCGATCCGCGAGCCGCACCGCCAACGAAGCCCTGGTGGTCGCCAGACGGAACGCGGAGCGGTCGGAGCGGCTCGCCCAGGCCGGCGCGCTCGCCGAGCGCGATCTGGAGCAGGCGCGCTGGAGCATGATGAACGCCGAGGCGGGGCTGGCCGACGCCACGGCGCGGCTGACCAGCGCCACCCGGCAGCTCGAGAAGACCGTCATCCGGGCGCCCTTCAGGGGCGTGGTGAGTGAGCGCCAAGCCAACGCTGGAGACGTGCTGCAACTGGGGAACCCGGCCATTACGCTGGTCGATCCCGGGAGCCTTCGCCTCGAAGCCACGGTGCCGGTGAGCGCGCTCGCGGTCCTCAAGCTCGGGACCCCAGTGGACTTCGAAGTAAGCGGCTACCTGGACAAGGCGTTCGCGGGGCGGGTCGAGCGGATCAATCCGTCGGTGGACCCGGCCACCCGGCAGGTCCGGATCTACGTGGCCATCCCCAACGTGGCGGGCCGGCTGGTGGCAGGGCTCTTCGCCAAGGGCCGCGTGGCCACCGAGCAGCGTCACGCGCTGACGGTGCCGCTCTCCGGCATCGACCTCAAGGCGTCCTCGCCCTCGGTGCGCCGTCTGCGTGGTGGCCGGGTCGAGCTGGTGGCGGTGGAGCTCGGTCTGCAGGACGATGTGCTGCAACTGGTGGAGATCAAGGCGGGCCTCGCCGCGGGCGACACGGTGCTGATCGGGCCGTCCGCGGGCGTGGCGGTCGGCACGCCGGTCCGGATCACCCGGGAGTAGCGACCATGCTCATTTCCGATAGCGCCATCCGTCGCCCGGTCATCACCGTGGTAGTGATGCTCTCGCTGGTGTTGTTCGGTCTCATCGCGCTGCTCACCCTCAAGACCGACGAGTATCCCGATGTGGCGCCGCCCTACGTGACCGTCGGGTTGCCCTATCCGGGCGCTTCCCCGGAAACGGTGGAGAAGGAGCTGCTCGATCCGATCGAGGAAGCGATCTCGTCGATCACCGGGGTCAAGAAGGTGAATGGCAAGGCGATGGACGGCTTTGCCAGCATCCTCATCGAGTTCCAGTTCACCAAACCGCTCTCGGAGGCCACCCAGGACATCCGGGACGCGATCTCGGGCATCCGGAACGATCTGCCGGCGGAGATGGAGGAACCCATCATCCGGAAGGCCAACGACACCGACCTGCCGATCGTCTCCATTGCGATTTCGTCGAACCAGCTCGCGCCCCGGGAGCTGACCCGGCTCGCCGATCCGGGAATCACCCGGGAGCTGCGCTCGATTCCAGGAGTGGCCGAGGTGCTGATCTCCGGGAAGCAGGAGCGAGAGCTGACGGTCGAGCTCCGGCCCGAGGCGCTGCAGGCCTCCGGGGTGAGCGTGGCACAGGTGGTTCAGGCCCTCCAACTGCAGAACCTGGCCGCGCCGGTGGGGCGGCTCGACGGACCGCTCGAGGAGCGCTCGATCCGGCTCAAGGGCCGGCTCTCGAGTCCGGGGGAGTTCGCCCAGCTGGTCGTCGCGGAGCGCGGGGGCGGGGTGATCAGGCTCGGCGATCTGGCCGACGTGAAGGACGGTGCCGAGGAGCCTCGCACGCTGGCGCTCTACAACGACCGGGTGGCGGTCGGCATCGACGTCAAGAAGTCCAAGGGCTACAGCACGACCGACGTGAGCGCGGCGGTAATGGCGCGGCTGGCCACGGTGCAGAAGACGCTCCCTGCGAACGTGAAACTCGACCTGGTCAAGGACGCCGCCGTGCGGGTCTCCCGCTCGGTCACCGACGTCCAGGTGACGCTGCTGGAAGGTGCGCTCCTCACGGTGCTGGTGGTGTTTCTCTTTCTCAACTCGTGGCGCTCGACCGTCATCACCGGTCTGGCCCTGCCGGTGTCGGTGCTGGCGGCGTTCATCGCGGTCTGGCTGTTCGGCTTCACGCTGAACACGATGTCGCTGCTGGGCCTCTCGCTGGCCATCGGCATCCTGATCGACGACGCGATCGTGGTGCGGGAGAACATTGTGCGCCACGTGGAGATGGGCAAAGACCACGTCACCGCGGCCCACGAGGGCACCAACGAGATCGGGCTGGCGGTCACCGCCACGACGCTGTCGATCCTGGCCGTCTTCGTGCCGATCGCCTTTCTGCCGGGCCTGTCGGGGCAATGGTTCAAGCCGTTCGGCCTAACGATGGCCTGCGCGGTGGCGGTGTCGCTCCTGGTCTCGTTCTCGCTGGACCCGATGCTCTCGGCCTACTGGCCCGATCCGCACCGGGCCGAGGCGCACAAGTCGAGGATCACCCGCGCGCTGGACCGATTCAACGCCGCCTTCGGCCGGCTGGCGGTCCGGTACAAGCGGCTGATCGCGTGGGCCCTCGATCACCGACTGGCGGTGGTGGCGCTGTCGATCGGCACCTTCCTCTTCGCGCTGGCGATGCCGACGATCGGCCTGGTCGGCACCAGCTTCATCCCGATCGACGACCGGTCGGAGTTCACGGTGCAGCTGGAGACGCCCCCGGGCTCCAACCTGGAATACACCCGCCGGAAGGCGGACGAAGTGGGCAAGCTGATTCGCGCCCATTCGGAGATCCGCTACACCTACAGTCGGCTCGGCGCCAGTCAGACCGGGGCGGTGGACGAGGGACTGATCTACGTCAAAATGACGCCGAAGAACGACCGGAAGATCTCCGCGGACGAATTCGCGGGCATCATCCGGCGTGAAATCCGTGGCGTGGCGGGCGTGAAGCTGGCGGTGTTCACCAGCGACATCGGCGGAGGCCGGAAGCAGCTCCAGCTCGAGGTGCGCGGCAGCCAGCTGGCCACCCTGACCGCCGTCGCCGACCGGGTGCAGGCCGAAATCGAGCAAGTGCCCAACGCGGTGGACATCGCGCTGTCGACCAAGGGACAAAAGCCCGAAATCAACGTGGACATCGACCGCGGGCTGGCGGGCAGCCTCGGAATCACGGTGGGCCAGGTGGCCCAGTCGTTGAGACCGGCGTTTGCGGGCATCGACGCCGGCGACTGGCTCGATCCGAGCGGCGAGACGCGCGATGTCATGGTGCGGCTTTCGCCCGAGGCGCGGCAGCGGCTCACCGACCTGCGCGATCTGCCGCTGGTGATCCCGGGCACGGCGGGCAGCGGCCCGGCCACGGTGCCGCTGGGCCAGGTGGCCCGAATCACCCAGGGGATCGGGCCCGCGGTGATCAGCCATCTCAATCGGGACCTGGTGGTGATCGTGGGCTGGAACGCCTCCGGCCGCAGCACCGGCGAGGTCATGGCCGAGGCGCTCGCCCGGGTCAGCACCGTACCGCTCCCCGAGGGTGTCGCCATCACGCAGGGCGGGGATGCCGAGCAGCAAACCGAGATCTTCGGGAATATCTTTCTCGCATTGGGCGTAGCGGCGATGTTCATGTACCTGATTCTGGCCATCCAATTCGGCTCGTTCGTCGATCCACTCGCCATCATGATGTCGCTGCCGCTCTCCCTGATCGGTGTGATGCTGGCCCTCGCGGTCACCGGCACTTCGATCAATATCATGAGTCTGATCGGAGTGATCCTGCTCATGGGGATCGTGGCCAAGAATGCAATCCTGCTGATCGATTTTGCCAAGTGGTCGCGCGAGCGGGACGGCAAGCCGCTGCGTGAGGCGTTGATCGAGGCCGGCGCGATCCGGCTCCGCCCTATTCTGATGACCACCTTCGCGCTGATCGCGGGGATGACCCCCGTAGCGCTGGGCACCGGAGAAGGCTCCCAGTTCCGGTCGCCGCTGGGCGTGGCGGTCATCGGGGGAGTGATTACCTCCACCGTGCTCACCCTGGTCGCGATCCCGACGTTCTACGAGATTCTGGACGAGACCCGGGAGAGGCTGCTCCGCCTTTCGGCCCGGCTCTTCCGGGGGCGACGAGCGCCGGCGACTCCCGACCCGCTTCCCGAGGAAACCCGATGACCGGCATTCCGGTGCCCCGCACGCGCGGGGCCATGATCAAGGATTCACCCGATCACCACGACGCCGATCTGGTGCTGCGGCTCTACGATCTCCGCCGCGAGGCCACGATGCGGGAGTCGCGGCGTTTCATGACCGCCGAATTCTGGCCCCGGACCGCCGAGGAACTGCTCGCGGTGACCAAGCCCGACCACCCCGGCAACGCGGCCAACCGGCAGGTGACCGGCTACTGGGAAATGGCCTTCGGCCTGGCCAGGCACGGGATCGTGAACCCGGATTATCTGGCCGAGAATAGCGGCGAGGGCTTCTTCATCCTGGCCAAGGCGCATCCCTGGCTGGCGGAGCTCCGGGCGGCAACTTCGCCGCGCGCCTTCCGCAACGCGGAGTGGATCGCCACCCAGTGCGAGGAGGGCAGAGCGCTCTTCGCCTATTACCGCCAGCGGGTGGACAAAGCCCTCGCCGCGCGCCGGGGAACCTGATGACGGGCCCCGAACCGAAGAAAAAGAAAAAGATCACCTTCAGCCTCGCCTGGCGGGAATCCCGGGAGCTGATCTGGAGGTACCGCGGCCGGCTTGCGCTCGGCTTTCTGATCATGGTGGTGAATCAGCTCGCCAGCCTGGTGCTGCCGGCCAGCTCGAAACTCTTGATCGACAACGTGATCACCCGGGGTGAGCGCCATCTGCTGACACCCATCGCGTTGGCCGTCCTGGGCGCGACCGTGGTGCAGGCCGTCACGTCGTTCGGCCTGGTGCGGGTCCTGGGCATCGCGGCCCAACGCGCAATCACCGATCTCCGCCGCGAAGTGCAGGCCCACGTGCTGCGCCTGCCGGTTCGCTACTTCGACTCCACCCAGACCGGCATTCTGCTTTCCCGAGTCATGAACGACGCCGAGGGCATCCGGAATCTGGTGGGCACCGGACTGGTGCAGCTGGCCGGGGGTCTGCTCAAGGCGGCGATAGCCATGGTGGCGCTGTTCTGGCTCAACTGGCGGCTTACCGCGGGGACGCTGGTCGTGCTGCTGGTCTTCGCGGGTGGGATGGCGTACGCCTTCACCAAGCTGCGTCCGATCTTCCGGGAACGCAGCAAGCTCATGGCGGCCGTCAGCGGCCGGCTTACCGAGTCGTTCGGCGGGATCCGGATCGTCAAGTCGTACGTGGCCGAGCGACGGGAAGACTACGTCTTCACCAAGGGCATCAACTCACTGTTCCGCAACGTGGCCACGACGATGAACGGCATCGGCGTGGTGACGACGCTTTCCACCGTGGTGGTGGGCGGAATCGGGGCCATCATGATCTGGGTGGGCGGCAGCGACATCATGGCTGGCCGGATGACCCTGGGCGATTTCATCATGTACATCTTCTTTACCGGGCTCATGGCCGCGCCGCTCATTCAAATCGCTTCGATCGGCACCCAGGTGACCGAAGCGTTTGCCGGTCTCGATCGGATCCGGGAGATCCGCCAGATGCGGACCGAGGACGACGAAGACGCCACCAAGGATCCGCTCGAGGCTGTCAGCGGCGAGGTGGTCTACGAGGATGTCACCTTCGAGTACACGCCGGGGGTGCCGGTTCTCAAGCACATTTCCTTCAGCGCGCCGGCCGGCTCCACTACCGCGCTGGTGGGATCGAGCGGCTCCGGCAAGAGCACCCTCATGAGCCTGGCCATGGCGTTCAACCGCCCCATCTCGGGCCGGGTGCTGGTGGACGGGAAGGACCTGGCCACGGTGCGGCTCCACGACTATCGTGGCCGCCTGGGGATCGTCTTGCAGGACAATTTCCTGTTCGACGGTAGCATCGCCGACAATATCCGGTTCAGCCGGCCGGGAGCCTCCATGGAGGATGTGCGCCGGGTGAGCCACATCGCCCACTGCGACGAGTTCATCGACGGCTTCGAGAAGAAGTACGAGACCATCGTGGGAGAACGGGGCGTGCGGCTCTCTGGTGGCCAACGGCAGCGGGTGGCCATCGCCCGCGCGATCCTGGCGGACCCGGCCGTGCTGCTGCTCGACGAAGCGACCTCGAGCCTCGACAGCGAGAGTGAGGCGCTGATCCAGGACGGCCTCCGGTCGCTCCGCGCCGGGCGCACGACATTCGTGATCGCGCACCGGCTCTCCACCATCATGAGCGCCGATCAGATCCTGGTGCTGGAGGCGGGGGAGATCGTGGAGCGGGGCACCCACGCCGAGCTGCTCGTGGCGGGAGGGCGCTACCGGCAGCTCTACGATAAGCAGTTCCGTCTGGAGCGGAACCGCTTCATCAATCCGGGCGAAGACTTTACGCCCGAACCGGAACCCCCGGCGGTGGCGGCCACCGCCGGACGGCCCGGGGGAGACTAGCGGCCTACGGCTTTGCCGGCGGCCCGGCCGGCATCGCGGGCAGGTCGCTGTTCCAGATGTTGGCCATAATCATCCACTTGTCGCCCACCTTGTTCCAGTGCACCAGGTACTTGCCGGTGTCGGTCATCGGTGCCGGCGCGCCCGGGGGCGTGAAGGTGAATTGGTAAGTCCCCGCCTCGATCGCGATCGGCCCACTGGCAGACACCGACTCCGTGGTCAGCACCAGCGCTGGCTTCATGGCCGCCATCCCATTCAACCCCGTTGCCATCGCTGCGCGGCCGACAGCCACGGCCTCGTTGGGCGCCATCATGCGGCCGTTCTCGGCGAAGAGCGCGGCCACCGAGTCGCCGTGCCCGGCGTTGAAATGGGCCATGAACTGCTGGTTGGTGGCCTCGATCGCCGTCCGGGCACCGGCCGCCTCCGTGGTCATGCGCGCTTCGGCTTGCTCCGGGGTTTCCGCCTTCGGTGCGCAACCGGCCACCACTCCCAGGCCCAGCGCCATCACTACTCTCGTCATTCTCCGCATGCTACCTCCTCGGACTGCGTGGGTCAGACTGCGATCGGGAGCCTCCGCACCGGCTTGCCCGTCGCGGCGAATACGGCGTTGGCCACTGCCGGCGCGATCGGCGGTGTCCCGGGCTCGCCGACGCCGCCCGGCTCCATCGCGCTCGGAACGATGTGCACTTCGATGATCGGCATCTCACGCATGGTGAGCAGCTGGTAATCAAGATACCCGCTCTGCACCACTCGTCCCCCGGCGATCGTGATTTTCCCCTTGAGAGCCGCCGTGAGTCCAAAGACGATACCACCTTCCATTTGCGCCGTCACGGTGTCGGGGTTGACCACCTGCCCGCAGTCCACCGCGCAGACCACCCGATGCACCCGGACCCCGCCGCCTTCGATCGATACCTCGGCGATTTGCGCCACGTACGACCCGAACGATTCGTGGACCGCGACGCCCCGAAACTTTCCCGCGGGGGCGGGCTGTCCCCAGCCCGCGCGCTCGGCGGCGAGCTCGAGCACGGCCAGGTGGCGGGGCGACCCGGCGAGCAGTCCGCGCCGATACGCCACCGGATCCTGTCCGGCGAGCGCCGCGAGCTCGTCCACGAAGCACTCGACAGCGTAGGCAGTATGCGAGTGACCCACCGATCGCCAGAAACCCACCGGAACGCCGAGCTCGGCTTGGGAGTAGGTCACCTCGAGATTGGGCACGGCATAGGGCAGTTCGGTGGCACCCTCCGTGGCGCTGGGGTCGATCCCACCCTTGAGCGGGCCACCGAGATGGGTGATGAAATCAGGGATCCAGCCGGGAAGGAACTTGGCCACGATGGATTGCGCCACGATGCGGTGGGACCAGGCCACCGGTGTCCCGTCGGGCCCGAGCCCCGCCCGAAGCACGTGGCGCGCCGCCGGCCGGTACTGATCATGGCGGGTGTCGTCTTCCCGGCTCCAGATGAGCCGGACCGGCGCCTGCACCGCGCGGGACACCTCACAGGCCTCGATCACGAAATCCATCTCGGCCCGGCGGCCGAAACCGCCGCCCAGGTTGGTGGTGTGAACCGTCACCCGGTCCACCGGAACTCCGGCGGCCTTGGCCGCGGCGCCCCGGGCCCCTCCACCGACTAGCCGGGGACCCGACTGGAACTGGGTGGGTGCCCAGATGGTGGCCGAGCCCGCGCGCACATCCGCGACGCAGTTCATCGGCTCCATCGACGCGTGGGCGAGGTACGGCACCTCATAGACCGCGTCGAGCGACTTGGCCGCGCCGGCGAGGCCGGCCGCCACGCCCCCGACCGTGCGGGCAACCCGGCCCTCCTGCGCCGCAAGCGCCGCGAGCCCGGCGCTCACCGCCGCGTCGTCGAGAGTGGCGCCCTCCCCCTCGTCCCACTCGACCTTGAGCGCGTCCCGGCCCAGCTTGGCGGCCCAATAGCCGCTCGCCACCACCGCCACACCGCGACTGATCCGAACTACGGTGCTGACTCCGGGCACCGCGCGAGCGGCGCTGTCGTCGAACGAGCGCAGCTTCCCGCCGAACACGGGGCACCGGGCCACCACCGCCGTGAGGGCGTTCTCCGGACCGGCGTCGATGCCGAATCGGGTCCGGCCGGTGACCTGGTCCACGAGGTCGAGCCGGACGACCGGCGTCCCGATGATTTTGAAGTCGCGGGACTGCTTGAGGGTGACCTGCTCCGGCACCGGGAATGTCGCCGCAGCTCGCGCGACGGCGCCGTAGCGGACTCGCCGGCCGTCGGGCGCCGTCACCGCGCCATTGTCGGTTCTGCAGCCGTCGGTCGGAATTCCCCACGCCTGAGCGGCCGCGGCGACGAGCATGAGCCGCGCCTTCCCGGCTGCCTCCCGCAGCGGGCGCCAGGCCGCCCGAATCGACGTGCTTCCGCCGGTGAGCTGCCCCAGGCTGAGGGGATTGAAATAGGCTTCGTTCGCGGGAGCGAATTCATAGCGGATGGTGGACCAGTCGGCGTCGAGCTCTTCAGCCACCAGCATCGGCAGCGCGGTCGAGACACCCTGCCCCATCTCCGAGCGGTCTACCACCACGGTCACGGTGTCATCGGCGCCGATGCGAATCCAGGCGTTCGGCGCGAAGGTAGCCGCCCCGGCAGCCGGCGGGGGCTCCGGGCTGCATCCAGTCAGACTTACTGCCAGCGTCAGCCCCGCCCCAGCGGACAACCCGGCTTTGACGAAATCGCGCCGGGTGAGCTCTCGGCTCACACCGGCAGCGCACCGATGGGCAATCGGCGCACCCGTTGCTTGGTCAAGGCGTACAGCGCGTTCCCCACCGCGGGCGCGATCGGCGGCGTGCCCGGCTCGCCGATGCCGGTCGGCTTTTCGGTGCTCGAAACGAGGTGCACCTCAACCACCGGCATCTCGCGCATCCGCAACAACGGGTAGTCGTGGAAGTTGCTCTGCACCACCCGCCCGCGATCGATGGTGATCTCGCCGTGCAGCGCGGCGCTGAGGCCGTAGACGATCGCGCTCTCCACTTGCGAGTGCACGATGTCGGGATTCACCACCGCGCCGCAATCCACCGCCGCCACCACCCGGTGCACCCGGACTGTCCGGTCCGGATTCAGCGAGACTTCCGCCACTTCGGCGACGTAGCTGTTGAACGACTCCACCACCGCGATGCCCCGCCCCCGTCCATCCGGCAGCGGGGTACCCCAGCCGGCCTGCTTGGCAGCGAGCTCGAGCACGCCCAGGTGGCGCGGCTTGTTCGCGAGCAAGGCGCGGCGATACTCCACCGGGTCCTTGCCGGCGGCCAGAGCGAGCTCGTCCATGAAGGATTCGACCAGGAATCCGTTCTGCGAGGAACCGACCGACCGCAAGAATCCCAGGGGTACCGCCCAATTGGGCTGAATGCAGTCCACCAGCAGGTTCGGGATGTTGTAGGGAAGGTTGTGGATGCCCTCCGTGGCGCTGTCGTCGAACTGACTCTGCGGGGCGCCGAACGACGACGCCATGATCGAAGGGCACACCACCCGCGCCGTAAGCGCCGACGGCGTTCCGTCAGCGCCGAGCGACGCCGCGAACCGGGCATAGGTGGGGGGACGATAGAAGTCGTGCTGAATGTCGTCCTCGCGGGACCAGATCACCTTGACCGGCACTCCCGCCGCCTTCGACGCCTCGACCGCCTCCACCACGAAGTCGTGCATGAACCGCCGTCCGAACCCGCCCCCGAGAAACGTGGTGTGGACGGTGACCTTGGCAGGATCGAGGCCGGCGATGCGGGCCGCTACCTCCTGCACGCCTCCGCCCAGCATCGGTCCGCACTGGTACTGCGTCCCCACCCAGACGGTACACTGGCCGGCTTCGACCGAGGCCGTGGCATTCATCGGCTCCATGCAGGCGTGGGCGAGGTAGGGCGCCTCGTATACTGCCGATACCTGGGTCCCGCCGCGGGCGAGCGCTCCCGTCCCGGCGGTCTTGGCAACATGCCCCTTGCGCTGGACCGCTGACGCCATGTCGCGGCGCATGACCTCCGAGCTGAACGAGGCCGCCTTGCCCTCATCCCAGACCACCTTGAGCGCCTCCCGCCCCTGGAGGGCGGACCAATACCCGTCGGCGAGCACCGCGAGCCCCGAGGAGATCGGCACGACCTGCTTGACCCCGGGAACCTGTTTCGCGGCGGCCTCATCCCAGCTCTTGGCCCTTCCTCCGAACACCGGGCTCCGCGCGACGACCGCCACCACCATCCCGGGCACCTGGACGTCGATCCCGAAGGTGGCCTTGCCGCGGACTTTGTCCGGCGTGTCGAGCCGCTGGACCGGTGTGCCGATGATTTTGAAGTCCTTGGGGTCCTTGAGGGTCACCTGCTCGGGCACCGGCAAAGCCGCAGCGCGGTCCACCAGCTCGCCGTACTTGAGCCGGCGCCGAGTCGAGGGGTGGATCACGACCCCGTTCTCGGTGCGGCACTCGGCGGCATCGACGGTCCACGCCGCGGCAGCGGCGCTCACCAGCATCGCTCGGGCCTTGGCTCCCGCCTCCCGGAGAGGCTTCCACGCCGAGGCCACGCTGAGGCTTCCCCCCGTGAACTGCGCCGGGGCGACCGACTGGTAGTACTCCTGTCCAGCACCGGACTGCTCTACCCGCACCGCCGACCAGGGAACGTCGAGCTCCTCGGCGAGCAGCATCGGAAGCGCGGTGTAGATGCCCTGTCCCATCTCGGAGCGATCCACCACGAGCGTCACCGCCCCGTCGCTGCTCACTCGCACCCAGGCGTTGAGCTTGATCGGCGGCGTGACCACCTTGTCCGGGCCGGGTGCGCACGAGGGAAGCGCGAACCCAATGGTGAGGCCCGCTCCCGCTGCCGCGCCGGCCTTGAGAAACTCGCGGCGGGAGACCCCGGCGCTCATGACGTCACCTGTCCGGCGGCCCGATGGATGGCCCGGCGGATCCTCTGGTACGTGCCGCAGCGGCAGAGATTCTCGGACATCGTCTCGTCGATCTGCTCGTCGGTGGGCTTGGGGGCCTTCGCAAGCAGCGACACGGCCCGCATGATCTGCCCCGACTGGCAGTAGCCGCATTGCGGTACCTGCTCGGCGATCCACGCCCGCTGCACCGGGTGGTTGCCGTCCTCCGAGAGGCCTTCGATGGTGATGACGGCCCGGCCCGCGGCCGAGCTGGCGGGAATCTGACAGGACTTCTGCGGCTCGCCGTCGAGATGGACCGTGCAGGCACCGCACTGGCCGATCCCACAGCCGAATTTCGTTCCCGTGAGGTGGAGCGAATCGCGAAGCACCCAGAGCAACGGCGTCTCGGGGGCAACGTCTACGGACACATCCCGTCCGTTCACCTTGAGCTCGATCATGGCCCGATCCTGGGTGGTGCGGGAGAGGGGAAGCCGACCCCCCCAATCTGGTGCCACTCCCTCCGGCTGGCCAGAGGGGGACGGAGGCTCAGCGGTGAATCGTGAGGTTGTGGAGGAGGGGGTCGATCAGGGAGAAGGTGAGATTGTCCGCCACCTGGTCCACCCTGATCACGTAGCCGGTCGACAGGGTGACGTCCGGCACCCGAATGTTGAGGATGTCGCCGGTGCCGATGGTGCCGGTGATGATGACCCTGGTGGTCCCGGGTGCCGGCGTGGCGTAAGCGACCGTGAGGGCCTGCCCGCTGCGGGCCGTCACACCCTGGACCGCTCCGCCCGTTATGGTGAGCAGAATCGCCCCTGCCTCCGGCCCGCCCCGGAAGTAGCTGACGGTCAGATCCCCCGCCGGAGAGGGCGGCGGACCGCCATCGCCGCCGCCGCACGAGGCCAGCAGGGCGATCAGCCCGATCGAGCTCAGGCGCCTGCCTGGCGTCACTGGGGCACCTTGGGACGGTTCGGCGTCGCGGCGGCCTTCAGCAGCAAGGCAGGCGGCACGGGCTGGCCGGAGCGGCGGAGCATTGCCAGCAGATCGCCGACATCAAGCCCGCCATTCCGGTTGCCCAGTTCGTCCAGGAAGGTGCGCTGGACGTCGGTGAGGCGCGGAGTGCCCAGCAGGTCGGCGATCGCATCGGCTTCCACAACAGGCACCGAGGCGACGAACCGCGCCTCGAGGTCATAGCCCTTCCGCATGGTGAGCTGCACCGTCGGGCTGGTAACCACCGTGTCCCCGCGCCACCCGGCGAAGACGAACCCCGGCGAGGGGTTGGCGGTCAGCGTCACCAGGGCGCCGACGGCGAGGAACACGCCCTGGGAGAGATCCCCGGCGACGGAGGAGATGGTGGCGCCGCCCGCCATCGGCAGCAGCAGCAGCCGATGCTCCAGGGAAAAGGAAGCCATGAGCGAATCGGGCTTGGCCGGGTTGCTCGTCAGCGTCTGGGCACGCGGACCGCCGTTGGACCAAGCCAGAAACTGCGCCCTGGTCTTCCCGGCATCGAGGAACTGTACCTCGTCCACGCTTACCTGGAGTAGGTCCCCGCCGGGGACGACTTCCTCGAACCGGTCCCAGAGCTGCGCATTCACGCGGACCTGGGCCCCGTTCTGCGCCGCTATCACGGTCGGCTCCCGGCGGGTGAACCGGAACCGCATCGAGCCGGTGCCCAGGTCCTCGATCTGATCCAGAATGAATCCGAGAAAGCCGCCGAAGTTGTCCCGCGCTGCGGGATTGGAGAGGAGCGAGAGCCTGGTGTTGCCGCTGGATCCGGGATAGGCGTCGCCCCGGTCCCCGCGGTTCCGGCTGCCGGCCACGCGAAGCTGGTTCAAGCCATCGGCCTGGATCAGCGCCACCCCCTGCAGCGGGCCGAAGTTCACCGTGTTGGACGGCCGTCCCGTCTCCACCTTGCTCTGGTTGATCAGCCAGATCAGCAGGCCGGGCGACTTGGCGCAGAAGCCGAACATTGGGCAGGTGGCCGGCAGCGCCGGGTTCATGTGGGCCGTGTCGCTCAACACCGCCTGACGGTTTTCCAGGAGTACAAACTCCTCCGGGTTATTGGGCAGCTTGGCATAGAAGATCGTGTCGGTCAGCAGCCTCGCTCCGACGGTGACCGTCCGGCTGGCGCCGAGCGTATCGATCGTCGCCCAGCCCAGCGTATTCAGCGACCAGGCGTCATAGCTCGCCGGGCTATAGGGCCGGGCATAGTTCCCCGAGCCCATGAGCCCCCACCCGCCGATGCCCTGTGTGGGCCCTCTCGTGTCGTAGAGATCGGGAAGCCCGAACGCGTGCCCGGTCTCGTGCGAGACGGTGCCGATCCCCATGATCTCATTGACGAGACAGGAGGTGGAACCGCCCAGTTCGCTCTGGATGGTGTAGTCGTTCACCCGGATGAATTGCCCGGGAACGCCCTGCCGTGGCGCCTTGGTGATGTACGGCTGGCTGAACCATCCCGAGTACACGAAACGATGGCTCCAGACGCCGGTGGTCGGGGGAACATTCTGGGTGCATTCGCCGCCCACTTCCGGCTGCAGAAAGGTGACGAAATCCACCACGCCGTCGTCGTCGCCGCTGTTCGGGATCGCGTCGGGACCGTCGTTGTCGAACTGCCCCCACACCGTGGCACCATCCGGGCGGTTGGAGATCGAATCGAGCGCGGCCTTCAGCATGATGGCCATGCGGTTGCCACCGGTCGCCGAACGATCGGGACAGCTCGTGTTGTTGGTGACGGTGATGCCCTTGCAGCCGTCGGTATAGAAGGCGGCCACCGAGTCCATTCCCACAGTCGGGAACACCACGCCATCCAGCGAGATCCGGTGGTGCGAGAGTTCCTCGTAGTAGCTCTTGACCGAATAGGGGTGGCTGAAGTCTCCCACCAGGCCGCAGCTGCCCGGGGTGCTGCTGAAGAGGAGGCATTGGAAGAGGGAAACCGGATAGGGAGCCGGAATGTCTTTGTACGCGATCAGAATCACCGGCACCCGGAAGGCACCCACCACGGCGGTGGCAAGCCCGCCTCCGACCCGCAGCGAAGGGGCGAAGAAGGGCCCGCCCCGGATAGAATTCAACTCGCGGATGTTGCCGCTCCGAAGCAGCTGCATCCGAGTTTCGCGCACCGTCTTTGCCCGCCGGCGCCACGCGGCGTCGGGACCCCAGTCGAGCGGCTCGAGCAGCGTAGGGCCCTGTCCGCTCCCTTGGGCGTGTGCAGCCGGCGCGGCCGAGGCAGCAAAGACCGCGAGGAGAAAGAGAGAGCGCCGCATGGGTCGACAGGGAATCTAAGCAGGGCGATCTTCCGGGGGCCGTGACTCCGGACACTCAAGAGGCGCCCCGCCCCGCCGGGGCTACACCAGCCTTGTCCGACCTGACAATTGAGGTTAGTTTAACCCATTATCCCTCATAGGGATGGAGGAGTCTCCCACTTCTGCTGACGCGAGGTCACGTGCATAGCCACACCCTCCAGACCGACGTCACGCTTTTCGAGAAGTGTCGCCAGTACACCCGGGCGGATGAGGTCAAGGCACAGGGGCTCTACCCCTATTTCCGCCCGATCTCGGAATCCGAAGACACCGTCGTCACCATCGAAGGCCAAAAGCGGATCATGCTGGGGTCGAACAACTACCTCGGCCTGACTCATCACCCTCTGGTTCTGGAGGCGGCGGCTCGCGCCCTCCGCTGCTACGGCTCCGGCTGCACCGGAAGCCGTTTTCTCAACGGCACCCTCGATCTCCACCTCCAACTCGAAGCCGCGCTGGCGGACTTTCTCGGCAAGGAAGACTGCATCGTCTTTTCCACCGGGTACAACGCCAACCTCGGCCTCATCTCGGGGCTGGTGGGCCGGCGAGATGTGGTGTTCCTCGACAAGCTCGATCACGCGTCCATCGTCGACGGCGCCAAGATGTCCGATGGGGAGACGGTCCGCTTCAACCACGGCGACCTGGCCGGCCTGGACCGCAAGCTGGAGCAGCACCCCGGC
>JAXIPC010000108.1:0-4417 GCA_045403135.1 Gemmatimonadales bacterium | reverse complement strand
GAGCAGGCCCGCAGCACGGCGGACGCGGTCGCCCGCCGCAGCTACGGCAAGCTGGTCGCGTTCCTCGCGGCCCGCACCCGGGATGTGGCTGCCGCCGAGGACGCCTTGTCGGACGCGTTCGCCGCGGCGCTGGCGGATTGGCCGCTGAACGGCTGTCCGTCGAACCCGGAAGCCTGGCTGCTCACCGTCGCGCGCCGAAAGCTGATCGATGCCGCCCGGCGCCGCCGCACCGGCGAGCTGGCCGCGCCGCAGCTGCAAATCCTTTCCGAAGGGCTGGACGCGGCGGCGGCAGGCCCGGAGATCCCCGACCATCGGCTCGCGCTGCTGTTCGCCTGCGCCCATCCGGCCATCGAGGCCGGCATTCACGCGCCGTTGATGCTGCAGGTGGTGCTCGGGCTGGACGCCAAGGCCATCGCCTCGGCGTTCCTCACCTCGCCGGCGGCCATGGGGAAGCGACTGGTCCGGGCCAAGGACAAGATCCGACAGGCCGGCATTCCGTTCGGCATCCCGGAGCGCGAGGAGCTTCCCGGCCGGCTCGACACCGTGCTGGACGCGATCTACGCCGGCTTTACCGAGGGCTGGACCGACCCTTTCGGCACCGACGCCGCCCGCCGGGATCTCACCCAGGAAGCCATGTTTCTGGCCCGACTGGTGACCGAGCTGCTACCGGAGGAACCGGAGGGGCTGGGACTGCTGGCACTCATGCTGCACGCGGAAGCCCGGCGGCGGGCTCGGCGTAACCAGTGCGGCGAGTACGTCCCGCTCGCCGAACAGGATCAGGGGTTGTGGGATTCGCAGATGATCGGTGAGGCCGAAACGCTGCTCCGGCGCGCCGCCGCGCTGGGCTGCATCGGCCGCTACCAGCTTGAGGGTGCCTTGCAGTCGGCGCACGTCTATCGCTGCCGCACTGGTCAGGCCAACTGGGCCGAGGTGGTGCGGCTTTACGACGCGCTGCTGGGGCTCGGCGGCTCACCGGTGGTTGCGGTCAATCGCGCCCTGGCCATCGCGGAGATGGACGGCGCCGGTGCCGGGCTCGCGGCGATGCCGGATCGAGCCGCCGATGGACGGCTCGGCGAATACCAACCCTACTGGGCCGCGCGCGCCGAGCTACTGGCCAGGACCGGAGCCCACGCGCATGCTCGCGGGGCCTACGAGTTCGCGATCGGGCTGGAGCGCGACCCGGCGGTCCGGCGCTTCCTGTTGCGGCGCCAGGCGGCCTTGCCGGCCTAGCGAAGTTCAGGTCGCTTCCGCCCCACGAGCCCTCGCCCGCTTGGGAAGAACCGGCGTCGGCAGCGCGATCGGCCGGTCGATCTGGGTCTTGAGCACGATCGTGGTCTCGGTTCCCTCGACCCCGGGGATTTGGCGAAGCTGTTCGGCCAGCTCGAGCAAGGCCGGCGTCCCGGGCACCCGGACCTTGAGTAGCAGGCTCAGCTCGCCGGCCACCGAGTAGCACTCCTCGATGGCGGGGATGGCCTCGAGCGCCGGAAGCAACTTCGAGCAGGGCCGGGTGGATCGAACGCCGATATAGGCCAGCACACTCAGGCCGAGGGCGGCGGCGTCGAGGTCAACCGTCCAGCGCTGGATCACGCCGTCGCGCTCCAGGCGGCGCAGCCGCTCGTACACCGATGACGGGGCCAATTGGACAACCCGGGCAAGGTCCTCGAGCCGCTGGGCGGCATCGTGCTGGAGTGCGTCGATCAGCAGGAAGTCGGTGTGGTCCAGTCCCATGAGCCTCCTCCCCCCGCGCCGAAGGATTTTCGTTGTATTTGCGGAATCAACGAAGTCCATTTAGCAATTGGTCATTGGAGTCTAATTCATTCTGGAACCAGGAGGGAGTCTATGCAGGCACTACTGGTGGTCGACGCCCAAAACGAGTTCTCCGCCAAGGGGCTTCGGCCGGTCCCCAATCACGCGCAGGCCCTCAGGCGCATCGTGGAGCACGTGGACGCGGCGCGTGAGGAGCGCCGGCCCATTGCCTGGGTTCGGCACCATAACCGACCGCATGAGTCGAAGGCCTTCGTCCCCGGGTCCTGGGGCGCCGAGCTGTCTCCGGGTCTGGGGCTGCTCGCCGGGCACGGCCCGGAGCGCCTGTTCGACAAGGATGTGTTCGGAGCGTTTACGGCCACCGGCCTGGAGGAATGGCTCCGGACGCTCGAGGTCACCGAAGTCCTGGTCGTCGGATTCTACGCGCACATGTGCCTCTCCACCTCGGTACGGGAGGCCCTGATCCGGGGCTTCGACGCCCAGGTGGATCCGGAAGCCACCGGAGCGCGCGACCTGGAGGACCCGGTGCTGGGGCGGCTCCCGGCAGACGAGGTGCGCCGCTCGGCGCTCCTGCAGCTGCTCAATATGGGGGCGACCCTCACCGCGCCGTCGCGCAGCCCGGGCGAGGTGGTCGCAGCGGCAGGCTCCGCTCAACTCCAGGAGTGAGCGATCGAGTCGGCACCGCTCCGGAGGAACCGAATGGCGACCCGCGGGTGCAGTCGGTCAACGTGGGCGCGGTTCGGGAGATCCTCTGGCGGGAGCGCGTGGTGCGGACCGGGATCTGGAAGCACCCGGTCGGCAATCGGGCCATCCGAGTCCGCCGCCTGAACCTCGACGGCGACGACCAGGCAGACCGGTTGCTGCACGGGGGTCCCGACAAGGCGGTGTACGCGTACGCCGCTGAGGACTATCGGTACTGGGCCGACTACGAGGGCATCGCGACCAGCCCCGGGCTGTTCGGGGAGAACCTGACCGTCCAGGGCCTCGATCTAGGCTCGGCGTTGGTTGGCGAGCGATGGCGAGTTGGGACCGCTCTGTTGGAGGTGGCCCAACCCCGGCTTCCGTGTTTCAAGCTTGGCGTGCGCCTGGGCAATCCCCGCTTCCCGAAGCACTTCCTGGCCGTCGGACGATTCGGCGCCTATCTCCGGGTCGTCGAGGAGGGGGAGGTCGGCGCCGGCGATGCCATTCAGGTGCTCCGTCCTCCCCAGGGCGGGGTCAGCCTTCGCGCCATGGCTGACTCCCGTATCCGTCCGAAAAAACCTGCCTGACTGGTCACCCCTCGCCTCATTCGCTTCTCCAGAAACCTCGTACTATCCTACTGACCCACTGAGCGCTCCTGCACTTCCGGAGGCATCGCATGTGGGGCAGGGGGTCCCCGTCCGAGGCAGCGGTTTCGTCCCGTCGCCCGCTTTTGCTGGCCGGCTTTGCGCTGGCCGTGGCGCTGGCCACGCTCGCCGGGGTGACCGTCCTGGCCCGCCGAACCTTCGACCGACTGCAGCGCGGGTCGGAGGCAAGGCAGCGGGCCTACGAGGTATTGATCGCGCTGCGCAAGGTTCGCCAGGACATCGGAGAAATGCGGGTCGGTATCACCGGATACGTCCTCACCCGCGACTCCGTCTACCTCGCCACCTACCGGAGCGGCCGTACCGGTCTCGCGACCGACACCACGGCACTCCGGACCCTCACCGCGGGCATACCCTCGTTGCAGCGGGAGCTCGACTTGCTCCAGCCGCAGCTCGTCGCGTACGCCGCGGACCTCGCGGCCACGGTGCAGCTGGTGGGAACCAGCCCCTCACGATCACCGGACGTCGCGCTGGTCCCCTCGCGCAGCGCCATGCTGATCGAAGGCATCCGCCCCCACTTCGTAGCGGTCGAGACCGAGCAGGTTCGGCTCCTCGACGCCAGCGCGCTCGAAGTGCAGCGGGCGGTGACTCGCACCAACACGATCCTTTTGTGGGCGCTCCTGACCGGCGGGATCCTGATCCTCGGCACCTCGACGCTGCTCTTCGTCCACTTGCGGAGCCGGGTTCACGCCGAGGCACGGCTCGCCCGGGCCCGTGAGGAGCTGCAGGAGGGCAGGCGTCTGGAGGCCGTGGGGCAGCTGGCGGCCGGAGTCGCCCATGACTTCAACAACATCCTCACGGTGATCATCGGTCTCGGCGAGCTGATCCAGCAGACCCTGCCGCGGGACCACTCCGGGCGATCCGACCTGATCCTCCTGCGCGAGGCCGCGGGGAAAGCGACCGATCTCACCCGTCAGCTGCTGGCATTCGGGCGGCGTCAGGTCCTCGAGATGCGCACCCTCGATCTCAATGCCGTCGTCCGGCATCTCGGCACTTTCCTCGCCCGCGTACTCCCGGAGAGCGTCCAGCTGACGGTTCTGCCCACGGAGGGCCTGGGCCGGGTTTGGGCCGATCCGAGCCAGCTCGAGCAAATTTTGATGAACCTCGCCGTGAACGCCCGCGATGCCATGCCTGGCGGCGGCCGGCTCACCATCGAAACCGCCAATACTGAGCTCGATCACCTCGCCGCCGACCTGCACGATGGGGTCAAGCCCGGGCGCTACGTCGCGCTGGTCGTCTCCGATACCGGTGTCGGGATGGACGCGGCCACTCGGGGCCGCATCTTCGAGCCCTTCTTCACCACCAAGGAG
>JAXIPC010000021.1:0-2635 GCA_045403135.1 Gemmatimonadales bacterium | reverse complement strand
TCGCTCGGCCAGCCACTTCTGGTCCAGGTGGATCCGGCTGAACAGGATGTATTGCACGCCGAAATCTTTCAGGTGCTGCCTGAGCTCCTCCGGTCCCAGTCGGGTCGCGCGAAGCTCGTCGATCGATCGCCGTCCGGTCAGGTAATACACCGTTGCCATCTTCGGGGACATGAACACCGCGCCGGCCGGGGCTTCCCGGTCCGCTTGGCGGACGGCTTCGAAGAAGGCCCGCTCCACCTGGTCGTAGCAGCCTTCCGAGGTGTAGGGTGCGCTCCGGTCGCATCGGGCCATCGCGGCGAGCTCTCGCCTGTTCTGGGTGAACCCGGAGACCACGAGCACCAGGGCGAGGAGCGAGAGCGGCGCCCAGGCAAGGGCGCCCGAGCGCCGTTTTACCAGACGCCCGAGCCCCAGAAACAAGACCAGCAGGAGGAGCGGGATGACCGGCGCCAGAAAACGGGGGAGGCTGTATGGCCAGACCAGAAGCGCGCCCCCAAAGCACGCGAGATAGAGCGCGGCCCCCGGCAGCCGGCGGCTCAGCTCGAACAGGCCGAGCCCTCCCAGGAGGACGATCAGCACCAGCCACAGCCAGTTGTCGAGGGTGGTTCCGGGAATCGTTGGGAACGCCAGAACCGAAGGCACCCGCCGGCTCAGGTAGGCCGGCGTGTTGTAGATAACCCGCTTCGCGACGGTGGAGACGAAGTGGGGAATGCTGGTCACCAGTCCGGACGGCTTGGTGGCCGAGGCCGGCGCGGTGAGCACATCCGCGATGTACGACTGTCCGGCCATCGCGGCACCGGCGGCGATCCTCGCCCTGACGAACCATCCTCCCACGCAGAGCAAGCTCACCAGAGCGAAGACGAAGGCGGCCCGGCGGCGGCGCTCGATCACCCAGGTGAGCAACACGGCGGCGATCATGGTGATTCCCATCACCCGCACCAGGAAAGACGCGACCGCGAGCGATCCCGCCCCGAACCGCGAGCGGCTCGAAGCGACAGGGGCCGCCAGAAACCACAGGGTGAGCGCTGTGCAAAGCAGGTAGAACGGCTCGGTGTACATCATGCCGGCCAGTCGAACCAGCCAAGGATTCACCGCGCTCACTGAAAGGGTCAGGAATGCCACGGGGGGGGACCAGCGATAGGCAATCGAAAACAGGATTCCCAGCGCCAGGGTGGAAAACATGACGCTGAGGAGCAGGGCCGGTGTCAGCGCGTCCCCGAAGATCCCGCTCGTCACACCGAGTATGAGGGGGTATAGCGGCGGGTACGTCCCATGAGGAGCACTCGGGACCAACCAGAAATTGCTGTATGCGAAGTCCCGCAGCCCCCGCCCCAGCAGCAGGTACACGGCATCGTCCTGCCCGGTGCTGATCGCGGCGGCCCGGAGCCTCCAGGCCAGAAACGCGTGCACCGCGAGGGGGATGGCTGCGAGCACCGGCGCCGTGACGCGGGGCCGGGAGGGGGAGTTGTTCATGTCCTCCGGAGTCTCGATCTACGGCGCTTGGCATGCGCAGGGCTCAGGTAACGTGACGATCAGCGGGAGGATGTGCAAGTTGCCAGGGCCGAGGCGCTCCCGTGCCACGCGCGCTACTATATACGGAGCGGTACCGGATCGGCCGGCTCCTCCACCTACCCTTCAGCCCATGATCGAAGTCCTCACCGCCGAGACACCGGACCAGATGGAGGCGGTGCGGTTCCTCGTGCTGGCGCATGCCACCTCGCTCCGCGAGCATCCCGGCTCCGACCAGGTTCGGGCCGATGCCGAAGGCCTGCCCGGACCCTACGCCCCGCCACGGGGCCGGCGCTACCTGGCCCGGCTCGATAGCCTGTACCGGGAGCTCGGCTTCGTGGAGATCCCCCGCTACCGCGCCGATGAGCTGGTGGACACGGTGTTCTTCGAGTGCGATCTTACCCGGCGGTCTTGAAACCGCCACCTTACCGACTTGAGCCCGGAGGCTACACCATGAGAGCCCGTACCGGAGCGATCCTGCTCCTCCTTGCCCTGCCCACCGCCGCCTCGGCACAGGCCGTGGCCGCGGCGAGTCCGCTGTACGACTATGTCAAGGGCAACATCGTCAAATCTGCCGAGCAGATGCCCGAGGCCAACTACTCCTTCAAGCCGGTCGCCACTGTCCGGAGCTACGGGCAGCTGATCGGGCACGTGGCCAACGCCAACTACATGTTCTGTTCAGTGGCCAAGGGAGAAAAGAGTCCGGCGACCCAGGACTTCGAGAAGACCACCGAGAAGGCGGCGCTCGTGAAGGCACTCCAAGACGCCTTCGCCTACTGCGACCCGATCTACAAGATGCCCGACGCCTCCTTCACCGCCATGCACGAGATGTTCGGGATGAACATGACCCGGCTCGGCTGGCTGATCATGAACGTGGCCCACGACAACGAGCACTACGGCAACATCGTCACCTATCTCCGGCTGAAGGGCCTGGTTCCCCCGTCGAGCCAGAGTAGCGGGATGTAGCGTCGTTCGGGACCCGGAGGGTTCATAACGCGGCGGGCCGCTCCCAACCGGGGCGGCCCGCTCTGCATCTCCGCGAGGCCTTGGTTCTACTTCGCCACTCGATTCCGCAGCACCCCTACCCCTTCGATCTCGATCTCGACCACATCGCCCGGCTTCATGGCCC
>JAXIPC010000225.1:0-8194 GCA_045403135.1 Gemmatimonadales bacterium | reverse complement strand
GCCAGGCGCCAGGCCGCGGCAGACAGGAGCACTACCGCAACCAGGAGAATCACCGCGGACTCCGGCGGGGCCGGATCCTCCACGATGACGCGCTCATCTCGGGCGGGGTTCACCGGGAGTTTTACGGCTTGGGTCTGCCGTCCATCACGCTTCACCCGAAGCGTTCCGTGCCAGCCTCCCGCGTCCACAACCATCACGACCCGCCCGCCCCGAAATGACACCGCGCCGGAATCGGCGGCGGCGGCGAGCCGCAGGCCCATCGGATTCCCGGCTCCATTTCCGGCGGCCGGGAGCCAAGCGTCGGAGACGTTCACCGATTCGGCCCGGTAGAGCCGACCGTCCACAAACAGGTGCTGGATCAGGAACTCTCCGCGACCGGTGTCAGCGGCAAGGGTCGGCGCCCGGACCGCGTGCACCACGATCCGCGCGGGACCGACCCCCGAGGCCAGGAGCGGGCCAAGCGAAACCTGGGTCGCCCAAGCGAGGCCGGCCACCGTCGCCGCGACGATCCCGAGCCGCAGGACTCGGCTGACTCGGGGCGGGAACTCAGCGGGCGGCGGGAGTGGCATCGCTCGCGAGAGCCGGCCGGCGCCGGCGGGAACCGGCCTCGGGGCTGTGCCGGTAATGGTCGACCGAGAGCCGGGCCATCAGGGTATCGGTGTGTGACGTTTCGACGGTTTTCCGGGCGGCGGCGCCCAGCCGCTCGCGGAGCGCGCGATTCGCAATCAGCGCCTCGAGCGCGCCGACGTATGAGGCGGCGTCTCCGCTCCGGGCCAGCAGGCCATTCACCCCATCCTCGATCAACTCGGGCATGCCGCCCTGGTCCGAGCTGACGATCGCGCGGCCGGCCGCCATCGCCTCGAGACAGGAATAGGGACAATTCTCCCAGAGACTGGGGAGCAGGAAGACGTCCGACTGCATGAGACCCGACCGGACCGAGGCCAGATCGAGCTTGCCGAGATAGTGGATCGAGCCGCGCAACGGTCTGGATTGGACGAAGGGCAGGAGATCGCCGTTCACATAGTTGAAAAGATCCTGCCCCGCGAGCACGAACGCCACGTCATGGCGCGCGAGGATGGTCGCGGCGATTTCCCGGCAGAGCTCGATGCCCTTCCGCTGCTCCATCCGTCCGGAGAAGAAGATCATCAGCCGGTCCGAAGGCAGATCGAACCGGCGCCGGAACTCTACCTGGTCCGCCGCATCGAAGAGCTCGAGATCGATACCGTTGGGAATGACCTGGACCGGCTTGGTGACGCCAAGCTCGCGAGCGACTTCCCCGGCGAGAAACCGCGAACAGGACGTGAACGAGTCGGCGCCGCGGATGCCGAGCTGCTCGATGCGCCCGCACCACCGAACGTCGGAGGGGGGCACGGCGTAGTACGGCATGATGAGGCGCGCGGGGGAGTGGAACCGCACCACCGTCCGCGCGTCGAGCAGGTGATTGACCAGGGCGCCCTCGGCGCCGCACTCCGGCATCTCGATGATGTCGAACCGGTGCTGCTTCAGCAGGGCGCCGAGACCGCGGTACATCGACAGCGCGTTCTCGAGCCGGTTCTTGGTCCACCACATGCCGAGTTTTCCGAGCGCCCCGAAGCCTTTCATCAGCGGGCCGGCGCTCCGGAAACGATGCACGATGACCCCATCGTGTCCGGTCGTGATGAGCGACGTGGCAGAGGTCGATCCCGCCAGCACGTGCACGTCGTGGCCGAGCCTGGCCAGCGCGCGCGCCTGGTACCAGGTATAGGTGCCGATGCCGCCGAAGCCGGTTTCGGGAGGATACTCGAACGAGAGCAGGCCGACCTTCATCGGGCCTTCCGCAACCAATGGTCCCGGAGCCATCCCAGCGCCCGGCGCGGCCGGCGGACCGCCTCGAGGGCAAGCCTTACCTGTTCCCGGAGCGGCAAGCGGAAGACGTCGCGGACGTGCGGCTCCGCTTCCGCGCCCGGACGCGTCTCCAGCGACCGGACCGTCTCCGCGTCCCTGGCAAACTCGTTGGGGAAGCGCTCCCGGAGCGATTGGAGCATCGCTCCGTCCGCTTCGTGGTAATGCCGCGCCACGGGCGCGCGTTGCCGCGTGGCAAGCAGCCCGGGAAAGGCCAGCGCCTTCCACCCCGCCGCGAGGATGGCGTTCCAGAGATCCCACCGCGCGTACCGGAGCGGCAGATGCTCGCGCAGGCCTCCCGACTGCAGGAATGCCTCGGCGCGTACCACGGCAGCATCGCCAATCCCGTCGGCGATCCATTGGTAGGGGAACGCCGGCGTGGGTTGGACGAATCCGGCGGGCCCATGGTCCGTCCATCCGGACAGGATGCCCAGGCCGGGGTTCCGAGCCAGCGCCTCTCCGCACGCGTCGAGAAAAGGGGGCTCGAGCGCGACGGAGGCAGGTACCAGCGCCACTCCCGCAACGGCGTGATCGTCGATCATTTCCCGGATCGCTCGCTCGAGCACGGCCACCGACCCGCCGTCCCGTGCTTCGATCGCGGCGACGGCCCTCGGGCGGGTGGTGAGCCGCGCCGTGGAGTCGAGCGCCCTGGTGGATCTCGAGCCCGCCTCCGCCTGCACCACGATCGCGAGGCCGTGGCGCCGGACCCCACCGGTCTCCGGCTCCGCCGGCCGGATGACGGGCGCCATGCCCGGGTCACCCCACCGGGCCAGCTCTCGCCGCTTCGCCAGATGCCGGCGGGTGGTGATCTCGTTGCCGCACAAACCGCGAATCGATTCCGCGGCGGCCCGTCCCATCGCGGCGCCCTGCTCCGGCGGTGTCCCCAGGGCCCGGCGCAGCGCCGCCGCGAGATCCGTCGGGGCCTGCGACGCCGCGATCCAGCCGGTCACCCCGTCTTCCAGCATCTCCGCCATCCCCCCGGTCGGCGATGCGATCACGGGCAGCCCCGACGACATCGCTTCGATGCAGGTGTTGGGGAAGTTCTCCCACCGGGACGGGACCACCGCCACCCGCGCGGCGGCGAGGAACTCCGGCAGGCGGGCGCGCGGCTGGAGCCCGTGAAACCGGAACCGCGAGCGGAGATCTCGCGGAATCCGGCTCTCCAGGTACCGGCGTACCGACAGCGTTCGGGGGTAGGGGACGTCCTCCCCCACGAAATCGAAGGCGACCGTGGAGTGGCCCAGCGCGACCTCCACCGCCGCGTCCACGAATTCGATCACGCCCTTCCGCGGCTCCAGCCGCCCGACGTACAGGACCCTTCCGTCCCGCCACACACCGGGGTCCCGCGGAAGGAAGGCCGAGTCACCCTGAGGATAGGGAATGACGGAGATGGCGTCGACGGGAATACCGTACCGCGCGGCCACCTGGTGCGAGAGATAGCGGCTGGGACAGAGCCAAGCGTCCGCGGCGCGGATACAGAACTCCTCGAGACGGATGGCGGAGAAATACTCGGGCCGGCCCCTCCATTCATTGTGCCGGTAGATAAGCTCGGTCGGCGAATGGAGATGCACGATGCAGGGAGGCTTTCGCTCCGGTCCGAGGCCGAGCTCGCGCCGGAGCAGGAAGTAGTACAGCGGAGCTTCCCACTCCTGGGCCTCGACGAGGTCGATCCCCTCCCGGTCCACCAGGGCTTCCGCCAGCAGGGCCGCCTGCCAGGCGAAGCGCTGCGCCGAAGTAGCCGTACCCAGCTCCCGGGCCTCCGCGCCGGACGGGGCCAGCACCACGCGATGCACCACCAGTCGGCCGTCGCAGTACTCCTTGCGCGGCTCCGGCGCCCCGGTCCATCGCTCTCCGATGACGTGGACCGTTTCTCCCGCCTCGGCCAGAAGCCACGCGATGTGGGCGGCATAGGTACCGATGCCCCCTGGCGCGTAGGACGCCGGCGGGAACTCCCGGGAGACGATGAGATGGCGAAGGGGACGGTGGGGCACGGGGAACCGCCGCTCAGCCGATGAAGCGATCGGGCGACGGGAGCTCCACCCGCACCCGGGGGTGGCACTGCGCGTAGCCCAGGAACGGCTCGCCGCGAACCTCGAGAAATGCCGTGGGCCCCAGACAGGACTCCCGTCCCATGACCCGGTCCAAGGCGATGGTCTCCACCCGGTAGATCCCCGGATGCAGGTTCATCTGCAGCTCGAAGGTCACCTGGAAATCCCCCTGGACCGGGAGCGGAACACCGAGTGGGAAGGTGCCGGTCTCGAACGCCACCCAACCCGTCTCGGCAAGACGGATCCGCACGTACACGCTCTCGGCCTCGGTCTTCCCGCCCTCCGCGACTCGGCAAGCCACCGCGATGTGCATCGTCCCGCCCGAGGCCACGGCGTCGGTGCTGAGGTGCACTGCCTCGATTTGTACCGCCCCATCTCCTCTGGCAACCGGCTGGACCCCCGATTCGCCGTGAAGATAGGCGGTGATGCATTCCTGCGGTGTGCCGTGCTTGACCACGCGGCCGTGGTCGAGCAGCACCGCCTGACTGCAGAGCACCGTGAGCGCCTCGAGCTGGTGGGTGACGATCACCACCGGAATCTCTCGCCGGACGAGCTCGGTCACCTTCTCGAAGGCCTTGGCCTGAAAGGCGGCATCGCCGACGGAGAGCACTTCATCCACCAGGAGCACCTCGGGCTCGAGGTGCGCGGCAATGGCGAAGCCGAGGCGCGCCTCCATGCCGGTGGAGTAGCGCTTGACCGGTGTGTCGATGAACGGAGCGAGCTCGGCGAACGCCACGATTTCATCGAACTTCCTGGCAATCTCCCGGCGCGGCATCCCCATGATCACGCCCTGGAGGAACACGTTTTCGCGCCCGGTGAGATCGGGATGGAATCCCGCAGCCACCTCGATCAGGGCTCCCACCCGACCCCTGAGGCGGCATACGCCGGCGGTCGGCTCCATGATCCGGGTGAGCAGCTTGAGCACCGTCGATTTACCCGCTCCGTTCGCCCCGATCAGCCCGAGCGCTTCGCCCGGCTTGACCACGAAGCTGATGTCGCGTAGCGCCCAGAATTCTCCTTCCTGGATCTCGGTGGGGCCGCGTTTCCGGCGGAAGAGACGGTTGGCCAGGGCCGGAATCGCGTCCCGAAGCCGAGTGTGCACTTCACCGTACCGGAATCGCTTCCAGACGTGAACCAGCTCCACGTGTCCGGGGCTCACGTCGCCCTCACACGTACTCCGCGAATTGGGCTTCGGCGCGGTGGAAGATCAGCGCGGCCAGTACCGTCCCCGCCAGTGCCCACCCCAGTGACCACACCAGGTACCAGGGGCTCCACACGACGGCACCGCCGGCGCCGGTCAGCGGAGTCAGCAGATTGTGTCCGTGCACGACCGCCAGCCGAAACCCCTCGAGCACCGGTCCCAGAGGATTCAGCATCAGGACCTTGACGCCACCCGGGCCGAAGGCGTCGGCGTTGAAGATCACCGGCGTGAAGAAGATTCCGAAGCTGGTGATCAGCTGGACCACGTGCTTGGCATCGCGAAAGAAGACGTTGGCGCAGGCGGCGAGCAGGGTGAAACCGGTCGTCAGCAGAACCAGGAGACCGGCAAGCAGCGGTATCCACAGGAGCGCGGTGGAGGGCCGTACGCCGAACAGCGGGAGCAGAATCGCCAGCGCAGCGGCGCCGATGGCACTGTCGACCACCTGAGTGGCCACCGATGACAGCGGGAGGATCTGGCGGGGGAAGTACACTTTCGTCACCAGGGCAAGATTGGCGATGACGCTGGCAGTTCCGAAACCCAGGGCCCCGGCGAAGAATGACCAGGCCACCGCCTTGACGGCTATGCCGGCGAGCTCCAGCTGCGCCAGCGGCTGCCCGCTCATGTAGCTCAGCGCGACCCGGATAACCCATCCGGAAAGCGCCACCACGAGCGGAGTGAGGATGGCCCAAATCACTCCCATCACCGCCTGGGTGTAGCGGATACGCAGGTCCCGGCGAGTCAGCTCGACAAGCAGCTCCCGGTAGCGAACGATATTGCGCGCGATCGTTGCCAGATCGGCACTTATCGACCTGTAGGGCCGCGCTGGTGGGGGGGTATCGGGGAGCGAACCGGGCAAGCTCCCCGTGGCGCCAGGGTATACTGTCACGGGTACCAGAAGTAGGGTAAAATATGGCAATGAAATGACCTGCGGGCCCAGAGGCCGGAGGCGAATGTGCCCTCCGGGAGGGTCACAGCGCAAGGACACCTCGGCGCGTAGTGTGCTTTACGGGTGCTCATGCCTCATTGCGGCCCCTCAACGACCATTGCCGGATGAGGTTACGAAGCCGAGGAAGGTGGCGGTCACTGCCAACCCAGCCCCCCAATACCGGTTCGAGAACGGCGCCCACAGACGAGTCGATAATCGTCGATGAGCGGGTGCTACCCCCTGGTGCGCCCATCACCAGGGATTACCTGATACTTAGCGCGATCGCGGCGCTGGCGATCCTGTTCTTCGGCATCCGTTGGGTCACGCTTCCCTTGATCCGGGACCACGTCATTCTGTACGCCTCCGCAACCTTTGTTGCCGCGTACTACATCGCCGTCTGGGTGGCGCGCTGGGCCGCCTTGATTCGCATGCGCCGCCCGCACCCCCTTGGATCCGTACCCGGGCTCCGTGTGGCCGTGGCCACCTCATTTGTCCCTGGGACGGAGCCGTTGTCCATGCTGGAAACCACCGTGCGGGCGCTGGTGGCGACGGACTATCCGCACGAAACCTGGGTGCTCGACGAGGGCGACGGTGCGGAGGTGCGCGCGCTCTGCCAACGGCTTGGCGCCCGCCATTTCACCCGCAAAAATCGGCCGGAATTCCAGGCCGAGTATGGCCAATTCGAAGCCAGGACCAAGCACGGGAACTACAACGCCTGGCTGACCGACGTGGTGAAGGACTCGTACGATGTGGTTGTGACATTCGACCCTGACCACGTGCCAAGGCCTGAGTACCTAACGACACTGCTGGGCTACTTCCGCGACCCCGGGGTCGGGTACGTCCAGGCACCGCCGGTGTACTTCAACCAGGAGGCGAGCTTCATCGCGAAGGGGGCCGCGGAGGAGACCTACGCATACCATTCTTCTCACCAAATGGCGAGCTATGCCCTGGGCCACCCGATCATAGTTGGTAGTCACAGCCTGCACCGTGTGGCGGCCCTGCGACAGGTTGGGGGCTTCCCGGCCCACAACGCGGAGGACCTCTACCTCACCATGCTGTACCGAGCGGAGGGGTGGCGGGGGGTCTATGTCCCCCGGGTCCTGGCGCTGGGGGTCACCCCGGTGGATTGGCCGGGATACCTGAGCCAGCAGATCCGGTGGGCGCGGGCCGTGGTGGATCTCAAGGTCCGGGCTTTCCGGGAATTGGCGCCCAGGCTGTCACCACTTGAGCGCATGCTGAACCTGTTCCACGGGGTCTATTTCCTCCGGCCTCTGGTTTTCTTCGTCCTGTTCACCATGCTGATCGCGATGCTGCTCCAGAACGCCGTCCCCTCGTTCCTCGAAGCCGGACCGCTGCTGGCAGGCGTCGGGTTGATCGTGGTCCTGCACGCAGTCGACCGGTTCCGGCAGCGGTTCTTCTTCGATCCCAACCGCGAGCGGGGCCTGCACTGGCGAGCCGCGCTGCTCCAGGTAGCCAAATGGCCGCACCTGGCGTCCGCACTCTTCGACGCCGTGATCAACCGGCAGGTGGGGTACACCATCACTCGGAAGGTCGCGGCGCCGGCCAGCGTTCCCCACGTGCTGACGCCCCCGCATCTGGGCATCATCGTGGTGGTCGCCACCGCGGCGGCCGCGGGACTCTGGAGGCACCACTCGCTGTTGCCCACCCTCGTGGTCTTTGCCGCGCTGGCGATCGGCACCTCGATGGTTCTGGTGTGGACCGAGTGGTTGCGGTATCCGCCGCCCTACGATCTCGCGCTGTTGAAGCAACGGCAGGCCGAGGTGGACGCGTTGCTGCAGGTGGGCGCTCGGGAGAGGGGCACGGTGGAGGACCGCCGCGGTGGCCAGGGGCTCACTACCACGGACCCTTAGCGAATCGGGACATCGCCTCACAGCTCGCCCGGGCCGGCTCGGGTGGCTGGTTGTCCACCCGCCGCAGTAGCAGGGCCCCGCCGGCATACTCTGCCCGCACTTCCCACTCTCCGCAGGAGGATTGCAATCGCTCGGCCAGCCACTTCTGGTCCAGGTGGATCCGGCTGAACAGGATGTATTGCACGCCGAAATCTTTCAGGTGCTGCCTGAGCTCCTCCGGTCCCAGTCGGGTCGCGCGAAGCTCGTCGATCGATCGCCGTCCGGTCAG
>JAXIPC010000171.1:0-8304 GCA_045403135.1 Gemmatimonadales bacterium | reverse complement strand
GACCCCGGCCACCACCGCCTGGTTGAGCCCATCCGACGGCGTCCCGAAGTGGAGCGAGAGATTGCGCAGCATGTTCGCGAGGACCTGATTGGGGCCCCGTGCCGTCATGACGACGGTCTCGAGCCAGAGTGGATCGCCGCGCAGATTGCCGAACACCTCCAGATTGCGAGCGACCTGAGGGCCGGCGATGAGCCCGCACGCCAGGGCGACAGCCACCATCCATGTGCCCCACAGCCGACGGCTCCGCCGCCACCAGACCAATCCCACGGCGGGCAGCAATGCCGCGCCCCCGAAGAGCAGGGCCGTCTGCTTCGTGGCCATCGCGAGCCCGAGCGCCAGAGCGGAGAGCAGGGCGTCACTTCTGCGCGGCGAGTCGGCAAGGAGACGATAGCCGAACCCGCAGGTCACCACCGCCCAACACGCGGCCACCAGGTCGGTCTGGGTGCCGCCTGCCTGCGCGACGGCCATGGGGAGCGTCGCCACTAGACCCGCCGCCATCACTGCCGCCGGCCGGCCTCCCCCGAGCGCACGGGCGAGCAGGGCGGCACCACCCGCCGCCCCCACGAAGCTGATCCACTGCACCAGATTGGCGAAGCGGTCTCCGCCGCTAAGCAGTTGGAACTGCACCATGGCATACTCGGGCCAGGACGGCATGAATAACTGCCGCGTGTCGTGGGTTGCGAAGGGTCGCAGCGAACCTTGCGCAATCCAGTTCTGCACGCGGACCAGATGATAGGTCAGACCGTCGTAGGAATTGGGCGCCGAGACGAGGGCCAGGAACCCTGTGAGAGCCAGGATGATGGCGATGGGCGCAATATCGGCGACTCCCGGTTTCCCCAGTTCGTCGCTCCCGGCGGATGCCCCCCCCCGCGCGCGCCGCGCGTGTGCCAGCCCAACGCCTGCGGCGAGGGTCCAGGCGAAGGCGCTTCCTGTCGAGGTGAGCATGCCCGTGAGCCCTTGCAACTCGGTCGCGACCGAGACAACGAGCCCAAAGACCACGAGAGCGGCCAGCCCAGCCTCGAGGAAGCCTCTGCCATGACGCCGGAATGCGAGGACCCATGCCAGTACGGCGAGAAGGGGAATCAGGATCATCTGGCTACCGCCATACCGTCACCCTGCCCTGGGCCACCAGGGGCGGGACTCCAGACGGGAGGTGACTGGGTCGCCAGCCGGCTGGCTGGTCCAAGCCTACGACGGCGCAATCACGACCGGCGGCGGCCGACGGCCGCTCCGGGTCGGTGGCCTCGGGTGAGTAGTGCTCGAAGGTGATGTGATCGGGACGTCCCAGCGCCCAGAGTGGATATTCCCACGAGTCATACGCGGCTTGGATGGCCACCCGGGTGCATCCGAGCCGCCGGACCATTCCTATGGCGCTGAAATAGGCCGGGTACCGGCTCGGATCGTTAGCAAAATATTGGGCCTCCCGGGGCTCGACGAGGATGCTGCGGGTACGAATCCAGCTCCAACCGAACGGCTCCGGCGGGAGGAGCGGACGACTCGCGTTCAGGAAGAGTGGCGGGAGCGAAGCGAGCAGCGCGGCCGCGAGCCCAAGGGCAGCGAGCCGCGGCCACCTGCCGACGAGCACGAGGAGGAGGCAGGGAGACAGCAGCACCAGCATCGGCGTATGCAGACGCGCGCCAAACGGCTGCCACCGCACCGTCAGCGCGAACAACAGAATCCCCGCAAGATAGGCCGCTGCGGCCACCCGCTGCGGTCGCTGCACCCGCCGCCATGTGGTGGCCAACAGGAACAGTGCGGCCAGACCGAGCCAGAAGTGCAGTGGATTCCCCGCAATGTCCTCCTGGGTCGTCCATCCGATGATACGAAAGCCACCGAAGTAGGGGTACAGACTCGGCAGATCGAGCCCAACCCCCGAGTGGAGCGAGATGATGGTCTCGGAGATGTGCCGGTTGACCCCGGCCCAGGGGGTGCCGGTCTGAAGCGAGGCGTGCGCAATCAGGTTGGAGAAGATCGTGGGGGCGCCAAGCGAAGTCGGACGGAGCATCCGCTGCGCCGTCACGGGCCCGAGCGGGTGGTCGAACGTCGTCAGGTTCCTGGCGAAATGGGGACCGTTGATGAGCAGGATGGTCAGCCCCACAATCGCGATCTGACGCAGCGCGACCCGAGCCCTGGCCGGCTTGAGGGCCGGGGCGAGAAACACCAGGAGCCAAGGCAGACCGAGCGGGAGCGCAGTTCCCTTGGTGCCGATCGCCAGCGCGAGCGCCGCAGCGAACCAGCCCGCGTTGTAGCTGCCGAAGCTCGGCGTGAGAAATTCCGAAAGGGCGAGGGAGGCTGCGACGGCGATCCAAAAGCCCCCAAGCAGATCGGTCTGGGTCGAGGTCGCCTCGAGAATGACGATAGGAGCGGTCGCCGTGAACAGCGCCACGATCCACCGCGACCGGCTCGAGGCATTCAGCAGCCGGGCAATCTCCAGGGTGGCGACCACCGCGCCAACCCCGCCCAGCCACTGGGGAAGGCCGGCGAGAAAGTCCCGCCCCCCCATTCCGCCATAGGCCAGCAGCACGAAGTACTCGGCGAAAGGCGGCTCCCACAGCTGGCGGTCTATTCCCGTCGGATAGTGCTGGACGCTGCCGTGATCGAACCATTCGGCGACCCGCGCCAGATGGTAACTCATGCTGTCCCAGGTGTTCGGCGCGGAACCGACCGCCACGAGCAGGGTGACCGCCCCGATCGCCACCAGACAGCCGAGCCGGACCCGATCGCCGCCGAAGCGCGGATCCGGGGACGCGACTACCTGGACGGGATGGTTCCCCGAACGCCCAACCCGGAAGAAGGCCCATGCCGAGGCCGCGGAGAGTCCTAGAAGAGGAAGCTGCCGGATCCAGCCGATGACGGAAAGGATCTCCAGCCCGGTCACAACCACGAGGCCCGCCGCCAGCGCGCCCCGCAGGATTCCGCTAGCTGATTTCAACGAGAGGCTCCCTCAAGGAGCCGGCTTGGTCTGCAGGCGCTGGATCGTGCGGCTGAACTCCGACTGCCCGAGCCCCACCGCCTGCTTCGCCACCGTGAGCGCCTTCGCCGTATCGCCCACCGCCAGCAGGCACTCGATCAGCCGGCTCCTCGCCACCGTCCGGTCGGGGAAGCGCTGCACGCCGTCGCTCAAGAACGGGATCGCCTCGCCGCAACGCCGCTGAACTCGCAGGACCTGCCCGAGTTGCTCGTACAGCTGAGGGTCACCCTGATACAGCTCGAGGCCGTGTCGGGCGGCCCGCTCGGCCTCGGGATACCGGCCAGTTGCGGAATAGTGGACCGAGGCGACAAGGTGGGCTCGATAGGTGCGCGGAGCGTCGCTCTCGAGCTGGCGGAAGAACACCTCCTCAGAACGCCAGACCGATTGCCGGCGTGCGCTCAGGACAGCGCCCGCCATGACCACGGCCCCGGTAATCGCGCAAAGCCCTCGCCGCGCCAGGAGTCGGTCATAATGGGCCAGGAACAGCTCCATGACCCCACCCAGGGCTAGCATCGCCCCCACGCTGGGTAGAAACAGGGTGCGCTCGGCCAGGATGACCCCCGTGGCGGTGAGGAGGTTGCTGACCGGCAGGAGTGCGATGGCGCTCCACGCCAGGCCGAATGCGATTGCCGGATGTCGCCGCCACATCATCGCCATGAGCGCGAACGCACCCAGCAGGATCACGACGCCAAGCAAATGCGCGAGACCGAACACTCCCGTCACCGCCAACGCGGGCGGCCCGTACTCGGCCTGCAAGTGCGCGGGCCAGAAGAGCAGGCGGACCCACTGCGGCACGACCGCGAGCATCCCCACGATCCGCTCCCCGGCCCCGAGGGAGCGCAACGCCACCGCAGGTCCCGCCGCCGGAGTGGGCCCGAGCACGAAGATCCGGAGAAGGATTGCGGCGACGATCACCGAGAGCTGCAGGGCGAACACCGGTGCGACCACCCGGGCCGATGAAGCCTTGAGGACCCGGGCGCGCACTATCGTGAGCTCCGCCACCGCCAGGAGGAATGGGACGACGTAACCGGTTTCCTTGGAAAGAATGGCGAGGAGGGTAAGGGCCGTGAGGCCGATCCGCCGAGCTGGCGAGAGCGCGCCCTCCGCTCTCCAGGCGATGTACCGCTCGAGCGCGAGCACGCCGAAGAGTGTCGCCAGCAGCTCCGCCTGGCCCACCACGTTGGCAACCGCCTCGACATGGACTGGGTGCACGGCGAAGAGCGACCCAACCAGCATGGCGGGCAGGGATGGAAGGAGCCGGATCGCGAGCCGCCAGACTGCCAGGGCTGTCGCCACGGCAAGCAGGATGCTCACCACGTGAAAAACCAGTGGACTCCCGTCGCCCACGGCCCACTCCAGGGCGAACAACTGGCTGGTGATCGGGCGGTAGAGGAGTCCGGCCGGCCAGTAGCCGGAGCGCCAGATCGTTGCCGCAGAGCCGAGCTGGTGGACCAGAGGATTTTGAAGAATGATGGGGACGTCGTCGTAGACGAAGCCGTTGCCGAGACTCCACGCCGAGGCCGCCGTGGTCAAGCTGGCAATCAGGACCCAAGGCAGCCGGCCGGCTGGCCGGGCTGTCACTTCCACTTCTTCGCGCCGATGACGAAGTAGGGGCCAAGGACTGAGGTGCCCGGGGCCTTCACCCGGACGGTTCCAGGCGGCGCCCTCACTCGAAGAGCGCTGTCCGCGGTGGCGAGAGCCGCTTGAAAGGCCGGTTGCTCCCAGCCGTAGGAAATCGCCATCCGGGCCTGGAACATCGCCTGCCGGTATTCCCCAAGATCCAGCAGGCAGGCAATGAGCGCGGCCCGGTCCATCAAGTCGCTGGGATGGATGCCGATCACTTTGCGGTAGAGCTCGGCGGCGGGGTAGGAGAAGCCCCTCGATCGCAGCCGCGCGGCGTACGCGATCATCGGACGGGCGAGCGTCTTGGGGGAATACTTGATGGCGAGCCGGTACTCGTGTTCCGCCATTCGCTCGACGCCGATATTGAAGTAACTCTCGGCCAGGGCCTCATGGCCCCGGTAGCTCTTCGGGGCGTCCACGTTGACGGTCTGATACCAGAGCTTGAACTGGTCCGACCAGACGGAGTGCCGGGTCGTGCTCCGGTACTCGCCGAGGATGAGGAGCGTTCCGGTGGCCGTCGCGAGTCCGAGTCGCGTCCAGGGGCCGGCCCGCTCCAGCAGCAGCGCGCCGATGCCTCCAAGAGCGATCACCACCCCGATGCTGGGAAGGAAAAGTGTCCGCTCGGCCAGCATGATCCCGGTGGGAACCAGCACGTTGTGCACCGGGAAGAGCCCAATGGCGCACCAGGCCAGGCCGAAGCTGACCATGGGGGCGCGGCGCCAGGCGGCCACTGCGGCGACCGCCGCGGCAAGCAGGATCAGCAGGCCGAGCGTCTGACTGGCTCCCCACTGGGTGGCCGGGAAGATCTCGCCGTAGTCCGCTTGGAGGTGGGCCGGCCAGAGCATCAGTCGAGCCCACTGGGGTACTACCGCCAGCATGGTGACGGCCCGCCCGCCCATCGGGAGCCCCTCGAGACTCTCGGCCGCGAAGGTCCCCAGCACATTCCCGGAGAGCATCCGGGTCCGTACCCAGAGGAACCCGATGGCCACGAGGAGAAGAATGAGCAGCAGCCGGCGGCCGTTAGCGATCCGGGTTCCGATCGGTTCGGTGCTGCGCACCAGCAGTACTTCGGCGGCCACCAGGAGCCCTGGAAGTACCAGGGCGCTCTCCTTGAAGAAGCAGCCGATCAGGTAAAGGCCGGCGAAAAGCACTTGATGGCCGGTCGAGAGAGATCCGTTGCGGGCGCGCAGCCGGACATACAGGACCACCGCGATGCAACAGATCAGGCCGACCCACAATTCGCTCTGATTCACCGCGATAGCGACCGCTTCGACGTGCAGGGGATCTACGGCGAACAGCGCCGCCGCCGCGAAGGCGACCACGACCGGTAAGCGAATTTTCGCCAGCTTGAAGACGCCGACACAGACCGCGGCGTAGAGCAGGTAACTCACCACCCGGAATAGCATGGGAGATCCGCCGCCGATGGCCCACTGCAAGGCGAACGAGGCCGATGCGAACGGCCGGTAGAGCCCGGGATACCACGGAGGAGGCCAGTATGGCTTGGTAAACAGCGCACCGATTCCCCGGAGAGAGTGTATCGCGGGATTCTTCCAGATGATCGGAATGTCGTCCTGGACGTACTGATTCAGGAGCCCGCCGATCGAAGCGGAGACTGCGAGGAGCCCAACCAGAGCCGGCCAGATCCAGGCTCTCGGCGTGCGGTCTTCGATGGGCATTGTTCAGCGCGCCATGGGTTGTACGGTCGAGTCCCGGGGAGCGGCGCCCGGCGGCTCTCCTCTGGCGAGGGCGCTGTCCGACACCCGGACCGCCTGGCGCAGATAGGTGCCCACACGCGGGTCGGCCACCCCCGGCTCGGCCGCGGTCCGGGCTTCCCGATATCGGTCGAGGTGAAGGAGACAGGTCACCAACGAGGCCCGAAGGACCATGTCACCCGGCCGCATCATCACGACCCGGCGGTAATGGCGAACCGCAGGCGCGCAGATTCCCTCGAGCCGGTATCGGTCCGCCAGGGCGATTTCCTGATCCACCAGGACCGGCCTCTCCGCCACTGCCTGGCGATAGTGGGCCTGAGCGGCCATCGCAGTGCCCGAGTCCTCCAGGAATCGAGAGAGTGCCAAGTGCGCCGAGTAACTCCGGGGTGAATCCAGGACGGTCTGCCGGAGCAGGGCTCCCTGGTCGTGCCAGACCGGGAACCGTGAACTGCTGCGCAGGATGCCTAGCGCCAAAAGCACAGCGACCGCAGCGAAGGCGGCCCGCTCCACGACGCGGAGCGAGCGACTGCTCGCCGTCGACTGTGCCAACGATACCAACCAGCCCCCCAGGAGAGCGACCCCCGCGCTGGCGAGGAAGAGCGTCCGCTCCGCCAGCAGCACGCCGGTGGGCAGGAGAACGTTGCTCACTGGAACCAGGGCTACTCCGACCCAGAGCAGCGCGAACGCGAGTACCCGGTGGCGCCGCCGCGACCAAAGGATGGCGGCCGCCCACGCCGCCACGAGACCGATGCCAGCCCACTGCGCCAGGTCCCATCCGGCGGCAGGTGTCAGCTCATTCGGCCCGTAGTCGGCCCGAAGGTGGGCCGGCCACAGCAGCAATCGTGTCCAGTGTGGCACCACGCCGAGCATGGTGAGGATCCGGCCGGCGAAGGTGGATCCTGCGAGAGCGTCGGCGGTAGAGCTGCCTATCGCGTCGCCGCCCAACACCGCCGTACGGAGCGCCAGGAACAGGGCGGCGGTGAGGCCCAGTGCCAAGTACAGCGGCCGCAGCGCCGCGAGGCGGGCCCGGAGCGGTCGCGGATCAGCTACGATCGTCGCCTCAGCCGCGAGCAGCAGGCCGGGGAGCACCAGCCCGCTCTCCTTAAACAGCACGGAGGCCGCATAAAGAAGGACCAGCGCCGCCGCCAGGCGGGTATCGATGGGCTCGCTCCCGCTACCCGCTCTCCCCCGAAGGTAGAGCGTCGTGGCAAGGCAGACCAGCAGTGCCACCACCAGCTCCCCCTGGTTCACCGCGGGGGCGGTCGCTTCGACGTGCACCGGGTGGACCACGAAGAGAGCCGCCGCCGCCCACGCCGCGGGCACTGGAAGGATCAGAGCCCCGAGCTGGAATAGTGCGATGGCGACCGCGATCAGGAGGCCTACGCTCACCCACCGATACACCGCCGGGGTTCCCCTGCCGGCGCTCCATTGCAGCGCGAGTCCCGAGGTCGCGAGCGGTCGGTAGAGTGCCGGCGGAAACGGATCGTGCCAGTAGGGTGTGCTGAAAAACGCCGCAGGATGCGAGAGGGTGTGGATGGTCCCGTTCTTGAGGATCAGGGGGAGTTCGTCCTGCACGAATTGGTTGCCCAATCCGGACCCCGCCCCCGCCAGCCCGAGAGCCGCCAACGAGATCGGAACAATCCATCGTCGACCTCGCGATGGCGGAATGCGGGCAGAGGTGGGCTCAGGTGTCATTGTGGGTGCCAGCGCCAGCAGGGGATGTGCCAAGAGTTGCGAGGCTTCCCCCTTGCAAAGTCCAACGACCCCGAATCCAGCCGGGCGCCGCTGGACCGGTCGGATCGGACCTAAGGCCATGTCACACCATCAGCTACGAAACCGCGCTGTGCGTGGCACCATCGTTGCCCTATTCCCCGTCGGACTCGCCGGCTCCAACCAGTTCAGTGAGATCCAAGGGCGTGGGTAACTCAATCATTCTGGGAGGCAAGTAAACATGACGAATCGTAAGGGCTTTACCCTCATCGAGCTGCTGATCGTGGT
>JAXIPC010000184.1:0-4611 GCA_045403135.1 Gemmatimonadales bacterium | reverse complement strand
CTGGGGGATCGCCTTCGGCCACGTCACGGTCGCCCTGCTCTTCGGAGCGCTCGCCTTCCTATGGCTGCGCCCGGCCGATCTCGCCGGCGACCGTCCGACGGTCGCTGGCACCGCCGTGGCTCCTCCCACGAATCAGGCCTGATCCGGGGTCGAAGTAGGAAGGTGTTTCTCCAGTTGAGGAATGTTCGGTCAGGCCAACGGCAATAATAGTGGTTAATTTAGCTGGGAGGCCGGGAGATGGCGGTCGCAGCGTCCGACGTGGTGCGCAGCCCCAGTCCGTGCGATCACCTCATCCAGGCGTACACGGACGACGGCTTCCTGGCGGGGGTGGTCGCCGACTACGTCGGCACCGGTTTCGAGCTGGGTGAGGCCGCCGTGATCATCGCAACGCGCCCGCACGTGACGCTGTTCAGCGATCGACTCACGGCCCTGGGCGTGGACGTGCCGGGGGCGCTGGCCGCACGCCAGCTGCTCTTCCTCGACGCGCAGCAGACCCTGGGACGGTTCATGGTGGACGGCCGACCCGACCGGAGCCGCTTCCTGGCGGTCGTGGCCACCGCGCTCGACCGTGTTCGGTCGGCGGGCTACCGCGGCATCCGTCTCTACGGCGAGATGGTGGACCTGCTCTGGGGCGGGAACCTGGAGGCCACCATCGCGCTCGAGAGGTTGTGGAACGAGGTGCTCGCCGACGAGCGACTCTCCCTGTTCTGCGCGTATCGCCTGGACCCCCTCGGTCGCCAGGTGCAGGGCGTGCTCCGCCGGGTCACCCACTGCCACTCCCACTCGCTTGCCGTCCAGGATCCCGAGCGGTTCCATCAGGCGGTCGACCGCGCCTACACTGAGGTCTTCGGTGTGCGGGGGGACGCGCGGATGCTCCGAAACCTCATGATCGAGCGCCAGAGCCTGACAACTGCGATGTCCGACGCCCAGGCGGCGCTGTTCGCGCTCGAGAAGATGCCGCCCTTGATCGCCAACGAGGTCCGTGACCGCGCCCGGCGGCACTATCGGAGCCCGGTCTAGAAGACGCTTCGCCCTCGCCGCCCCGCCGGCACGTCACGCCCACTCTTACAATCCAGCGGCAACATTTTGACACTGTTCGTCGGCCAACGTCTGTCGCTTGACGGCAGCGGGCACTTTGGATCGCGCGAAGACCGGATTTTGCCACGTGAGCCACGGCGGCTCGTGCCTTGCTTGCTCACGGCGCCGCCAAATTGTCGTAGTGGTGTGGACAACACCAGGGACCGGCCCCGATTGGCCGGGAGGTAGGGGTCATGAGGCTTCGTTTCCCACCGGGGGTGTTCGCCAACGACATCGGGATCGACCTCGGGACCGCCAACACGCTCCTCTTCGTCCGCGGACAGGGGGTCGTGCTCTCCGAACCCTCCATCGTGGCCCTCGATCGGGTCCGCCGTACGGTCATCGCGGTCGGTCATTCGGCCAAGGCCATGCTGGGCCGGACGCCCGGCAACATCGAGGTCGTGCGCCCCCTCCGCAGCGGGGTGATTGCGGACTTCGAGGTCGCCCAGACCTTGCTGCGAGAGCTCATCGCGCGCGTGCAGCCCCGTGCCCGGATGTTCCGCCCCCGTATCGTCATCGGCGTCAGCTCCTGCACCACCCAGGTGGAGAAGCGCGCCGTGCGCGAGGCGGCCATGCAGGCCGGCGCCCAGGCGGTCTACCTCATCGAGGGGCCCATGGCCGCCGCCATCGGCGCCGGGATCCCGATCCAGGAGCCGGGCGGCCATCTCGTGGTCGACATCGGTGGCGGTACCACGGAAGTGGCCGTCATCTCGCTGTCCGGCATCGTGTACTGCCAGTCGGTGCGGGCCGGCGGCGACGACATGAACGAGTCGATCACGCAGTACATCAAGAAGCACTACAACCTGCTGGTGGGCGAGCGCCGGGTGGAGGAGTTCAAGCTGGCGCTGGGCACCGCGCGGGCGGCCGGCGAGGGTCCCCGCACGATCCAGATCAAGGGCAGCGATATCGTGGCCCGCGTGCCGAAGACCATCACGATCAACGAGGAAGAAGTGCGCGAGGCGCTCTACGACTCGGTCGGGACGATCATCGAGACCGTACGCGTGTGCCTGGAGCGCATTCCGCCCGAGATCGCGGCCGACATGGTCGACAACGGCATCGTGCTGACCGGCGGCGGCGCCCTGCTGGCCGGCCTCGACGACATCATCCGCAAGGAGACCTACCTGCCGGTAAAGATTGCAGACGACCCGCTGTCCTGCGTGGCGCGCGGCATCGGGATGCTGCTCGACGACCTGCCGCTGCTCAAGCGAGTGGCGCTGGAGCAGTAGCGCGTCCCGGGCACGGGCATGGACTTCGGCGCGGCGATCTTCTTCACCGACTATTCCATCGGGCCGGTCGCGCTTGGCCGGGCGCTGGAGGAGCGTGGCTTCGAATCGCTCTGGGCGCCCGAACACTCGCACATTCCCCTGTCGCGCCGGTCGCCGTTTCCCCAGGGCGGCGAGCTGCCCAAGAAATACTACGACGTGATGGACCCGTTCGTGACGCTGGCGGCCGCCGCCGCAGCCACGAGCCGCCTGAAGGTTGCCACCGGCATCTGCCTGATCGTGCAACGCGATCCGATCCACACGGCCAAGGCCGTCGCCACCCTCGATCAGACCTCGGGCGGGCGGTTTCTCTTCGGCATCGGCGCTGGCTGGAACGCCGAGGAGATGGCCGACCACGGGACCGACTTCGCTTCGCGCTTCGCGGTCATGCAGGAGCGCGTCGAGGCCATGAAGGCGATCTGGACGCAATCCAAGCCGGAGTACCACGGCAAGTTCGTCGCCTTCCCGCCGATGATGACGTGGCCCAAGCCCGTGCAGAAGCCGCACCCCCCGGTGATCGTCGGAGGCGCATTTCCCTATGGCGCGCGCCGGGCGATCGCGTACGGCGACGGGTGGGTGCCCCACGCACGCCGGCCGGCGTACGGCGAGGTGCTCGGGATGCTGCCGGAGTTCCACCAGATGGCGGCGGCGGCGGGGCGCGACCCCGCGGGCATTCCGATCACCGTCTTTGGGGTGGCCGAGGACCGGGAGCTGATCGAGCGCTATCGCGAAGCCGGCGTCGCCCGGCTGGTTTTCAATCTGCCGCCGAGCAAGGCCGAGGAGGTGCTGCCGATCCTCGACCGTTGCGCCTCACTGATTCGGTAGGGGACCGCCCACGAGGATGACCGTCGGCTCGATGCCGGCGAGCTTCACGTAGAGTCTCCACGGCGCCGGTCCGGCCTCGGCGAGCGGGAACCAGGCAAAGGTGTTGCCCTGCGTGTCGCTCCCGCTACCGCCGACCGGCACGCCGACGCTCACCCCGGTGCCCACCCCGACCCCGCCCCGGCTGCCAAAGCTGCCACCCCCGATGCCGATCCCGAGGCCGGCCAGGGAGCCTGTCGTGACGGGCGGCGCCGTGTCGATCGCCAGGGCGCGCAGCTCCACACCATTGGCCTTGAGGATCTTCGCCTCCTCGACCCGGCGACCGCCGGTGTCGATCTCGATCCGCAGTCGGTCGGCCACGAGCTGGTACCCGGCGGAGACGCGGGCGCCCGACGGCTGCTGCGCCGGCGTGTACGGCAGGGTGGTAGCGGCACAGCCGGTGAGTGATAGGACCATTGCAGCGACGAGCCAGCGAGTCATCCTGTCGCCATCCATGCAACCATCGTACCCGAGGATTGGAGGAACGTCCTCGGATGCGGAAGAAATTTCCCACGACGCGCGATCTGGTCGCGACAGGGCTTGATCTATGTGCGAGTCTATGGCCCAGGAGGTGCGGCGCTATGAAGAATAGACAGCTCGCTGCCCTGATTCTCTGCGGTAGCGTTGGTGTGCTCTTCTCGGCTTGCGCGACGAAAGGCTTCGTCCGCGAGCAGGTGGGCACGACGGAAACGCGGATCACTTCGCGCGTCGACTCGACGGACACGAAACTAAGGGACACGTCGGATCGCACGACGTCCAACACCCAGGCGCTCGAGGCCGCCGGCCAGCGGCTGCAGACTCTCGACGGCAAGGTGGGTGAGGTGGGGACGCTCGCGAGTGACGCGAAGAACCTCGCGGGTGACGCGAAGAAGGACGCGGCCCAGGTCGCGACGGCCCAGAAGGAGGCCGAAACGGCGTTCAACCAGCGCTTCGCGAACCGCAACAAGTACGCGATGGTGGAGACGAAGTCGGTCTTCTTCGATTTCAACAAGTCTGACCTGCGGGACGAGGGTATCAACGAGCTGGAAGACGTGGCCAAGGCCCTCAAGTCCGATCCCAACGCGGTGCTGGAGCTGCAAGGCTTCGCGGATCCCCGCGGGACCGACCGCTATAACTACCTGTTGACGCGTGACCGGGTCGACGCGGTCGTCCGCTACCTGGTGCAGCGCCACAACATCGATCTGCGCCGCATCGCGGCCGTCGGCATGGGCAAGATCGCGCTCGCGGCCGGCGAGAAGGGCGACAAGGACACCTTCGCCAAGAGCCGGCGCGTGGAGATTCGCCTGCTCGCTCCGCAGAGCTGACCGACCGGGCGGGGGGGCCGCGCCCCCCCCCCGCGCCCCCCCCCGAGCACCCCCCCCCCCCCCCCCGCCCCTAGCCCCCACCGGGGGGTCGGGAAAGCACAACACAG
>JAXIPC010000181.1:0-13644 GCA_045403135.1 Gemmatimonadales bacterium | reverse complement strand
CAGGGCATGATGGCCGCGCACGCGATCCGGGCGCCGGAATTCCCGGCCGGATCGGTGCGCTGGTCGTCGGGGTCGGCGTGGATCACCAGCGACATGCCGGCGGTGCCGACGAACGCCTTGAGCCCGGCCTTGGCCTCTGCTCCCAGCACTTCGTCGATGGCCTCCGCGTGCCCATCGGGGGCGACGATGAGGTTCGGCAAATCGCCGAGATGCTGTCCCTCCGGATTGAGAACTCCGTGCTTCTTGTTGGCGGGGTTGAGGTGGCTCCCGGCCGATTGAAAATCGGGGCCGTCGCACCGCGCCCCCGCGTGTAAGTGGGTGCCATGGCTTCCGGGAACCAGGCCGGCGGCCTTGATGTGGACGAGTATGAGGCCGTTCTTTTCCAGGACGTTCACCCTTCCGATGTCTACGCCCTGGCGGTCCCGCAGCACGCTGGTGACCGGCGACGGGCCACCGATCCCCTTACACGCGGCCGCTAGAAATACTGCCGGAACCAATCCGAAGGGGCGCATCGTCAGGGCGCCTTTCCAGGCGGCCCGCCAACCGCAAACGTCAGGGTCGCCCATTGTGAGACGTAGTCGAGGCCCGGGGCCTGGGCCTTGCTCATGTGAATGAACTTGACGTACCAGGTCCCCGCGGCCACACGCGAAAGCGCGACTTCCCCCGCCCCGTTCGTGGTCAGGTGGCGGACCGTGCGGCGCGCACCGCTCGGGGTGCGGCCGCCGGCCAGCACTTCCTGGCCGGCGGGGGACACCGCCCCATTCACCAGCAAGCGAAGCCGAAGCGTGTCGCCGGCGGCGAGCTCATACGGATTCCGCAGCGGGATGATTTCGACCGGGTAGCCGAGCGTGGTGCTCCATCCCTCGCTGCGGACGGCTCCGACCTGAAAGATCACTTTGACGTGCTTGGCGTACTGCTCGCGGGCCGGCTTGCCGAGCTCACCGACACGGCGCCGCTGGGCCAGCACCGTGCCGAGGCCTTCTTCCGCGAGATACGCGTTGAACTCCTTGGCCGTAAGCGGGATTTCACTCGGCTTGACCGACATCCCGGCCAGATAGGTCCCTTCGGTCTCGGTGCGCACGGCGATCGCGGTGCGAGAGCCTTCCGCGGTGACCGCTGTGGTGTCGAGGCGGCGTCGGCCCGCCGGGGTCACCAGGGACAGATCGGCGATGCGCGCCCGGTCGATGCTGTTCTCGCTGGTGCTGAAGGTGCCGTTGAGCGCCGTAATGCTCAGCGCGGTCTCGGGAGGCACGAAGTATTCGCGCAGGGTGAGGAAAAGATCGTGGGCGGCGAGCACGGAAGTCACTGATGCGAGCAGTCCGGCTACCAGCACGGTGCGCAGGCGCATACCATCGCTCGGAGGAAGGTGGTCGCGTATTATACGACATGCCGACCCGCACCACATCCGCTTCACTCCGTGCCCGCGCCCGATGGGCGCTGCTCGTGTTGACGGTTGTCGCGGGCTGCGGCAGAGCCGTGCCGCCGGCCGAGGCGGGCTTCGTCGCCAAGTGGACCGCGACGCACTACGCGCTGGCGCGCGCGGAACGGTTGTCCCCGCCGGTGGCGTCGCGCGCGTCGGCCTACGCGTCCATCGCGCTCTATGAGGGGTGGGCCGCGTTCTCGGACAGCCTGCGCAGCTTGGCGGGACAGCTCAACGGTCTCGTCGCGCTACCGAAGCCCTCCCGCGAGGAGCGGTACGATCCGGCCCTCGTGGCGATGGAGGCGCAGGCGGTGGTGCTGAGAGACCTCTACCGCGAGGGGTTTGCGTCGACGGAGACGACGATCGGCGCCCTGCGGGATTCCCTGCTGGCCGCGCGGGAGCTGCAGGGCGTGTCGCCCCAGATCCGGGGCCGCTCCCTCGCGTATGGGGCGGAGCTCGGCGCGGCGATCGTCGCGTGGGCCGCGCGGGACGGGTTTGCCGGACGGGTAGTGACCTACACTCCGCCCGCCGGGCCGGGATTCTGGGTTCCCACCGCCACCGAGGCCCAGTACCGCTCCCAGAATCTGTCGGCCGAACGGGACTTCGTGGGCTTCGACAACCCGACCGCCGCCGCGCGCCCTGGCGAAGCGGCGGACCGGTCGATCACCGTGAATCGTCCCAAGCGCCCGAACACCACGGTGCCGGGGATCAATCCCCGCTTCGCGCTGGAGCCGCACTGGGGCGATCTCCGGCCCTTTGCTCTGGCCACCAGCGCGGACTGCCCGCCGCCTCCCGCGCTCGCGTTCACCACCGCGAAGGGTTCCCCGCTGCACCAGGAGGCCCTCCAGGTCTATGAGATGGGCCGGGGGCTGACGCCGGAGCAGAAGCGCATTGCCTACTTCTGGGCGGATAATCCCGGCGAATCGGGCACTCCGTCGGGGCACTGGATGAGTGTGGTCAGCAATCTGGCCGGCCAGTGGAATCTCTCCGCCGAGCGCACGGTCGAGGCCTATGCGCTCACCGCTATCGCGGTGGCTGATGCCTTCATCGGGTGCTGGCATCAGAAGTTCGCCACCAACGTCCTCCGGCCGGTGACCTACATTCAGCGATACATAGATCCCCAGTGGCAGCCACTCCTCAATACGCCGCCGTTCCCCACCTACACCTCGGGACATTCGACCCAGTCGGCCGCCGCGGCCGAGGTGCTCACCGCGCTGTTCGGGGACAACCGGCCCTACGACGATCCGACGCATGTGACGCTTGGCCATCCGGTGAAACGACTCGCCTCGTTCCGCGAGGCGGCCCATGAGGCGGGGCTGTCCCGGCTCTATGGTGGGATCCATTTCCAGATGGACAACCTGGCGGGCCGGGCTCAGGGTGAGTGTATCGGCCGCGCGGTGCGGACCCGGGTGCGGACCCGGACGTCCCCGTGAGCGCCCGCCGCGCGGCCCTGGTGGCGGTGCTGGTCGCGGGGTGCTCGCGGCCGGAGCCCCCTCCCGGACCGTGGAACGAGGTGGTCGGTGCCCGCTGGCGGGAGCTCGCGGGGGCGGGGCGGCTGACTCCGGGATTCACCCGGCTGGCCGCCTCGGCCACCGGCATCGACTTCTCCAACACCGTCTCCGATTCCGCCTCCTACCGAAACCGGCACTTGATGGACGGCTCCGGCGTGGCTATCGGCGACGTCAACGGAGACGGCCGGCCCGACCTGTACCTCTGCCGCATCGAGGGGCCCAACGCGCTCTATGTGAATCAGGGAGGATGGAATTTCCGGGAGACCGCATCCGAGAGCGGGGTCGCCCTCGGGGACCGGCCCTCGACCGGTGCGGTGTTCGCGGACGTCGACGAAGACGGCGATCTCGACCTGATCGTCACCTCGATGGGCGGCCGGAACTCGCTCTTCCGGAACGACGGCGCCGGAAAGTTCACCGACGCGACCGCCGGCTCCGGATTCGTGGACGAGGGGCGGGGCAGCACCACCGCGGCCCTCGCCGACGTGGACGGCGACGGCGATCTCGATCTCTACATCGCCAACTACAAGGCGCGGACGATGCTCGATTCGCTGTCGCCGCAGGAGCGCGCCTTCGACCAGATCGTGAGGAAGATCGGGAACCGGTACGAAGTGATCCCGGAGCGCCGGGACGACTACCGCCTCAAGGAGCGCCCCGAGCTCCACGGGGTCACGCTGGTTCAGCGGGCCGACCCCGACTGGTTCTACCTGAATGACGGGACGGGCCGCTTCGTGCGGGAGCCGATCGCCCATAACCCGCGGTTCCTGGACCAGGACGGTGCGCCGCTCGCGGAGGAGCCGGAGGATTTCGGGCTGGCGGCCCGCTTCCACGACGTGAACGGTGATGGGGCGCCCGACCTGTACGTCGCCAACGATTTCGAAGACCCGGACCAGTTCTGGATCAACGACGGCTCCGGCCGCTTCCACCTCATTTCGCGCGAGAGCATCCGGCGCACCGCCAACTCGGACATGGCGGTCGACTTCGCCGACATCGATCGCGATGGCGACATGGACCTGGTCCAGGTGGACATGCTGGCGAACGACAGCCGGCGCGCCAAGACCCAGGTCCCCACCCACACGCCCCTCGCCAAGCAGCCCGGAGAGGCCACCGAGCGGGCCCAATGGCAGCGGAACGCGCTGCTGGTCAACCGCGGTGACGGGACCTTCGCCGAGATTGCCGACTACGCCGGTGTCGCCGCGTCGGGCTGGTCCTGGTCGGCCATGTTCCTCGACGTGGACCTGGACGGCTATGAGGATCTGCTGATCGGGAACGGGCACACCTGGGACCTCATGGATGCCGATACCCAGGAACGGCTCAAGAGCAGCGTGACCGGCGTGGGGTGGCGCGAGGAGCGGAAACTGTACCCACCGCTCAAGCTGCCCAACGTCGCCTTCCGCAACCGCGGTAACCTGACTTTCGAAGACGCCGGCGCCACCTGGCGCTGGAACACCGAGGCGGACATCTCCCACGGCATGGCAGCGGGAGATCTGGATGGCGACGGCGATCTCGACGTCGTGATCAACCGGCTCAACGCGCCGGCGGCCATCATGCGGAATGATGCGGTGGCTCCGCGGATCGCGGTGCGGGCGATCGGGAAGCCACCCAACCGGTTCGCGATCGGCGCCCGCATTCGCGTCACCGCGCCAGGGCGGCCGGAGCAGTCCCGGGATGTGACCGCCGGCGGGCTGTATCTCTCGGGCTCCGATCAGGAATATGCCTTTGCGGCCGGGAGCGACAGCGCCCTCGCAATCGAGGTGCGCTGGCGGAACGGTACCGTATCCCGGGTTTCGGACGCGAAAGCGGGGCGCCTCTATGAAATCCAGGAATCGTCCGCCGGGCGCGGGGATTCACTTGCGACTCCCGTCCTCCCGGCTTCCCGTCCTCCCGTCCTGTTCGAGGACCTTTCCTCCCGTCTGGGTGCGCGCCACGCCGAGGAGCCCTTCAACGATTTCGTGCGGCAGCCACTGCTCGATCTCCAGCTCAGCCAGCTCGGGCCGGGGGTGAGCTGGATCGACGTCGATGCCGATGGGGACGACGATCTGGTGGTTCCCGACGGCGCCGGCGGCGAGCTGGCCTGGTATCGCAACGATCCGCGCGGATGGGCCAGGGTATCCCTCGGCGTTCCCGCGGGCGAGCTCGACTTCACGATGGCGCTCGGTTTCCCCGCGCCGCAGGGCGCCGGCCTCCTGGTGGGCCGATCCACCTATCGCGTCAAGACCATGGCGCGCGCCTTCGACCTCGCGCCCGTGGCTCACCTCGTTCTGTCGCCGAGCGGTGGCCGCCGCGAGCTCCTGGCGGCGATCGGGCCCGATACGGCGAGCGTGGGTCCCATGGCCCTGGCCGATGTGGACGGCGATTCGGATCTGGACCTTTTCGTAGGCAACCGCGTGACGCCGGGTACCTACCCGGTCCCTCCCAGCTCGCACATTTACCTGAACCAGAACGGACGATTCGCCCGGGACTCCAGCAACGAGGCTGCGCTGCGGCTCGTGGGGCTGGTCTCGGGCGCTGTCTTCACCGATGCCGACGGCGACGGCCAGCCCGATCTGGTCCTCGCCACCGAGTGGGGTCCTCCGAAGCTGCTGCGGAACGACCGGGGCCGCTTCTACGACGTGACCGGGCAATGGGGGTTGGCGGCCTTCCTGGGCGGGTGGAAGGGAGTGACCGCCGGCGACCTCGACGGGGACGGCCGGATGGATCTGATCGCGACCAACTGGGGTCGCAACCTGCCGGTAGTGGCCGATTCGGCCAATCCGCTCAGCCTCTACGTCGGCAACTTTGGCGACACGCCCGCCGTGGATTTCTTGACGGGGCGCTACGACCCCCGGCTCAAGGCGATTGCTCCGGTGGCGGCCCTGTCCCGTCTCGCCTGGGCGATTCCGAGCGCCCGGAAGCGCACCCCAACGTTCGGAGCCTACGCCGACGCCTCGATCGAGAAGGTGATCGGCCCGGCGCTTGCGAACACCCTGCGCCTGCAGATGAGCACGATGGAGCACATGGTCTTCCTCAACCGCGGCGGACGGTTCGAGGCCCGGCCTTTGCCGCCGGAGGCGCAATGGGCGCCCGGTTTCGCCGCGGTAATCGCCGACTTCGATGGCGACGGTCGTGAAGACGCATTCCTCGGCCAGAATTTCTCCCAGACGGAGATCGGCACTCCGCGGCTCGACGCCGGACGCGGGTTGCTGCTGCTCGGAGATGGGGCGGGAGGACTGCAGCCGGTACCGGGTCAGCGCTCCGGCATCGTGATCTACGGGGACCAGCGCGGCGCGGCCGCCTCCGACTACGACGGCGACGGGCGGACCGATCTTGCGGTGTCCCAGAACGCGGGGCCGACCCGGCTGCTTCACAACCTCGGCGCGAAGCCAGGGCTCCGGGTGCGGCTCGAAGGCGGGGCCGGCAACCCGTCCGGCGTCGGCGCGGTGGTGAGAGTCCGGTACCCCGACGGAGACGGTCCCGCGCGGGAGATCCACGCAGGGTCGGGCTACTGGTCGGAGGACGCGATGGTGCAGGTGCTCGGGCTCCGAGCGGCGCCGAAATCGGTGTGGGTGCGCTGGCCGGGGGGGCACACGACGGAGACTCCGATCCCGCCGGGAGCGGCATCCATTACCATTAGCAGAGAGTAGCCCTCTGAGATGTGAGGATTGGGCCCTTGAACTGGACCACCACCCTGCTGTCGGTCGGTTTGCTGAGCGGGCAGGGCTGCGGCACGCCGCGGAAGGAGTCCCAGGACGGGACCGCCCGCATGGCGGCCGAGTTGGTGCGCATCTACGACCAGGCGCTCGCCGACCCCGCGCGTAATCCCTTTCTCAACCGTCGCCGCGCCGACACGATGCAAGCCATGATCGCGCGGCAAACCGGCAGCGCGGTGCTCGGCAACCGGTACCTTCTCGCGCAGGAACGCCTGCGAGCCGGGCAAACCCGCGAAGCGATCGCCGAGCTTCAGAGCCTGATCCAGGCGGCGGGCCTCTCGCGAGAGAAGATCACGCCCGAGAACAAGCCCGTCTTCGACCTCTTTGCCGCAGCGTATCTGCGCCTCGCCGAGCAGGAGAATTGTCTCGATAACCCCTCGGCTGACGTGTGCATCCTTCCCTTCGTCCGCGGTGGGCAGCACACGCGCGAGGAGGGCGCCCGCCAGGCCATCGCGCTCTACCAAGACCTGTTGCAACGCTTCCCGGACGACCGCGGCTCCCAGTGGTTGCTCAACATCGCCGCCATGACCGTCGGCGGCTATCCCAGCCTGGTGCCCAAACGTTACCTCATCCCGGGCCTCGCCGTCACACCGAAGTCCACCTTCCCCCGGTTTCCCGACATCGCCGGAGCGGTTGGCGTCGCGGTCAACGGGCACGCCGGAGGGCTCAGCGTCGAGGACTTCAACCGCGACGGTTTCCTCGACCTGTTCCTGACCTCGTTCGGTCCCAGCGACCCGGTGCATTTCTTTCTCGCCGACGGCAAAGGCGGGTATGTCAACCACACCTCGGAGGCGGGACTCGACGGGATCGTCGGCGGCCTCAACACCGTACATGCCGACTACGACAACGACGGCTATGCCGATGTCCTGGTGTTGCGCGGCGCCTGGCTCGAGGATGCCGGCGCGCACCCCAATTCCCTGCTGCACAACCGGGGCGACGGGACCTTCGAGGACGTGACCTTTGCCGCGGGCCTGATCTCCTATCATCCCACTCAAACCGCCGCCTGGGCCGACTTCAACCTGGATGGCTACCTCGACCTCTTCATCGGCAACGAATCCCACGTCAGGGACCCGAGTCGGCGGAGCACGACCTCGCACCGGTCCGAATTGTTCGTCAACGACCGCGACGGCACCTTCACCGAGGTCTCCCACCAGGTCGGCATCGATCTCGATGACTTCGTCAAAGGAGTCGTCTGGGGTGATGTGAACAACGACGGCTTGCCCGACCTGTTTGCCTCCGTGCTCACCGGCACCAACCGGCTTTACCTCAACCGCGGCGGCCGGTCCCTCAACGAGTGGCGCTTCGAGGAGCGTTCCGCCACGGCCGGGGTCCAGCTGCCGGTCTTCTCCTTCCCCGCGTGGTTCTGGGATTTCGACCAGGACGGTTGGGAGGACCTGCTGGTCCTGAGCTACGACCTCCGGCACGTCAACGAGGTGCACGAGGCCGTCGCGCGGGAGTACCTGGGCCTCCCGGTGCAGATCGCGCATGAGGGCCGGCCGGTCGAGGTGGAACACTCCCGACTCTTCCGAAACCGGGGCGACGGAACCTTCGAGGACGTAACCCGCAAGGCCGGCGTGGACAAGGTCCTCTATGCCATGGGTTCCAATTTCGGCGACCTGGACAACGACGGCTGGCTCGACTTCTACGTCGGCACCGGGACGCCGGACCTGCGCGCCATCGTTCCCAACCGCATGTTTCGCAACGTCGACGGACGGCGCTTCGAGGAAGTGACCCTAGAGGGCGGCTTCGGGCACATTCAGAAGGGGCACGCCACCGCCTTCGCCGACCTCGATCGGGACGGCGATCAGGACGTCTACATGGTCATGGGCGGCGCCTACGAGGGCGACCGGTTCACCAGCGTGCTGTTTGAGAATCCGGGGTGGCTGAAGCGGGCGTGGGTCACGCTGGGATTGGAAGGCAGGTCCGCCAATCGCTCGGCCATCGGGGCACGGGTCGAGCTCATCGTGGTCGACACGAATGGTGCCAGGCGCACCCTAACGCGTACCGTGGGAACGGGGGGGTCGTTCGGTGCGGGCAGCCTGCAGCTCGAAATCGGCCTAGGCAGCGCTGTCCGCGCGGAACACCTGCGGATCCGCTGGCCCGATGCGGGCCGGACGACGACCTCCTACCCCAACCTGCCAGTCAACCGGGTCTATCACATCGTCCAAGGCGAGGAGCCCGTGGTGCTGCCGCGCCCCCCGGTTCCCTTGCGGAGGGCACTTCCGGCCGCCGAGCATCATCGGCAGGGCTCCGCGCTAGCCCGCTCGATCGTATTGGGTGCCACAGTTTACGCCTTCAGCCTACCACAGGACGCATCAGCGCAGGCGACGATTCGAGGTCGGGTCATATCGCCGACGCTGACCCCACTGGCGGGTGTCGAGATTGGCGTTACCGGCGTGTCCTCGAAGGCCATTACCGACAGCACAGGAAGCTTCCGATTATCCGGGCTTCCGTCGGGTCTGGTCGTGCTGCGCGCGCGACGGATCGGTTACAAGGGACAATACCTCCATGTAACCTTGGATTCGGGCAGCACCCGTACAGCGGAGATCATGCTCGAACCGGGAGCATACATTCTCCCCGAGATTGAAGTCACGGCCAAGGGGTCGAAGCCGATCGAGTTTGCCGGGACGACAAAGTACGATGACTTCTTCCGGCGCCGGCGACTCGGATTGCCCGGCGGCACCTTCATCGATCGGGATGAAATCCGACGTCAGTCGGCCATGCGAACGGCGGAGTTGCTGAAGAATGTTCCCGGGGCTCGCGTCATCTACCGGGGCCAGTCGGGTCGTGGCATTGTGGTCGAGTTTTCTCGCTGTACGTCTGGCCACGTCGGCGTGTGGGTGGATGGGCGAAAGATCAATTGGCAGGCCGCCCATCAGCAGGCCGAGGGGATAAGCTTGAGCGAACTCAATCAGCCCCCGAATCAGACAAAGAATAGGTGGCGAGAAGAACTGGCCGAGGTCCTGGACCGAGTGCATCCGCTCGAAATCGAGTTCATGGAGGTGTACCGCGGAATTGGGAGTATCCCGGGCGAGTTTGGGGACGCGGGATGCGGTGCCATTGCAATCTGGACGCGGTAGAGATCCCGCGCCTGGCGGCTCGGGATGACACACGACAACACTATCTAAGGCTCCACCGCCTCCATCGTCCGGCCGGCGGGGTGCGGGCCCGGGAGAGACTGGCGCCGCCCCGAGGGCCAAACCACCTCGATACTGGCTGCGGTCTCCGCATCGCCCAGGCCGAAGTAGAGCGGAAGGTCGCTCTGCGAGAGGTACCCCGACTTCCCATCCATCAGCTTGAGGATCCGCCGCCCGTCGGGGAGTACGACCGTAACCCGGGCGCCGATTCCCTGCCGGTTCGAGCGAGTTCCTCGCAGCCGGACACTGATGGCGTGCACGCTCCGGCCCTGGGCCAGGTCGCTCAGCAACACTTGAGGCTTGCCGTAGAACTCATTCGTGACGATGTCCAGATCGCCGTCCTGATCCAGATCCAGCAGCACCGCTGAGCGGGTTCCCAGTGTGCCCATCATGGTCAGGTGTCCCTGGGCATCCTTGTGCTGGCACTCCGGCTCGGTCGCGCCGGGCCGGAAGCAGGCCTGGCAGGCCATGTTGTCGCGATCGGCGCCGTTGCACTCCAGCTCGAACCAGAGTTTCTCGGTGACTCCGTTCGGCCGGGGCTCGAGGCCTACCAGGAACTCGCCGTGGATGAAGCGCTTCCCCCGCTCGTTGAGGAGCAGCGCATTCGGCTGGTACCGGAAGGGGAAGTTCATGCTGGAGGCGATCAGCACGTCGTCCCAGCCGTCGGCGTTGAGGTCGTCCACGCTGGGACCCCAGGGCCAGTAGTTCTCGGCGCCCAGGGAATCGGACACCTCCACAAAGCCGCTGGCCCGGTTGGCAAAGAGGGCATTTCCGAATACAAAGTCCTGTTTTCCATCCGGGAAGTCTCGAGGGCTGATGTGCGTAGAGGCCGTGTCCGACTTCCTGCTCTCCGCCGCCAAATCTCCCGTTGGGATGTTCTCCCACATGTCGGAATGCATGTCGGTGACGAACAGGTCGAGCCGCCCGTCGCCATCGTAGTCGAAGACCTTCATCCCCATGGCACCCCAGGGGGTGTGGGGGAAGTACCGCGCCGTCGCGTCGGTGAACCGCGTCCCGCCCACGTTGAGCCAGAGGTGGTTCGCCCCCAGCATGTTGAGGACGTATAGATCGGGACGGCCGTCGTCGTTGGCGTCGAGGATGCCGGCGTCGCCGCTCCAGCTCTTGTCCACCAGACCGGTCTCGCGACTTACATCCTTAAAACGGTTCGCCCCGAGGTTCCGGTAGAGGATGCTCGCCTCGGCCCGCTCGGGGTGGATGTGCCCGTGAAAAGCATCGGTCATACCGATGTGGTAGCCGCCCGGCCCGATCTGATCGGTGGTGTAGACGCCGACATTGGTGAGGAAGAGGTCCAGGAGGCCGTCGCTGTCGTAGTCGAAGAACACCGCGCCGGACGAGTGCCCCACGTAGCCGAGGCCCGCTTGAGCGGTGACATCGCGGAATCTTCCGAGGCCGAGATTCTCGAAGAATCGGTTGCCGTGGCGGACCGTGGTGACGAACAGGTCGGGGTCGCCGTCGTTGTCGGTGTCGGCGAAGGAAGCGGCGACCGCGATCGCGTCCGGCATCCGGAGTCCGGCCGAGTCGGTCAGGTCCGCGAAACGGCCGCCACCGAGGTTTTTCCAGAGCTCGCTGGAGCCCAGCTGGGTCACGAAATAGAGGTCGGGAAGGCCGTCACCGTCTATGTCTGCCGCCGCGAGACCGGTTCCGTGATCGTAGTGGACATGTTTGTACACTTTGCCGGCGTCGTCGACGATGCGGGTCTCGAAGCTGATGCCGCTCTCCGCTACGCGGTCGGCAAAATGGAAGTCGTGGAAGGCCGGCGATCCGGCCGCCGCGGCAAGCGCCGCCCCCTGGCGATCCAGCAGCCAAGCCGGTGCTCCGGAACCCGCGGTAGATGGTGCTTCCTGAGGGGCACAGGCCGCGGCGCAGCACAGGAGGGCGGGGGCCAGCAGTCGAGGCCGGCTCAGGAGGGCTTCAACGGTAGGGCTTGTTCTTGGTCCAGATCACGATCACGCCGCACCCCCCGGTCCCGGCGTACTCCCCGGGTGTTTCCCCGGCGCCCCGGTACACCTCGATCCCGTAGACGTCGCGGATCGGCACCGCGCTCGCGAACGAACGGCCTTCGATTCCGTCGAGCCAGAAGCTCGGCGCGCAACCGCGGGAACGGGACATCGAGATCTGGCAATCGGTGATCTGGCAAATCACGGATACCCCGCGCACTCCCCGAAGCGTCTCTCCAATGTTGGCGTAGCCCTTCTGCTTGATCGTCTCCCAGGTGACGTAGTGGCCCAGATTGCTGGCCATCCGGCGGTGGAAGTCGCCGTAGCGGGGGGAGAGTTTGGCGCGCCGCTCGGTGACCACCACATCGGGCAGCTTGTCTCCAGTGAAGCTGAGGCCAAACCGCATGCTGAGCACCTGGCCCGCGGTCAGGTATATCGTCTCCAATCGTGGCTCATATCCGAGGGCGCGGAATTCGACCTTCCAGGCTTTCGGTTCGAGCCCGGTGAGCTCAAGGCGGCCGGCAGCACCAGTGGTGGTATCGGGGAGCCCCTTGAGCCGCACGATGGCTCCCGAGATCGGGTCTCCGGTCTCGTCGTCGACCAGCTGGAGCCGGAGGACGGCGCTCTGGGACGCCGGGGTATCCTGGGCCGCGGCGGGATGCTGCCAGGCGGCGTAGCCCGTGAGCATGAGGCTGAGAAGAGCTAGAGATCTCGCCATGGCTTGATCACTCCCAGGGCCGGAAGAGCGGGGGATCGCGGGCCCTCGGCTCGAGAAATCGCGCCTCGAATCAAAGGGTACCCACTGGCTGGTTCGGGGGCCCGGCCGAAGGGGAACCGGGCAGGAGGATTGCGCGTCCGGCCAAACAGCGCCATAATGTTCGGTCGAGCATTGTCCGCTCATCGGCGAACCAGCATCTGGAAGCAATCTAGAACTACCGTGCCGCTCCAGCTAGGGCGGCTGGCCGGTTCGATTGAGCAATCCGGTTCAGTTGAATCACCTGAATAGGATCCGCTGAGCAATTTGATCCAATACTTGAAGCGGGGTCGTGTCTGAGAGACACACGCCGAACGTCACGCAAACGTGTCGTTTCCACACAGTTGGATTGCCCACTTGAGCCTAAGTGCAGTCATGTCATGAGTTACGGGTCGGTTGCGGTGGGCGCGAATCCTGCACAGGAGCGGCTTTGATTCCAATTCCATGGTCGGCCATGAAGCTCATCGCGCCTGCGATTCACGGGCCTCGGTACTTCCTTCCAACGCACAAGAGGAGATCATGAGAAACCCTCTCTCCGGTCACCGGTTCAGGGCGGCGCTGTGGGTGGGCACGATGGTCAGCGTGCTTCCGCCTTTGGCGCTGGCGCAGAACCAGGCGGTGATTACCGGCCGGGTCACGTCGAACCGAGGTGACCCGATCCCCGGCGCCACCGTCATCGTGAACAGTACCAATCACGGTGGGTCCACCAACGGGAATGGCGTCTACACCATCACGGTTCTGGCTCCGGCCGCCCACGGTCAGGATGTGATCCTGACCGCCCGGGCGCTGGGCCACAAGCCGGTGACCCGGGCAATCAAGCTCACCGTCGGCAGCCAGGAACAGCACTTTGTGCTGGCGCAGGATCCGCTCCGGCTGGAGGAGCTGGTCACCACCGGGGTCAGTGAAGCAACCAACACCAAACTGCTGACCTTCTCCGTGGGGTCGGCTGGGGAAGCGCAGCTCCAGGCCGCGCCCGCCGTCTCGGCGCTGGGCGCCCTGCAGGGCAAGGTGGCCGGGGTTACCCTCTACCAGGCCAACGGGGCGCCGGGCACGGCCCCGATGATCAAGCTGCGCGGTGCTACGAGTATCTCCGGGACCCAGGATCCCCTGATCATCGTGGATGGCACCATCACCAACTACTCGCTGTCGGATATCAACTCCGAGGACATCGAGCGGGT
>JAXIPC010000093.1:0-5568 GCA_045403135.1 Gemmatimonadales bacterium | reverse complement strand
TTCGCCGCGGCAAAGTCGATGTATCGCTTCGCGGTGGCCGTGGTCGCGCCGTGCTTCGGCCCCGAGCTCCAGGTCATGGTGTTGATGTGCATGCCCCACCAGATGCCCACGTACTTCATCGGACGGATCCAATCGGTGGTGGCGAGGGCATTCGGCGGATTCAAGTTCAGGCCGAGCAGTGAGGGCGCCAGCTCGGTGGCGCGGTCGGCCAGCTGGATGGTGCGCCAGGGCGTGGTGAACGGGCTCCTGCCGCGCACCTTGATCCCGTCCGCCATGGGCGCCAGGTCCGCGTGCAGGGTGCGACCCTCCATCCGCGGCCCCCGCAGGAACATCCTCGCGTAGTCCACGAGGTTCGCCTCGTGGATGACCATGAAGGTGCGGCCGTCCCGCGTCTCCAGCGTGAGCGGAGTCTGCACGCTGTCCAGTGTGCTGACGGGTCCGGCCGAGTACAGCTCCTCGGAGCGGTCCTTGCGGGGCCAGTTGGACGGGATCCACCAGGCGCGGGCGTTGTCCGCCAGGGCAAACTCGGTGAGCTCCTCGGTGATCTCGAAGGCGCCCAGGCCGGGCTGCCCGGGGAACTCGTAGCGGAAGCCGACGCCGTCATTGAACGATCTCACCCGCAGCGTGAACCGCCGGTTGGGCGCCGCGGTCTCCGCCACCGAGACGGCCAGCTCGTTATGGTGGTCGCGGACCCGGGCGACCTCGCCCCACGGCTGGGTCCACCATTCATCGTGGGATGTCCTCGCGGTGTCGGTGATCCGGAGCCCGTCGCGGAGCGGCGCCGCCCCCCGGAACTCGAAGCCGAGCAGCGAGGGGAGGACCAGCGCGCGGCCGTCGCGCGCCAGGCTGTAGTAGAGCCTCCCTTCCCGGACTTCGACGGTGACCCGGGTGCGAGCGTCCGGCGAGGTGACATGAGCCTGGGCCACGAGATCCACAGGGGAGGTCGCGAGCAAGGCAACAGCGGAGACGCGGAAGACGCGGGGGACGCGGAGGAGGCGGAAAACGCGGAGGCCGCGGAGAGTGCGAAACATCTGAATAAGGTACTCCCTCCTCACGGCCTTGCGCACCGGGCCGAAAAGCCGGAATCTTGGGCGTGCCCCATCTCAATCTCGGCCCGATCGACTACTCGATCCTGGGCGTCTACTTCGCCTTCGTCCTCGGCATCGGCTGGGTCGTTCGGCGCTACATCAAAGGCAGCGAGGACTTCTTCCTCGCGGGGCGCTCCATCCCGACGTGGATTGCCGGGCTCGCGTTCCTGTCCGCCAACCTCGGCGCCCAGGAAGTGATCGGGATGGCGGCCTCGGGCGCCAAGTACGGGATGATGACGAGCCACTTCTACTGGCTCGGGGCGATCCCGGCGATGGTGTTCGTCGGCATCTTCATGATGCCGTTCTACTACGGGTCCCGGGCCCGCTCGGTGCCCGAGTATCTCAAGCTCCGATTCGACGAGAAGACCCGGGGTTTCAACGCCATCACGTTCGCGGTCATGACGGTGTTCTCCTCCGGCATTTCGATGTACGCGCTCGCCAAGCTGCTCGAGCTGGTGCTGGGGTGGAATTTTCATATGAGCGTGGGATTGTCGGCGGTCATCGTCCTGGCCTACATCTTCCTCGGCGGGCTGACCTCGGCGATCTACAACGAGGTGCTGCAGTTCTTTCTCATCGTCCTGGGCTTTCTTCCGCTGGTCCTCCTCGGTCTGAAAGATGTGGGAGGCTGGTCCGGGCTGACCGCCAAGCTGGGCGCCGTGGCGACGAACGCCGGCTATCCGGAGGGGGCCTGGTCCAGCTCTTGGCGCCACCTGGATGCGGCCGCCTCCAATCCCATGGGCGTGGAGTGGTTCGGCCTGGCGATGGGGTTGGGATTCGTGCTCTCGTTCGGCTATTGGTGCACCGATTTCCTGGTTGTGCAGCGAGCCATGGCGGCCGAGTCGATGACCGCCGCGCGCCGCACTCCGCTCTTCGCCGCGATCCCCAAGATGTTGTTTCCCGCCCTGGTGATCCTCCCGGGAATGATCGCGATCGCCCTGCACGTCACCGACGGCGGGCTGCTTCCGGTCGGCAGCGATGGAACCCCGAACTACAACCTCGCGGTGCCGGTGATGCTGGCGCATTATCTGCCGTCGGGCCTGCTGGGTCTCGGGCTCACCGCGTTGATGGCCTCGTTCATGTCCGGGATGGCCGGGAACGTCACCGCGTTCAATACGGTGTGGACCTACGACATCTACCAGTCGTACATCCGGCCGGGGCAATCGGACCGGCACTACCTGCGCATGGGTCACGCGGCCACGGTGTTCGGGATTCTGCTCAGTGTGGCCGCGGCGTACGCCACGACGCGGTTCAACAACATCATGGACATGCTCCAGCTCGTCTTCGCGTTCGTCAATGCGCCGCTGTTCGCGACATTCCTGCTGGGGATGTTCTGGCGTCGTGCCACGGGCCATGGGGCGTTTTTCGGCCTGCTGACCGGCACGGCCGCGGCGGCGATCCACCACGGGCTGGTGCTGTCTCAGGGCGCGGTGCCGGGGCTCAAGGGCGGGTTCCTCGGCGCCGTGCTGCACACCTACCCCAGCGAGATGGCGCAGAACTTCTGGACTGCCATCTACGCCTGGACCACCTGCTTCGTCGCGACGATCGTCATCTCCCTGCTCACGGCCCAGAACAAGGCCGACGACGACCTCAAGGGGCTGGTGTACAGTCTGACGCCTCGACAGCAGGACGGCGGGATGCCATGGTACCAGCGGCCTGCCACGCTCGGCGTCGTCGTCCTCGGGCTCACGGCGGTGCTCAACATCATCTTCTGGTGATGGCGCGATGAACCTGGACTTGCGACTGCCGATCGGCCTGATGTTCTCGATCTTCGGGGTGATGCTCGTGGCCTACGGGCTCATGTCCGACGCCGGCATCTATACCCGCTCGCTCGGGATCAACGTCAATCTGTGGTGGGGCGTGGTCCTGCTGGCGTTCGGGCTGGTGATGCTCGGGTTTGCGATCCGAGCCCGGAAGGCCGCGGCGTCAATTGGGAATCCTTAAGCCCTCGCAGTCACCCCTCCAGCGCTGGCTGGGGCATTCATCACCATGATCCAGCTCTTCACCTTGGTACTCGACTGGCTGCGAGCCGTCACACCGGCTCAGGTCAAGGAATACTATTGGGCCGCCCAGGAGGTGTACCTCACCCCCTGGTTCTGGGGGTTCACGCTCTCGATCCTCTTTCTCGAATGGGTACGCCCGGGAGTGAAGACCCAGCGAGTGTTCTCGTGGGGCCTGGCGCAGGACTTTGTCTGGTTCAACGCCGACATGGTGTTCAGAGTGGCCGCGCTGCCGGCGTTCGTCGGCCTGCTCAAGCTGGTCTACGACTCGACCACCGGCGGCTACACGATCGCGGCGCTGGTGCCATTGCCGCTTCCAGTCAAGATCGTCGTTGCCGTCGTGATCTTCGACTTCCTGCAATGGGGTAACCACTGGATCCGGCACAAGGTCAGGCCGTTCTGGCACTTTCATTCGATCCACCACTCCCAGCGCGAGCTGAACACCTTCACCGATCTCCGGATCCACTCGGTGGAATACTGCATCGCGGAGACCCTGGCCTTCATACCGATGCTCGGTCTCGGCGTGCCGGCCCTGGCGGTGATGGGAGTCGGCGGCTTCCGGATGTGGTACGCGCGCTTCGTCCACGCCAACATCGGGACCAATCTCGGTCCCCTGAAGCATATCCTCGTCACTCCGCAGTACCACCGGATCCATCACTCGATCGAGCCGGCGCACCAGGACAAGAACTTTGGCGTGCTGCTCACTATCTGGGACAGGATCTTCGGCACGATGAACCGGAATTATGACGAGTATCCCGCGACGGGGGTCATCGGACTGGAGTTCCCACCTCCGCGCCGTTTCGCACCTGTCGCGTGGATGCGCGACTTCCTGCGGATGTTCTTCCATCCCTTCCGAGCGCTTCGGGGACCGGACACGCGCAAGGTCGCCGCGGGCGCGCTGGTCTTTCCCGTAGCAGCTAAGGAGCAGCCGAACAGGTCCGCATCATGACGCCTTCGGCCCCGCGGTTGGTCTTCGGGCTCGCCGCGCTGCTCACCGCTGCATCACGTGCCCCGGCGCAGCAGCCCATCACCGAGTGCTGCACGGCCACCATTCGAGTCAGCGTGCCGGAAGGAACCGGCACCGTCTACCTCGCCGGCAGCCTGCCGGAGCTCGGGCCCTGGCGCCCCGATGGACGCGCCATGACCGGTGCGGGGCGCGCCAGGATCACCCTGGTAACAGCGCCAAAAGGCACGGCGTTCGAATACAAGTTCACGTTGGGCACCTGGGTCCGAGAGGCGCTTGGCCCGGCCGGCACTGTACCACCGAACCACCGGCTGCTCATCGACGGCAATGTCGAAGCGGCGCACGACGTCGTCGGCTTCAAGAAGGACCAGCGGGACTACGTTGCCGACTGGCGGGGCTCGGGGGTCCTGGGTCGCCTGGTCTACTGGACGGATGTCGCCTCGGCCTTCCTGGGACCCAAGCGGCATGTGGAGATCTGGCTGCCGCCGGGTTACGACAGTGCGACGTCGGCGCGCTACCCGGTTCTCTACATGCACGACGGGCAGAACCTGTTCGACCCTCGGCTGGGATTCACCGGTGTCGACTGGGGCGTGGACGAAGCGGTGGTGCGGCTCTCCCGCCGCGGCACGATCCCGCCGGTGATCGTCGTGGGGGTCTGGAACAGCGCCGAACGGGGGACGGAGTATTCGCCCTGGCACCGCGCGAGCGACTACGCCCGCTTCCTCATCGAGGAGCTGATGCCCCGGGTCAATGCGGAGTTCCGGACGCTGACCGGGCCGGAGAACACCGCCGTGATGGGCTCATCGATGGGCGGGCTGCTGTCGTTCTATCTGGTGACCCGCCATCCCGCCGCCTTCGGTGCTTGCGGCTGCGTCTCCACTCACTTCCCGCTTTCGCAGGCGGTCGCGGCGCGGAGCTTCCCGGGAGCAGTTAAGGCCGCCAACCCGGATACCATCCCGTACATCATCCGCGACATCCAGGCAGGGCTCAAGGTTCCGCCGCGGGCGCGCTACTGGTTCGATTACGGTTCGCTGGGGCTCGACTCGGCCTATGCGGCAAGCCATGAGGCGGTGCGAGCCTGGTTGCTGGGGCAGGGGCTGGCCGAAGGGCGGGACTTCGTGGTCCGTCGCTACGAGGGCGCCACCCACAATGAAGCGTCGTGGCGCGCCCGGCTCGACGATCCGCTGACGTTCCTGTTCGGCAGGCGGCGCTGACCTCACGCCCTGGGCAGGAACCGAGAGCGGGCCGCGCGCAAGAGCCAGCCAAGGGTCCGATGTTCGTAGACGCGGCGCAGAAACCCCAGCGCGGCCTTGCGCCGAGCGGCCTTAGCGGACTCGGCTCGCAGTCGGGCGATCGACGCCGGATCGAGCCGGATCGTCGCCCGGGTCTGGTCCATCCCGGGATCGAGGGCCCGAAAGGCTTCCTGCATCCCGCGGAAATAGACCCTTCGACTTTCCTGGAGCATAGCCTCGAGCTTCGGGGCAAGAGGCGGGACGGGAGGTCCCCTCGACGGGCCAGG
>JAXIPC010000195.1:0-4248 GCA_045403135.1 Gemmatimonadales bacterium | reverse complement strand
GTCCGATCTCCGGGAGCTCAAGGACCTCGCCCGGTTCCCGTTCACGGTGAAGGACGATCTGCGCCGGCACTATCCGTTCGGCATGCTGGCCGTGCCGCGGGAGCGGCTGGCGCGGGTCCACGCGTCCTCGGGCACCACCGGTCAACCCACAGTGGTCGGGTACACCGGGAACGACCTCGACACCTGGGCGCTGCTGGTGGCCCGGTCGATGCGCGCCGCCGGCGTCACCGCGGGCCAGCTGGTCCACGTGGCGTATGGCTACGGTCTCTTCACCGGCGGCCTTGGTGCCCACTATGGCGCCGAACGGCTCGGCTGCACCGTGATCCCCATGTCCGGCGGGCAGACCGAGAAGCAGGTCCGGCTGATCGTGGACCTGCGTCCCGATGTCATCATGGTGACGCCATCCTACATGCTGGCGCTGGGCGACGAGTTCGCGCGGCAGGGGCTCGAGGCGCGCGACTGCTCGCTCACGGTCGGCATTCACGGCGCCGAGCCGTGGACCGAGTCGATGCGCCGGGAAATCGAAGCCCGCTTCGCGATGGACGCGGTGGACATCTACGGACTCTCGGAGGTGATGGGGCCCGGCGTGGCCAGCGAGTGCGTGGAAACGAAAGACGGACTCCATATATGGGAGGATCACTTCTACCCGGAGATCATCGATCCGGGGACGGGAGAAGTGATGCCGGACGGGAGCATCGGCGAGCTGGTCTTCACGACACTCACCAAGGAGGCTCAGCCCCTCATCCGCTACCGCACCCGGGACCTCACGGCCCTGTTACCCGGCACGGCGCGCACGCTGCGCCGCATGGCGCGCATCAGCGGCCGGTCGGACGACATGCTGATCGTGCGGGGCATAAATGTCTTTCCCAGCCAGATCGAGGAGATCCTGCTGGCGGACGCGCGGCTGAGCCCGCACTACCTGCTGGAATTGCGCCGGGAGGGGCGGCTGGACGACCTGACGGTGGTCTCGGAATTACGGAAAGGCGCGGAGGGTGCGGAGAACGCGGAAGGCGCGGAGAACGTGGAGGGTGCGCTCGCGGCACGCATCAAGGACCTGGTGGGCGTCAGCGCCACCGTTCGTCTGGTGGCTCCGGGCACGATCGAGCGCTCGGCCGGCAAGGCCAAGCGCGTGGTGGACCTGCGACCCGCGACCTCAGGGTGACGACCCTGCAGGCCTGGCCGGTAGCCGCCCGCCGGCCTTGTTGATTTCCGTCTCCAGCTTTCCGGTGACCCGGTAGTAAAGCGTGATGACCCGGGAGAGCACGCCGAAAATGAGGAACGCGGCGCTGCGCTTTCCGGCCCAGTTGTCCAGCACCGAACCCCAGCCGATGTCGTAGCCCTTGCGCGCGGATTTGCCCTTGGCGCCGAGCCGTTCCCAGCCGGTGGAGAGGAGCCGGACGCGGGTGCCGCTGCCCTCCGGAGTGAAGGTCACTTCCACGTCCTGGGCGGTGGCCTCGTCTTTCGAGGGGTGCCAGGTGAACGCCACCAGGCGGGGCGGGTCCCACGCGGTGACCTTGCCCCACTGCCAGCGGCGGCCGTCCACCAGCTCCTCGTAGATGAGCCCTCCCACTCGACATTCGAACCCGAGCTCTTTGATCAGCTTTCCGCCGATGGAATGGGTCTTTCGGGGCCACCAGGCGCTCCAGTCGCGGGTGAACCGCGCAAAGGCGTCGGCCGGATTCCAGGAGACCGACACGGAGCGATCGACTGGGGGGATCGGAGCTTCCTTGACGTCTGTCATGAACGAGTTCCTCGAGGGCCGCGCCCCGGTGGATGGGGATCGTCGGCGGCATAGGCGGCGAGCACATCGTCCCAGAGCGATTCCACGTAGCGGCGGAGGTCGGCGAGACCGTCCCGCCGGGCGCTGTAGTAGCGCCGGGTGCCCTCGCGCCGGTCGGCGACCAGGCGGGCGCGGCGCAGGACGCCCAGGTGCTGGGAAACGCCGGGCTGGCTGATCCGGGTGAGGCGGGCGAGCTCGCCCACGGTGTGGGGGCGGCGCCGCAGCCGCTCGTACACCGCGCGGCGGGTGGGGTCGGCCAGGGCCGCGAGACTGTGGGCGTAGCTCATGTTGTCACGCTGAGCCTTGTCCTAGCGAAGGCGAAGGAGAAGCGAAGCGGCGGGGCTCCGCCCCTTCGCTGCGCTCAGGGTGACCATAATAGTACATAATCATTGGATTATATTAGCGACGACGCATATTTCTGTCAAGCAGGAGATTGCTTCGCCGCCAAGGCGGCTCGCAATGACTACAGAGGGTTCCTCAGGCCACCCTGGCGCAGGCCCGCTCCAGCCGGCCCAGCCCGTCGGCGATCTCGGCCTCGCTCATGAGCATCTGCGGGGCCAGCCGGATCACGTGGCCGTACATACCGCCGGTGCCGATGAGCAGCCCCTCTTCCCGCGCCGCCTCCAGCAGGGCCACCGCCTTCTTCGGGCTCGGCACCTTGGTGGTCCGGTCCTCGACCAGCTCCAGCGCCTGCATAATCCCCATCCCGCGTACATCGCCGATCCACTGATAGCGCTGGAACAGCTGGTCGAGTCCGGCGCGGAGCTGGCGCCCGCGCACGGCGCTCCGCGCCGGCACGTTCTCCCGCTCCATCACCTCGAGGGTGGCGTCCATCGCGGTCATGGCGATGGGATTGCCGCCGAAGGTCGAGATGGTCTTGCCCTTCCATCCTGCGGCGATCTCTTCGCGCGCGATCGTCGCCCCGACCGGGAACCCGCTGGCCACCGCCTTGGCCATGACCATGATGTCCGGCTCCACGTCCCAATGCTCGATACCGAACCACTTGTCGCCGGTGCGGCCGAAACCGGCCTGCACTTCATCGGAGATGAACAGCATGCCGTGCTTGCGGCACAGCTCGGCCACCCGCTGGAAATAGCCCGGCGGCGGGACGATGTAGCCGCCGGCGCCCTGAATCGTCTCGGCGAAGAACGCAGCCGGCTTGCCGCTGGTGGTGGTGAGGATGACCTCTTCCACGTCGCGGGCGTAGCGCTCGGCGCACTCGTCGTGCGGCGGGCCGAAGGCGCAGCGGTAGCAATAGGGAGAGAGCGCGTGCTTGACCCAGGGGACCGCGGCGCCGAGCGGGGTCCAGGCACCCAGTGCGGTGAGGGTGGTGCCGATGGCGGAGCGCCCGGAATAGCCGTACCGCAGCCCGATGATCTCGTCCCGGCCGGTGTACATCCGGGCGAGCATGATGGCGGTTTCCACCGCCTCGGTGCCGCTGTTGGTAAAGAACGTCTTCCGGAGCTTGCCGGGCGCGATTCCCGCCAGCCGGCGCGCGGCGCTGACCTGCGGCTCGCTGAGATAGAGCGTGGAGGTGTGGCCCAGGCGGCCGACCTGCTCGCGCACCCGCTCGACCACCTCCGGGTGGCAATGTCCGACGCCGGTGGTGAGGATGCCGCAGAAGAAGTCGAGGTACTCGCGGCCGTCGGCGTCGGTGACGGTGGAGCCGCTGCCTTCGACGAGGACGAGCGGTTCCTTGTAATAGGGCGCTGCGGCCGGGACGATGAATTCGTTCCAGCCGGCCCTGACCGCGCTGGCCGAGGACGTTGTGGTCGTGGTCATGGATTCTCTCCGGATCGTTGAAACGCCCTCTACTCTATCCCCGTCAGGCCGGCAGGGCCAGCACGCGCCCTAACGCAATCCGAACAGCCGGACGACCGCGCGCCGCCCCCGGATGGTTTTGGCGTCATACCAGAACTCGACCCGATTGATGATCCGCTCGGTGCCGGTCAGGTCGATGATCCGGGTTTCCCCTCCCGCCGGAATCGTGTTCCGGAGCTCGAGCTCCTGCTTGGTGCCGTTGCCATAGTGAACCACGACGCGGTGGAAGTCGACCGCCGCCCGCTGCACGGTGAGCTTCACGCTCTTGAAATCGCCGCGGGCCACGGTCACCATGATCACATCATGATCGGCCCGGTCATTGACGGCGCGCGTGCCGAGGAGCACCCACTCCCGGGCCGTGCCGGCGGAACCGGCCGCGGGGGCCAGTTGCGGTCCGAGCGCGAGCGTAACGCACATCACCAAACCGAGTCGCATGGTGCGTCCTCCTGAAGACGAGTGGAAGGGAGAAGATGGGGGATGGCTACCATTTCGAGATGACCACCCGCTTGTCGGTGTAGAACTCGATCGCATCCTTCCCCTGAGCCTTGAGGTCGCCGTAGAAGGAGCCGCGCGACCCGCCGAAGGGAAAGAACGCCATCGGCGCCACCACGCCGATATTGATTCCCAGCATGCTGATCCCGGCGCGA
>JAXIPC010000230.1:0-25428 GCA_045403135.1 Gemmatimonadales bacterium | reverse complement strand
GTCGAGCCGATGTCGAGTCCGCAAGAAGTGGTGGTGGGCGCCGATCTCATCTGCACTACCACCGCGTCGCGGACGCCGGTAGTTCAGGGAGAGTGGATCGAGCCCGGGGCTCACATCAATGCCGTGGGGTCCAGCATCCCGACCGCTCGGGAGCTCGACTCGGCGGCGGTAGCTCGTGGCCGGCTATTCGTCGACCGGCGCGAATCGGCGATCAACGAGGCGGGCGATTACCTCATTCCGCTCGGTGAAGGTGCCATCAGGGCAGGGCACATCCAGGGCGAGCTCGGAGAGGTCCTGACCGGCGGAGTCCCCGGTCGCACTGGGGGGTCCGAGATCAGCATCTTCAAATCGCTTGGCATCGCGGTGGAGGACCTGGCATCGGCCCACCACGTGCTCCGGAAAGCCGAAGCGCGCGGCATCGGGCTGGTGACCGAGCTGGGCGGGCTCCGGCAATGACGATGTCCGCCCGCATCAACCCGTTTTTCGAGCCCGGGGTCTTTCCCCTAGGCTCTCGGGATGCGGTGCGGGCGTTCCACCGTTCGATACCCACCTATTCACCGACGCCGCTCCACGCCTGTCCCGGACTCGCGGCCTCCCTCGGCTTAGGGCAGGTGTACCTCAAGGACGAGGGGCAGCGCTTCGGGCTCCAGGCCTTCAAGGCGCTGGGGGCCTCCTGGGCGCTCCACCAGATCTGGCTCACTCACTCCGGACCGATGACCGTCGCCACCACCACGGCCGGGAATCACGGCCGCGCGGTGGCGTGGGCCGCTCGCCAGCTTGGAATCCCGTCGGTGATCTTCATCCCGGCACACGCGGCGCCGGCTCGGGTGGAGAGAATCCGAAACGAGGGCGCCCGGGTGGAGCTGGTGCCGGGCACCTACGACGAAGCAGTCCGGCTCTGTGCCGAGACGAGTGCCGTGCAGGGCTGGCAGGTGGTGGCCGACGTCGGCTATGAGGGTTACTTGGAGATTCCGAACCTGATCGTCGAGGGCTACTCTACCCTCTTTCAGGAAATCGACGAGCAGCTCGCCGAGATGAATACGCCCATGCCGACGCTCGTGGTGGTGCAGGCCGGGGTGGGATCGCTGCTGCATGCCGCGGTGGACCACTTCCGGGCGAAGCCCGTACAGCCGTCGATCGTAGCCGTCGAGCCGATGGAGTCGGACCCGCTATTCGTGTCCATCAGCACCAAGGACGGCAGTCCGGCGCTCTCCCCGGGCCGCCAGGATTCGATCCTGGCCGGCCTGAATTGCGGAAGCGTGTCCCTCGCCGCCTGGCCCACGGTGCGGCGCGGGGTGGAAGTATTTCTCACCGTCACGGACCGGTTCGCAGCTGATGCGATGCGGCGGCTGGCGCGCCCCCAGGCGGGAGATCGCGCGATCGTCGCCGGTGAGTCGGGCGCCGCGGGGCTGGCGGGGGTCCTGGCGCTCCACGAGGCCCCAGAGCTTCGCGAGGCCCGCGAGTTCCTCGGCTTGGGGCCCTCGACCCGCCTGTTGGTTATCAACACCGAAGGCGCGACCGATCCCGAAGGCTACCGGCGGGTTGTTGGAGCAGCCGATTCCGGACTAGGTTAACGGTTCGCCCCAGTCGCCGGTTCGTATTTCATCAGGAGTGCCGCCATGCCGCTCATGCCGCCCATCAACCTCAAGTCGTGGATCGAGGAACATCGCCCGCTGCTCAAGCCGCCGGTCGGCAACAAGATGATCTGGCAGGATTCCGAGTTCATGGTCATGGCCGTCGGGGGCCCCAATCAAAGGAAGGATTTCCACGTCGAGGACGGGGAAGAGTTCTTCTACCAGGTCGAGGGAGACATCACGCTTCGCATCATCGAGAATGGGAAGGTGCGGGAAATCCCGATCCGGGAAGGAGAGATGTTCCTGCTCCCGCCCAACATCCCCCATTCGCCCCAGCGGCCTCCCAACACGGTGGGCCTGGTGATCGAACGGCGCCGGGCCGAGGAGGAGCGCGACCACCTTCGCTGGTTCTGCGAGAAGTGTGGCGAGATGCTCTACGACGCCAACTTCCAGCTGGTGGATCTGGGCAAGCAGCTCAAGCCGATCATCGAGCAGTTCTACGCCGACGAATCGCTCCGGACCTGCAAGAAGTGCGGACACGTGATGCCGGCGCCTCCGCCGCCGGCCCCCGCCGTCAAGTAGTGCTCACGATCGATCTCCATACCCACATCCTCCCGGAGTCGTGGCCGGACCTTGCGTCCCGCTACGGCTACGGGGGGTGGGTGGCGCTGGAGCATCACGCACCGTGCCGGGCCCGCCTGCTGCTGGACGGCCGGGTATTTCGGGAGATCGACGACAACTGCTGGCTGCCGGAGCGGAGGCTCGAGGAATGCGACCGCGACGGCGTGCACGTCCAGGTACTTTCCACCGTGCCTGTGATGTTCAGCTACTGGGCCAAGCCTCGCGACACCCTCGACCTGTCCCGGATCCTCAACGACCACCTGGCCGAAACGGTGGCCCGCTACCCCCGCCGTTTCATCGGGCTCGGGACGGTGCCGTTGCAGGCGCCCGAGTTGGCGGTGGAGGAGCTCACCCGGTGCATTCGCGACCTGCGGTTTCCCGGCATCCAGATTGGCACCCACGTCGGGGACTGGAATCTCGACCATCCGGAGATTTTTCCGGTGCTCGAGGCGGCCGAGCGCCTGGGGGCCGCGGTCTTCGTCCATCCCTGGGACATGCTGGCTCCGGAGCGGATGTCGAAGTACTGGCTTCCCTGGCTCGTCGGCATGCCGGCCGAGACGGCGTTGGCGATCTGCTCGATGATCTTTGGCGGCATCCTGGAACGGTTGCCGAACCTCCGGGTCGGGTTTGCTCATGGTGGGGGTTCGTTTCCTGGCGGGTTCGGCCGGATCGCGCACGGGTTTCAGGCCCGACCCGATCTCGTCGCCGCGGACAATCCCCACCCGCCCAGCTCCTACCTGAGAAGGATGTACGTCGATTCGCTGACCCACGATCCCGACGCGCTCCGGCTTTTGCTTCGGCTGCACGGTGCGGACCGCGTGGCGCTCGGGTCCGACTACCCGTTTCCGCTGGGAGAAACCCCGCCCGGGGCGCTCATCGCGAGCATGCCCGACCTCGACCCCCCGACCAGGCAACGGCTGTTGCACGCCACCGCGATGGAGTTCCTCGACCGTCGGGTCGGAGACTTCGGGTGACCCCGGGCCGACAACCGGACGCCGGCGGCGAATACTCCGCGGACGAAGCGTGGGCGAGGGCGGAGGACGCCCGTGATGCACTGTCGTGGTGCCGGGAACGATTCGAGCTTCCCCGGGATGCCGGCGGTGCGCCGCTGCTCTACTTCTGCGGCAACTCGCTCGGTCTGATGCCCAAGGCCGCGCCCGGGATGGTGGACGCGGAGCTGGACGACTGGGGGCGCCTGGCCGTCGAGGGGCACCTCGCCGCCCGGACGCCGTGGTATTCGTACCACGAGCGCTTCGGCGAGCCGTTGGCACGGGTGGTGGGTGCCCGGCCGGAAGAAGTGGTGGTGATGAACTCGCTCACCGTCAACCTGCACCTCATGCTGGTCTCGTTCTTTCGCCCGACCGGGGCTCGCCGGAAAATCCTGATCGAAGAGGCGGCCTTTCCCTCCGATTCCTACGCCGTCGCCTCCCACCTGGAGACCCGGGGACTCGACCCGGGGGACGCGTTGATGCTTGCGCGCCCCCGGCCGGGAGAGGCCGTGCTGCGCACCGAAGACCTCGAGGCGCTGCTAGCCGAGCGCGGGCCGGAGATTGCGATGGTCCTGCTTCCTGGCGTCCAGTACTACACCGGACAGCTGCTCGACCTCGCCCGAATCACCGCGGCCGCGCAGTCCGCCGGCTGTGTAGTGGGGTACGATTTGGCCCATGCCGCCGGGAACGCGGAGCTCCGGTTGCACGACTGGAACGTGGACTTCGCGGTCTGGTGCTCCTACAAATACCTGAACGGCGGACCGGGTGCGGCCGGTGGCTGCTTTGTGCATGAGCGCCATGGCCGTGCAGCACGGCCGCGCTACGCCGGCTGGTGGGGCAACGACCCGGCTACGCGATTCCAGATGCATCTCAATCCCGCCTTCGTGCCGGTGCCGGGGGCCGACGGCTGGCAGCTCAGCAATCCGCCGATACTCTCCATGGCCCCGCTCCGGGCCGCGCTCGACCTGTTCGATGAGGCCGGCATGCCGGCGCTTCGAGCCAAGTCGGAGCGGTTGACCGGATACCTGGAGTTCTTGATCCGGCGGCTTCCGAGGGGCGTGGCGGAACTCGTGACACCGGGCGGTGCCGCCGCTCGCGGCTGTCAACTCTCCCTCCGGGCGCCAGGTGCCTCGGAGCTCACTGGTGCGCTGCGGGAACGCGGCATCGTCACCGACTTTCGTCCCCCGGACGCGATTCGGGTCGCCCCGGTGCCCTCGTACAACACCTTTCACGAAGTGTGGCGATTCTGGCAGGCCCTCGAGGGGATCACCCGCGCGGGATGACCGACTTCGTCGTGGCCGGCGCGGGACTCGGCGGGTCGCTCATGGCCGCGCTGCTCGGCCGAGCCGGTCACCGCGTCGAGGTGATTGAGCGCCGGCCGGATCCGCGGACGGGAAGCGTCGAAGGCGGCCGCTCGATCAACCTGGCCATTTCGGAGCGCGGCCTGCACGCACTGTCCCGGCTCGGGCTCACCGAGTCGATCCTTCGCATCGCCACCCCGCTGCACGGCCGCATGATTCACCCCGTCGAGGGGCCGCTCGCGTTCCAGCCCTACGGCCGGAAAGGCCAGGCGATCAATTCGATTGCCAGGTCGGCCCTCAACCAGATCCTGCTCGATGCGGCGGAGGGAGGCGGCAACGTGCGGCTCCGCTTCGGGCGGCGGGCAATCGATCTGGATTTGGACGCCGGCGCGCTGCTGAGTGTCGAGTCGCAATCGGGACTGAGCCCCGAGCGGCATCGGGGCGTGGTCATCGGTGCCGACGGAGCCTACTCCGCGGTTCGCGGCCACCTCCAGCGCCGGGAACGCTACGACTTCAGCCAGGAATTCCTGGAACACGGGTACAAGGAGCTCTCGATTCCACCCGGCCCGGCGGGATCGCCCCGCCTGGAGCCGAATGCCCTGCACATCTGGCCCCGTGGCGGATTCATGATGATGGCCATGGCCAACGTGGATGGCTCCTTCACGGTGACGCTGTACCTGGGGTACGAAGGTCCCGACAGCTTCGCCGAGCTCGCGACGCCGGAAGCGGTGGAGCGCTTCTTTCAGCGGGAGTTCCCCGACGCGGTGCCGCTGCTGCCGGGCTTGGCCCAGGCATTCTTGTCAAATCCCGTGGGCTCCCTGGTCACCATCCGCAGCCGTCCGTGGTATGTCGGCGGCGCGGTGGCGTTGCTCGGCGATGCCTGTCATGCGATCGTGCCGTTCTTCGGCCAAGGCGCCAACGCGGCCTTCGAAGATTGCCTGGCGCTCGAGGCAGCCCTGGCCCGCCATCCGTCGAATGTTGCCCGGGCCTTTCACGAGTACGAAGCGGAACGCCGCCCCAATGCGGATGCCATCGCGGACCTGGCCTTGACCAACTTCCACGAGATGCGCGACCGGGTGGCCTCACCGCTGTTTCGACTTGAGAAGCGAGCCGGAGTGGTGCTCAATCGGCTCTTTCCCCGCTGGTTCCTGCCGCTCTACACGATGATCTCGTTTACCCGGATCCCGTACGCCGAGGCGCGCGCCCGGGCCCGCTTGCAAGCCAGAGCGGTGCGGGGCATTCTTGCCTTGCTGACCATCGCGGCCGGCGTGGTGCTCTGGCTGCTGCTTCGGTGAGGATTATGCACACTCCGCTGACCTACTCGAACTACCTGCAGCTCTCTGGGCTGCTCGAGCTCCAGGAACCCCGGTCCACGCCGCCGGAACACGACGAAATGCTGTTTATCGTGATCCATCAGGTGTACGAGCTCTGGTTCAAGCTGATTCTGCACGAGACCGACAAGGTCAAACGGGACTTTTCCGCCAACGACCTCTATGGCGCCATCGTCACCTGGAAGCGGCTCCGAACCATCCTCAAGACGCTGGTGGCGCAGGTGGACATCCTCGAGACAATGACCCCGCTCTCGTTCGCGTCCTTCCGGGACCGCCTGGATACTGCGTCGGGCTTTCAGTCCTTCCAGTTTCGGGAGATCGAGTTCGTCTACGGCTACAAGCGCACCCAGGTCACCGGAGCCATTCCTGACGCCGCCAACGAGCGCGCCCGGGCCGACCGGCGCAGCGGGGAACGATCGGTGGTGGATGCCTTCTACGATTTCCTGGCCCAGCGGGGCGTAGCGGTGCCGGACGAGCTCCGCACCAAGGATGTGGCGGAGCCCACTCGGTCCAGCGAGGCGTTGCAGGAGGAGCTGCTCCGGGTATACCACCAGCAGCCGGAGCTGGTGATCCTGTTCGAGCTGATGACCGACTTCGACGAAGGACTGCAGGAGTGGCGTTACCGGCACATCAAACTGGTCGAACGGACCATCGGTGCCAAGAAGGGAACCGGCGGTTCGCTCGGCGTGGAGTTCCTGAAACAGTCGCTCTGGAAGCCACTGTTTCCCGACCTCTGGGCCATCCGCCACGGGATGTAGCGTGCTCTACGACATCAGCCCACCCCTCAAAGCGTCCCTGGCGGTCTGGCCGGGAGATTCACCGCTCTCCCGCGAGGTGTTGCTGGAGCTGGCGCGGGGCGACAGCGTTACCCTTTCCACCCTTCGCGCCACCGTGCATCTTGGCGCCCACGCCGACGCTCCGAGCCATTACGGCATGGACGCATCCGACATCGCGAGCCGTTCGCTCGAGCTGTATCTGGGCCCGTGCGAGGTAATGCGGGTCGCGGTCGCTCGCGGGGCAAGGGTGACCCCCGCGCAGTTGCCCAGGGCGGTTGGTACGCCGCGCCTCCTGCTCGCGACCGGAACATTTCCCGATGCCACCCGTTTTAACGAGGACTTTGCCGCGCTCTCCGCCGAGCTGGTGGATCAGCTCCACCTCGAGGGGGTGCGGCTGGTGGGGATCGATACGCCCAGCGTGGACCTGTTCTCATCGAAGGATCTGCCGGCTCATCGCCGGTTCCTGGCCCATGACATGGCGATTCTGGAGGGCTTGGTGCTCGATGGCGTCCCGGAAGGGTCCTACGAGCTGATCGCCCTGCCGCTCCGGCTCGAAGGCTTCGACGCCAGCCCGGTTCGCGCGGTGCTCAGATCATTGCGATGACTTTGAGCTCGATGGCGATGGGGGTCGGAAGCCGGGTGACCTCGACGGTGGTCCGGGTGGGGCGATTCTCGGCGAACGCCTCCGCATAGAGCCGGTTGAGGGCGGCAAAGTCGCGCTTCAGGTCGGTCAGGAACACCGTGACGTCGACGATCCGGTCCCAACTCGACCCCGCCTCTTCGAGCACCACGCGCACATTCTCGAAGACGGTGCGGCATTGGCGCTCGAAGTCGTAGGACGCCACCTCGCCGTTCGCATCGAGCGTCACTCCGGGCACGCCGGGAATCCCCCGCACCCGCGGCCCCAGGCCGGAGAGGAAAAGCAGGTTGCCGGCCCGCCGCGAATACGAGTACGGACCCACCGGCTCGGGGGCTCGGCTGCTCATAGTTTCAGGCACACGTTCTTGACCTCCGTGAAGAACCGGATGGCTTCGTCGCCGCCCTCGCGGCCCAGCCCGCTCTGCCGCATCCCTCCGAACGGGACTCGAAGATCGCGCAGCAGCCAGGTGTTCACCCAGACTGTGCCACACGCGATCCGGTCCGCGATCCGGTGGGCGCGGCTCACATTGCCGGTCCAGAGTGAGGCCGCCAGGCCGTAAGGGCTGTCGTTGGCCAGCGTCACCGCCTGGTCTTCACCGCGGAACGGCGTCACCGTGACCACGGGACCGAAGATCTCTTCCTGATTGACCCGGCAGTTCATCGGGAGCCCGGTGATCACCGTGGGGGCCACGAAGAACCCGTCGCGGCAGCGCGCCGGCAGGCCCGACGGCCGTTGGCCCCCGCAATGAATCGTTCCAGCATCGGCCCGCGCGAGCGCGACATAGGATTCGATCTTGTCCCGGTGAGCCGCTGAAATCACTGCGCCGACCTCGGTTGCCGGGTCCATCGGATCCCCGATCACGAGCGCCCTGGCCGCGCGGACGAATCGCTCCAGAAACGCCTCATATATCGACGCCTCGACGATGATCCGCGAGCCACAGAGGCATATCTGTCCCTGATTGGTGAACGCGGAGCGGAGGATACCGGGCATCGCTGCGTCGAGGTCGGCATCGGCAAAGAGGACCGTCGGGTTCTTTCCGCCCATCTCCAGGGTCAGCTTCTTGAACGCCGGCGCCGCGCTGGCCGCGATCATAGCACCGGTAGCGGTTCCTCCGGTGAATGAGATGGTGGTCACCCCGGGATGCGCCACCAGCGCCGCTCCCGCGTCGCCCCCGGCACCATGCACGATGTTGAGCACGCCGGACGGCAGTCCGGCCGCGACACAGATCTCGGCGAGGAGCGACGCGGTGAGCGGTGTGAGCTCCGAAGGCTTGGCCACAGCGGTGTTCCCGGTGGCGAGCGCCGGCGCGATCTTCCAGGACAGCAGGTAGAGCGGAAGATTCCAGGGTGAGATCAGGCCCGCCACGCCACGGGGGCGGCGCACGGTGTAGTTGAGCGCGGCGTGGTCGGTCAGATGGGCATCGGACGCGGTATGCAGCACCGCGGTGGCGAAGAACCGGAAATTGGCCGAGGCACGAGGGATGTCGAGAGTCCGCGCCAGCGACACCGGCTTCCCGGTGTCGACCGACTCGGCCTCGGCCAGCTCGTCGAGCCGCGCGTCGATCAGCTCGGCGATTCGCAGCAGCAGGCCGGAGCGGAAGGCCGCGGGGGATTCCGACCAGGCCGGAAACGCGGTGGTCGCGGCGTCCACGGCTCCGGCCACGTCGGTTGCGTCGCCGGCGGGAACCCGGGCGACGACCCGGCCCGTCGCCGGCTCCAGCACGTCGAGGTATCGCCCCGCGGCCGGCGGGACCGGCACACCGTTTATGAAATGGCTGAGGGTGCGCACATCAGATCGAGGCAAGGCGACCACCGTCCACCGGCAGAGACACGCCAGTCAGGTAACTCGCTCCAGGTGACACCAGGAACGCCACAACAGCCGCGATCTCCGCGGCCTCGGCGAAGCGGCCCAGCGGGATGTCGGCCATCATCGCCGCTTCGACCGTTGAACGATCACTCGCTCCCGTCCTCGCCCGCCCTGCGATCAGCGACTCGAGCCGCCCGGTCCGGGTGGATCCGGGCAGGATGTTGTTGACGGTGATGCCGTCGGGTGCCAGTTCCTTGCTCAGTGTCTTGGCCCAGCCCGCCACCGCGGCCCGAATCGTATTCGACACACCGAGCCCCTTGATCGGTTCGCGAACCGAAGTCGAGATGATGTTGACGATCCGCCCGTACTTTTCGGCGCGCATCCCCGGCACCAGCAGCTGCACCAGGGCATGATTGCAGAGCAGGTGCATCCTGAACGCCGCGTGGAACGCCTCGTCGGTCGCGTCCAGCGCCGGTCCGGGCGGCGGTCCGCCGGTGTTGTTGACCAGGATGTGAAACGGCGGGTGTTCCGCGAGATACCCACTCACCGCGGCCCGAACCACGGCGGGATCGGCAAAGTCTGCCGCGAGAACGTCGTGGGCCAGGGCCGTGGGGGAGGGAAGGGAATCGCGGACGGCGCGGAGCTGCTCCGGGCTCCGCGCGAGCAGCACGACCTGGGCACCCTCGGTCGCGATGGCAACCGCGCAGGCGCGGCCAATGCCCTGGGTACTGCCGCACACCAGCGCGCGGCGGCCATCGAGGGAAAGCATGGCGACCAAGCTACTCCCGGCCCAGTGCAGGCGGGAGTGGCTTGGCGGGGTCAGGCGGCGAGGCGGGAGCTGCGGAGGTCGAGCTGGGCGCTGACGCGGTTCAGCGCCAGGCGCACGTCGTGAACCCGTTCCGCGGCGGTGCGCAGGACGCCTTCGAGACCGCTCTGCTCCGCCATCTGGTGCTCCGAGGCTTCCGCGTAGCCGCGCCCACCGAGGCTCTCGTAGTAGGAAAAGTCCGGCCCGCCCCGCCGGATTCGCTGGGCGGCGATCCGCTCCGGGAAGAGGCCGGCCATCCAGAGCGAGTAATTCCCCAAGTGGACCGACACCTTGAACTGCCGGGTTCCCGTACAAGCGGACAGGTCGGCAAGGATGTCGACGAGGTAGCGGTGGTCCTGGTCGTCCACATCGTCCACCTTCGTGGCGCGGTGCCGGAAACCGAACTCGCGGAGCAGTGCCGCGAAATAATCCGCCACCACGGGATCCTCGACATCCACCTCGAGCAAGGCCTGGCGGACCAGCACGTAGAACAGCAAGGAGGGCGACGGACCAGGAATGGCCGCGCTCAGGAGATACGCGGCCACCTCGCGGCGATCGAGCAGGGCATCGAGCGACCGGCAGCCGCCGGAGGTCAATCCGACACAGGACTCCAGCAGCTCGATGTCGTTCGCGGTGATCCGGCTTCTCGCGTCAGCGGTGATCACGTCGGCTCTCCTCTCGGACGGATCGGGGCGACCACTCAAAGCCTGGTGCAAGGGGCGTACCGGACCGTGGGCTTGTGCCTCAGGCGTCGGCGCCGTATTCCTCTATCTATATACGCGCCCGCCAGTTGAGGCCCCACCCCGGTGCGCCGCGGGCCGGTCGGCGTGTCTCACACCGCGTCTCTGGGGAATCAGAATGACGGTGGATCGGGACGACCTGGTGGCGAATCTCACCGGGCTTGTCCGCATCAACTCGATCAATCCGACCCTGGTCCCGGGGGCGCCCGGCGAACCCGAGATTGCCGAGTATGTCGCGCGCTGGCTGAGTGCTGCCGGGCTCGACACTCAGGTGATTGAATCCGCCCCCGGCCGCCCCAGCGTAGCCGCACGACTGCCTGGAACAGGTGGGGGTCGCAGTCTCATGCTCAACGCCCACATGGACACGGTGGATGTTGCCGGTATGGCTGAGCCGTTTTCCGGCGCAGTGCGAAACGGTCGCCTTTACGGCCGCGGCGCCTACGACATGAAAGGAAGCCTGGCGGCGTGCATGGCTGTCGCCAAGACGCTGGCCGGCTCGGGAGGGCGGCTCCGGGGCGATCTCGTCGTCGCGGCGGTCGCGGATGAGGAATACGGCAGCCTCGGCTCCGCGGATCTGGCGATCAAGGTGCCGACCGATGGGGCGATCGTCACCGAGCCGACCTCCCTCCGGGTGTGCCGAGCCCACAAGGGGTATCTCTGGATCGAGGTGACCGTCCTGGGTCGGGCGGCGCACGGTAGCCGGGTCGAGCAGGGCATCGACGCCAACCTGCGAATGGGCCGGTTCCTCTCGCGCCTGGAGGGGCTGGAGCGCGCCCTCCGCGGCCGCCCGCCTCATCCGCTGGTGGGCCCACCCTCTCTGCACGCGGCGGTGCTCGAAGGTGGTACTGGTCTCAGCACCTACGCAGCGCGGAGTATCGTGCGGATTGAGCGCCGCACGATCCCCGGCGAGTCGGAGGCCGGCGTCATGGCGGAGATCGAGGTGCTCCTCGACGCGCTCCGGCAGGAGGACGCTTCCTTCGAGGCGCAGGCACGGGCCTTCTTCGTGCGCGAGCCGTTCGAGGTCGTGCGGGAGGCTCCGATCGTCGAAGCCCTCGACGCCGCCGCGACCCGGACGCTTGGTCGCCCTCCGGAGCACATGGGGGACACGCCCTGGATGGACTCGGCCCTGCTGGCCGCGCAAGGGGTCGACACGGTCGTCTTCGGACCCCACGGGGCTGGTGCGCACGCCGACGTAGAGTGGGTAGACGTTGACAGCGTCGTGCAGACCGCGGAAGTGCTCATCCTGACCGCCCAGAACTGGTGCGCGTAGGGGTCGAGACTCCTGACCCCTGTCCCCATGACCCCTGACCCCTGATTGGACCCGCCATGCGAGGGTTGATGATGGACTGGCCGCTCACGCTTACGCATTTCCTCGACCGCGCCAGAACGCTGCATGCCAGCCGCTCCATCGCGAGCCGCCACGACCGCGGCTTGTTCCGATATACCTACCGCGACTGGGCCCGCCGGGTGGACCGGCTCGCCGGGGCGCTCGCGACGCTGGGGGTGCGTCGCGGCGATCGGGTGGGCACCTTCGCGTGGAATACGCACCGACACCTCGAGGCCTACTTCGCGGTGCCGTGTATGGGTGCGGTGCTCCACACCGTGAACATCCGGCTCTTCCCGGAGCAGCTCGCGTACGTCATCAACCACGCCGGTGATACCGTCCTGCTGGCCGACGCCTCATTGCTTCCGGTGCTCGCGAAGATCCGGACCCAGCTCACCACCGTCGAGCACGTCGTGGTAATGGGCGACGGACCACTGCCGGCCGGCGACCGGCTGCTGGACTATGAAGCGCTGCTGGCCGAAGCGCCCGAGCGGTTCGACTGGCCCGAGCTCGACGAGGAGGAGGCCGCCGCCCTCTGCTATACGTCGGGCACCACCGGCCATCCCAAGGGGGTGCTCTACTCCCACCGTGCCCTGGTCCTCCACACACTGGGCATCTCGCTCGCCGATTCCTTCCAGCTCCGCGAGCGCGACGTGCTGCTTTCCATCGTGCCGATGTTCCACGCCAACGCCTGGGGTCTCCCTTTTGCCGCCGCGATGCTGGGCTGCGGCGTAGTGATGCCGGGTCCCCATTTGACGCCGAAGGACCTGGCGGACATGATCGAGCGCGAGCGGGTCACCTTCGTGGGCGGTGTGCCCACCATCGTGTCCGCATTGTATCATTACCTCAAGCAGGAGAGCCGCCGGCTCCCTTCGCTGCGACAGATCATCGTGGGCGGCTCGGCGCTGCCCCGCGTGCTCCTCGAGGGCTTCGAACGGGATCTCGGCATCGAAGTGGTGCACGCCTGGGGCATGACGGAGCTCTCCCCCGCCGGCTCGGTCTCTCGCCTGCGCGCCGACATGCTCGACTGGCCCGAGGAGGAGCGGACGCGGGTGCGCCTGCTGCAAGGCAGCCCGTTTCCGCTGGTCGAGCTCCGGGTCGTCACCGAGAACGGCCAGGAAGCGGCCTGGGACGGGGTCACCGCCGGCGAGCTGCAATCCCGCGGACCGTGGGTGATCCGGCAATATTATGGCGAGGAAGACGACAGCTCGCGGTTCGACGGCAGATGGTTCCGCACCGGAGACGTGGCCTGTATCGACGCGCGGGGGCAGGTCCGCCTCCTCGATCGGACCAAAGACATGGTCAAGAGCGGGGGCGAGTGGATCTCCAGCGTCGATCTCGAAAACGCCATTATGGGTCACCCCGAGGTCGCCGAAGCGGCCGTGGTGGCGATCGCCCACCCCAAGTGGACCGAACGCCCGCTGGCCTGCGTGGTGCCCAAGCCAGGCGCGGGGGGCGTCAATCGAGAGTCGATCCGATCCTACCTCAAGGGCAAGGTGGCCGACTGGTGGCTGCCCGACGACGTGGCGGTGATGGACGTGATCCCCAAAACCAGCGTTGGCAAGTTCGATAAGAAGGTGCTGCGCGACCGATTCAAGGACTACTCGTGGCCGGAGGTCTTGTGACGCGGATTGTGATGCTGCTTGTCGTCGTAGGAACGGCCGCCCCTCTCGCCGGGCAAGCCGGCGATCCCCATCTCGCGCTGGCCAGGCGGGTCCTGCGCACCACCCCCCTGGTGGACGGTCACAACGACCTCCCCTGGCGCATCCGTGAGGATTCGGTGCTGCATGGAAACGTGGACGGCTACGATTTGAGAAAGCGCACGCCGGGCCATACCGATCTGGCACGGCTCCGCACCGGCATGGTCGGGGCGCAGTTCTGGTCGATTTATATCCCTGGGGAAATTCGCGACTCGGGCTACGCCCGGGTGCAGCTTGAACAGTTCGACATCGCCCGGCGGGTGATCGCCAGGTATTCCGAGGCGCTGCAATGGACCCCGACCGCCGCCGGAGTGCGGCGGGCGTTCGCGGCGGGCAGGATCGGATCGCTGCTCGGGCTCGAGGGCGGGCATGCGATCGAGAATTCGCTCGGCGCGCTCCGGATGTACTACGAGATGGGCGGGCGCTACATGACGCTCACCCACAACGTGACGCTCGACTGGGCCGATGCCGCGCTCGATTCGGCCCGGCACGGCGGGCTGACCAGCTTCGGCGAAGAAGTCGTGCGGGAGATGAACCGGCTGGGAATGCTGGTGGATCTGTCCCACGTCTCTCCCGGTACCATGAGCGACGCCCTCAACGTGACCGAGGCGCCGGTTATTTTTTCCCATTCCGACGCGCGCGCCCTCGTGGACCACCGCCGGAACGTTCCCGATTCGATCCTGGCGCGCCTGCCGAGGAATGGCGGCGTGGTGATGGTGACGTTCGTCACCTCATTCGCCTCCGCGGCGCGCAAGGCCTGGGAAGACTCGGGCGCCGCGGCGCGGAAGGGACCGAAGCCGCTTGTCACCATCATGGATGTCGCCGATCACATCGACCACGTCCGGAAGGTGGCCGGGGTGAATCATGTCGGGATCGGCTCCGATTTTGACGGCGTCACCGAGACGATCGAAGGGCTGGAGGATGTCTCTACCTTCCCCGCGCTCTTTGCGGAGCTGGCGCGGCGGGGCTGGCGGGAAGCCGATCTCCGGAAGCTCGCCGGAGAGAATGTCCTCCGGGTCCTGAGTCAGGCAGAACGTGTGGCCACCCGCCTCCGCCGGGAGCGACTGCCCAGCCACAAGACCATCCGGCAGTTGGACGGCGCCGCCGCGCCGAGATAGCGTGGCGTGGACGCGATCGCCGAGCACCCGTTCCCGCTGTACGCACTGCTGGGGGTCATCGCGGTGTTCTTGCCCACCGCCCGGGCCCGGGCGCTTGCTGGAGCGGGGCTCGGGCTCGCGGCGCTCGGCATAGCCGCCGGCTCGGCGGGTGGCCGGGCGTCCGGCACCACCTTCGCCATCACGAACGAAATCCTGATCGGCCTCGGAGCTGTCGTTGTCGTCTCGGCTGCGGTGCTCGCGTGGCGTCGCCGTCTGGCATCCGGTGGGATTGCCTGGACGCCTGTTGAGCCGGCTGTTCGCTCCCGGCCCGAGACCGACCCCCGGCATCTCCTGGGGCTCCTCGTCGCCGCCGTCGTCCCCCACCTCATTGTGCTCTGCGCGGGGATCGTCCTCGTTCTCTTCTCCGCTGCCCGGGACAAACGGCTCGGTTCTCATCGCGGCTGGATGGCACTGCTCGGTGGCGCTGCCGCCCTGCTTGCCGGCGCGTTCTTCCTGCTCTTCACGATCCTGGGCTCGCTTGGAGCTCGCATGGCCGAGATTGCTTCGGGTCCCTTCAGCCCCGCCGCCGAACGACTTCTGGTCCTCCTGATCGGCACCGCATCGCTCTCGCTCTCCGGGCTCCCTCCCTTCCATCGCGCTCCGTGGCGCGTGTCACTCGCGCCGCTTTCCGCGATCCTGCTGGCCCGGGTCCTGGCCGCCGCCTTGCCGGGAGGGCTCGGTGACTGGGAAACCCCCGCCATGCTCTGGCTGGTCGCGGCCCTGGCCTATGGCGCGTGGTCGGGGCATTGGTCCATGGTGGCCGTAGCCGGGGGCTTGATCTCCCTCTGGTCCGGACTCACCGCCGCCATTCTTCCGGGATACGTACTGGTGCTCTGGGGCTCGGTTGCCGATGCGGGGATGCTCGACACGGGAAGACTCGGCTGGACCAACCGGGAACGGTGGTCAGGACTCAAGGCGCTGGTACCAGCGCTCGCCGCTCCCTTCGGGCTCGCCGCGGCATTGCACGCCGAAGTGCTGCTTCCGGTGATTGCCGTGGTCGCGATCGTGCTCGTGCTGGCCCTCGAGGCGGGACGCCGTCCCCGACTAGCCTGAGCCGTTTATATTCGAGCCCACCATGCTCGAATATGTGATCTGACTCACGCTTATCCGACCCGGAGTGCATCATGGCCTTCACGCTGCCGCCACTGCCCTACGATGCCGCCGCGCTCGAGCCCCACATCGATGCGCAGACGATGCAGATTCACCATGGCAAACACCACCAGACCTACGTCACCAACCTGAACGCGGCGCTCGAGTCCCAGGCCGCGCTGCAAAGCCTGTCCATCGACGCCTTGATCGGAGACCTGACGAAGGTGTCCGAGTCATCTCGCACGGCCGTTCGGAACAACGGAGGTGGCCACTCCAATCACACGCTCTACTGGGAGCTGATGACGCCGGGTGGCGCCAAGGAGCCCCAGGGCGAGCTGGCCAAGGCCATCGATTCGGGATTCGGGGGCCTCGCCGGCTTCAAGGAGCAGTTCCAAAAGGCCGGACTGGCACGGTTCGGCAGCGGCTGGGCCTGGCTGGTCCGAGACCGGAGTGGCAAGCTCGCTATCGAGAGCACCCCCAACCAGGACAGCCCCGTCATGGACGGGAAGTACGCCGTCCTCGGCTGCGATGTCTGGGAGCATGCCTACTACCTGAAGTATCAGAACCGCCGCGCCGATTACCTGAGCGCGTGGTGGAATGTGCTCAACTGGACGGTGGTTGGGAAGCGGTTCAACGGGTGATCGCTCATGCCGCAACCAAGCGTTGGCTCTTCTGCGCCGGACTTCGCGCTGCCATCGACATCGGGTCAGCCGGTGACGCTCGCTTCGCTCAGGGGAAAGAACGTTTTGCTGGCCTTCTTCCCGCTGGCATTCACCGGAACCTGCACCGCCGAGATGTGCGCCATCTCGGAGGACTACGGCAAGTTTCAGAGCCGGAATACCGTGGTGCTCCCGATCAGCGTTGACTCGGTCCCCACGCTCAAGGAATTCAAGGCCAAGGAGCGCATCACGATCGACCTGCTGAGCGATTTCAAGCGGGAGGTCTCCCGGCGCTTCGACGTCCTGAACGAGGAAAAGTTCCTCAGTAACCGCGCCTACATCCTGATCGACCAGAACGGGATCGTGCGGTGGACCTATCAGGAGGCGAACAACAGCGAGCGCCGGGACAACAGCGAGCTGCTGGCCGAGCTGGCCAAGCTGGGCTGAGCGCTGGTCCGGACCCCGCTCCTCGACACTCCGGACTCGGCGCTCAACAAAGCCTTTGCCTGGGCCGCGAGCCGGGCGGCGGGCGCGGTGCGGGCCGATCCGGGCTCGGCACTGGCCCAGTGGGACGCGGCCGACCTCGCCCTCCTCATCGAGGAGGCCCGGGCTTTTCAGCGAGTCGGGCCGCACGTGCTGCGCGACCCGGAACGGTTTCTGCGTGAAGTGGTGGCGGGGCTCTTCGGCGTCCGCGCCGACGCCGAAGGCGGCCGATTCGCCGCCGCGCCGTGGATGCCGGATGGTTGGCGTGCCATGGCCATCCGCCGTCTCCGGTTTCACCGCACTTTGCTCGACCTCGAAGTCCGGCCCCGGGCTGAATGGGCCACGGTACGCCTGAACGTGACGTTCGGTCCGCCCATCGCGCTGGTGCTGTCGCTCCGGAACGCCGGTGCCGTGGGACGCATCACCGTCGATGAAACGGCGCTCGAGGGAGACCGCGCGATCTTCACCGTCTCGGGCGAGCACGAAGCGATGTTCTTCTTCGAAGGAGGGATTCCATGACCGGCTCCCGCCGGGGTACCTGGGCGGCCCTTGTGGCCCTCCTGATCGTCTGCCTGGCAATCGTGGCCGTGCCGGTGGTCCTGATCCGGCCGTTCTCCCCGCAAACGCCGTCCTCGATGGCGCTCGCGTTCACGCTCCGGCAGTGGTCACCGATCGTGACGCTTGCCGGCCTCGTGGCGGGGATGGCGATCGTGGTCAGGCTCTGGCGCCCAGCCGGGCGAATCTGGGCCCGGATCGGCGGGGTGGTGGCGGTGGGGGTGATCGCCGTCACGGCGTGGGCGGCGCGCCAGAATCACTTCGAGTGGATGTTCGCGCCGCTGCCGGGCCCCGGCTTCGTCCGCGCCGCGCAGGCCGACTTTGTCGAGCCTGAGGACGTGGTGGTAACCGTCGTGCTCAAGGGCGACCCGGTGGCGTACCCAGTCCGCCAGCTGGCCTATCATCATGTGGTGGAGGATACGGTCGGCGGGGTGCCGATCGTCGCAACTTATTGAACGTTATGCCACACCGGTCTGGTGTGGGAGCGGACAGTGGATGGGCGGGCATTGAGCTTCCGGCTCGCCGGGATCAACAACCAGAACTTCATCATGCAGGATCGGGAGACCGGATCCTGGTGGCAACAGGTCAGCGGCAAGGCAATCCTCGGTCCGCTCAAGGGGAAGGCACTCGGGCGCGTCTTCCACGATGAGCTCACTTTCGCCGAGTGGAAGAAAGAGGCTCCGGGCGGCCGCGTGCTGGTACCGGCCGCGGATTCGGCCTGGCGGACCTTCTCCGACGGGTGGGAAGCGAAGACCGCCCTGGAGCCGGTCCGGGTGCCGGGCCCGCTGGACTCGCGCCTGCCCCCGCGGACCATCATCCTCGGCATCGCGTCCGGGGGCTCGGCCAAGGCGTACCCGCTCGACCGCGTCCTCGCGCAGTCACCGCTGCACGACCGGGTCGGCGGAGTCCCCCTGGTGCTGCTGGTCGGCCCGGACGGGAAGTCGGTCCGGGCGTTTGACCTCAGGCTGGACACCATGGAGTTGGAGCTGGTTCGTCCGGTGGGTGGCCCCGCCGGAATGGCCATGGATGTCGGGACCGGCAGCCTCTGGAGCTTCACGGGCGAAGCGGTGTCCGGCCCGCTGAAGGGCCGGCGCCTCACCCGGGTCTACGTGCTCAAGGACTATTGGTTTGACTGGGTGATCTATCATCGGGAGACGGGTCTGTATGTGCTAGGGAGCTAGCAACAGCAACCTCGGCTCACTCATCGTCACCATCGCCTCCCCGACTCCCTCCCTCCCGAACCCGGACGCCTTGACGCCACCGTACGGCAGGTGATCGAGGCGCAGGGTCGGGATATCGTTCACAATCACTCCGCCGACTTCGAGTCCGCGGAATGCTTCCCGGATTCTCCGTGCGTCGTGGGTGAACACGCCCGCTTGCAGGCCGTACGGCGAGTCGTTGGCGAGCCGGATTCCTTCCCGCCAGGTGGTATAGGGTGCGACCACCAGCACCGGACCGAAGACTTCCTCGCAGCTCACTTTCATCTCCCGGCGCACATTCGTCAGGATCGTGGGTCCCAGGATGAGCCCTCGGCGGCCGCCCCGAAGCAGCACCCGGGCTCCGCCCTCCACCGCTTCGGTGGTCCATTGCTGGACCCGGCGCACCGCTCTCGCATCGATGAGCGGCCCGACGACGGTCTTCGGCAGGATCGGGTTGCCGCGCGGCAACCGGCGCGCGGCCTCCACTACCAGTCGGCTGAACCGCCGGAAAATCGACGTATGGACGTACAACCGCTGCACCTTGATGCAGATCTGGCCGCCGTACGCGAAAGCCCCCCAGGCAATCTTCCGGGCGAGTGCGTCGAGGCCGGTGGCGTCGGAGTGGACCAGCACGGCTGCGTTGCCGCCCAGCTCGAGCAGCACACGTTTCCGTCCCGCCACCGACTTGAGGTGCCAGCCCACCGCGGCGCTGCCGGTGAAACTCAGCATTGCGAAGGCCGGGTCGGTGGCCAGCCGCTCCGCGAGGGGCACCGGAAGGTGCAGCACCTGGAGTCCGCCTGCCGGCACTCCGGCCTGGAACATCAGCTCGGCCAGCCGGAACGCTGCCAGGGGTGCCTGGGGCGGCGGCTTCAGCACCACCGCGTTTCCCGCCGCGATCGCCGGAGCGACTTTGTGGGCGACGAGGTTGAGCGGGAAATTGAAGGGGGAGATCGCCGCGACGATGCCGAGCGGGAAGCGATCGATCATGGCACTCATCCCCTCGCCCCGGGGATCCGCGTCCGGGGGCAGAGCGGACACCCCGAACCGCCGGGTTTCTTCTGCGGCTTGACGGAACACCCCCACTGCGCGGTCGACCTCCGCCGCTGCCAGCGTTACGGGCTTCCCCGCATCCCGGGCAATCAGCCGGGCCAAAGCAGCGCGATCCTCGTCCAGCAGGCGGGCGGTCTCTTCGAGCATCGCGGCCCGCCGGTGGCGGGGCAGTCCTCCGAGCTCGCGGTACGCCGCCCGGGCGCCCTTGATCGCGAGGTCGAGATCGCGGGCATCTCCCGCGACGAGCCGGGCCAGGACGCGGCCATCGAACGGCGCGGTCACCGGCTCCGCCGGCCGCCGGCGCCGGGGCAGCCAGGCCCCGTTGACGAACTGGGTGAGGATCGGGACCGACATCGGGCCTCCATGTCGCGGGAGGTTAAACTTACAGTCCAACCATGATCGATCCATGACCGACGCGCCGAGCGGTGGATCGGCCCTCTCTCTGGTGGGCCAGATCGCCCGGATCCTCAATAGTGGCCTCGTGCCCGATGAGACGCTCCGGGTGGCTGCGGTTACCATCCAGCACGGTCTCGGTGCAAGTCGGGTGACGGTGTGGCGCCGCGAGGCCAACGCTTCAACCTTTTCCGGCGTATCGGTGCCGACCGGTGAGCACACCGCCGCGTCGCTCGATGACCTGCCCAGCCCGGAATCAGGGGTTCGTCGCTACTCGCTGGTGCATGGCGGCGCCCGGATGGGCGTGCTCGAGATCGACTTCGGGACGGCGGAACGGCGACCCGACGGGGGGTTGATCCAGATTCTGGGCGACCTCCTGGCGCCCTTCCTCGACGCGATGACCCTGTCCGAGGACCTGGCGCTCGAGGTCGCCAGCCGTTCCCGCGAGATCGAGGAGCAGCGCCGTTTCACCGGACTCGTCATCGACAGCTTGCCGGTGGGCCTCTATGTGATCGACCGGGACTATCGCATTCAGGTCTGGAATCGCAAGCGGGAAACCGGCACCCAGGGCCTCCGCCGTGCCGATGTAGTGGGCCGCCCCGTCTTCGAGGTGCTCACCCGTCAGCCGGCGGCCCAGCTCAAGAGCGAGTTCGACCGGGTGTTCCGGGCCGGCGAGATGCAGCAGATAGACATCGAAGTCGAAACCGGAAGCAGGCCCCGGTACTACCGGATCAGCCGGATTCCGATGCGGCTCGACGCCGACGCCATCACCCACGTGATCACCATCGGCGAGGACGTCACCGATTCGCGCGAGGTGCAGCGCCGCATCCTCCAGAGCGAGAAGCTCGCGGCGGTGGGCCAGCTGGCCGCCGGCGTGATGCACGAGATCAATAATCCCCTCGCGACCATCGGGGCCTGCGTGGCCGCGATCGACGCCCGGCTCGGCGACAGCGCCGACAGCACGGTGCGCGAGTATCTGGAGATCATCGACAAGGAGGTCTTGCGCTGTACCCACATCGTGGACGGCCTCCTCGATTTCAGCCGTCCGCGGGATGCGGTGCCCAAGGTTGCCGTCGAGGTGAACGCGCTGGTGGAGCAGACGTTGTTTCTGCTCAAGCACCATCAGCGCTTCAGGCGCATCGTCATGAACCGCGAATTGGCGGAACGCCTTCCTCCGGTGCTGATCAACGACGAGCAGATGATCCAGGTGTTGATGGCACTGATGCTCAACGGCGTCGATGCCATGGACGAGGGCGGCACCCTCACCGTGCGCACCGCCCCGAACCTCGTTCGGGGCGATGAGGTCATGGTGGAGGTGCGTGACACCGGACACGGGATCCCCGCCGCCGACCTCCCCAAGATCTTCGAGCCGTTTTACACCACCAAGCTGCCGGGGCGGGGAACCGGGCTCGGATTGTCGATCTGCTACGGTATCGTGGAGCAGCATCGCGGCCGGATCGAAGTGGATTCCGAGCCCGGCCACGGCAGTACCTTTCGGGTGTTCCTCCCCACCGTGGAGGGGGCTCCGGCGTGAAGATTCTCGTGGTCGAGGACGATCGAGTCGTCGGTCAGTACATCCGGCGCGGCCTGGAGGAAGCCGGGTATCATGCCGATCTGGTGGACGACGGCCTCGAGGCGTTGCGGCTGATTTCGGGTGGTCTCTACGAGCTCGTGGTGCTGGACCTCCGGCTGCCCGGGATGACCGGGCTCGAGGTGCTCCGTACCCTCCGTGACCGCGGGATCACCACGCCGATTCTGGTGCTCACGGCACAGGACGCGGTGGGACACAAGGTGGAGGCGCTCCGCGCCGGGGCCGACGACTACGTCACCAAGCCGTTCGCGTTCGAAGAGGTGCTGGCCCGGGTCGAGGCCCTCTCGCGCCGGCCGAAGCAGCTGACCTCACAGAAAGTGTCCGCCGGCGACCTGGAGCTCGACCTCGGGAGCCGCGAGGTCCGGCGAGGCGAACGGCTCATCGAGCTCACCCCGAAAGAGTACGCGGTGCTCGAGTATCTCATGCGACACCCCGGACGGGTGATGTCGCGAACCCTGATCACCGAGTACGCCTGGGACTACCACTTCGATCCGGGTACCAACATCGTCGACGTCGTGATCAACCGGCTCCGGAAGAAGGTGGACAGCGGCAGCGAGAAGAAACTCCTGCACACCGTGCGCGGCGTCGGGTATGTGATCCGGGTCTGACGTGCGCTCCATTCGCTGGCGGCTCACCCTCGCCTATGCGCTGGCCCTCGCGGTCACCCTCACCGCCTTCGGCGCCACGCTGTACATCACCCGCCGGGAGACCGGCCTCCGCACCCTTCAGGACCGGCTCCAGCTCGAGGCGGAGCTCTCCGCCCGGTATCTGAAGAATTCCTACGGGGTGCTGGGCCAGATCGTGACCCGGGACTCGCCGCCGACGCTCGAGCCCTCGATTGCTCCCTACTTCGAGAGTATCCGGGACTTCCTCATTCTGGCGGATTCGGCCGGGCGAGCCCTCTATCTCTCCGATTCGGTGTCGGTGCTGCCGTTCGCCTCGATCGAGCGGCTGGGCGAGCTGCTGCATCCTGCTCCCCGCGCTCCGCTCAGCGGCACGATCGTCTTCGATCCCGTCATCGGGTCGACCATGTATCTGGCCTACCCCGTCACCGGGGCCGGCCCGGAGGTGTCCGCGGTCCTGCTGGCCGCACCCAGCAAAACCACGCTGGTCGAGGCGGACGAGCTCCTCGCCAGCATGGTGGTGATCGCTCCGCTCATCTTCATTGCGTCGATTCTGGTGGGCTACTGGGTGGCGGGCCGGAGCCTCAAGCCGCTCGGAGTGATGGTCACCGAGCTCGAGGCGATTACCGACAGCCGCAGCCTGCATCGCAGGCTGGCGGTGGAGCGCACCGGCGACGAGGTGGACCGGCTCGGGCACGAGGTCAACCACATGTTCGACCGGCTCGAGCGCAGCTTCGCGGCGCTCCACCGGTTCACCGCGGAGGCCAGCCACGAGCTCAAGACCCCGCTCATGGTGCTCCGCGCCGGCGTGGAGCGGGCGCTCCGCAACCCCAGCACCCCGCCCGAAAGCCTCCAGGCGCTGGACGAATCGCTCATGCAGATCGGCCGGATGGCTGAGCTGGTGGACAGCCTCCTCACCCTGGCGCGGGCCGACGAGGGCCGGCTCCCGCTGGCGGTGGAGGAGTGCGACGTCCGCGAGCTGGTGAGTGAAGCCGCCGAAACCGCGAGCATCCTGGCCGAGGAGGCCAAGCTGACCGTCACGACATCGATGCCTCCGGTGCCGGTCATCCTGCGGGTCGACCGCAACCGGATTCGGCAGCTGCTGCTCAACCTGGTGACCAATGCGGTCAAGTACACGCCCGCGGGAGGTTCGGTGTCTCTCGGCCTTTCCGACCAGGGCGAAACGGTGACGGTGACGGTCGGCGACACCGGGATCGGTATTGCGGCGGGCGACCTGGAGCATATATTCGACCGCTTCTGGCGCGCCGACCCCGCGCGGTCACGCGAGGGCGAGAGTCCCGGAACCGGCCTCGGCCTGGCCATCACCAAATGGGTCGCCGAGGCGCACGGCGGAAGCATCGCGGTGCAGAGCCGACCAGGACGCGGCACGCTATTCACGGTGGCCTTGCCGCGGCTGAGCCCGCCTCAGGTTTCCGTCAGTTAATCGTCTTGTCATCGAATTGTCATGAAGCGGTCAGGACGATGCTACCCTGCCCTTGTTGATTTCGTGCGGTAGGGTTTCCTCCCGTGGAGGCAACACGATGTTTGAGAACTTGATCGAATCGAAGCCCAAAAAGGTCCGCACCTTCAAGCAGCAGGCGCTGTCCCTGGTCCTGCACCTCGTCTTCGGGTACGGCGCGATCAAGGCGACCGCCGGCGCGGCGGAGGAACTGACCAAGGTGCTCCAGGACACCACCACGTTTTTCGTGAAGGCCCCGGAGCCCCCCCCGCCACCGCCGGATACTCCTCCGCCGGACATGGTGGTGAGCGCCACCCCGCCGCCGCTCGGCTTCCAGACCGTGATGCCGCCGACGGAAATCCCCAAGGACATCCCCCCGGTCAACCTGAACGAGCGGTTCAACGCAGCCGACTTCAGCGGCAAGGGCGTCGAGGGCGGCATCGCGACCGGCGTCGTGGGCGGGACCGGACCGGTTACCGGCGAGACCTTCCTGCAAACCGAAGTGGACGACCCGGTCCAGCAAATCAACATTCCGAAGCCGCGCTTCCCCCCAGTGCTCCAGCAGGCCGGTGTTTCGGGCTTCGTGGACGTCACCTACGTGGTGGACACCACGGGCCACGCCGAGCCTTCCTCGTGGAAGGTGCAGAAGAGCTCCAACCAGCAGTTCGAAGCACCGGCCCGGGAAGCGATCATGAAGGGTGTGTTCAAACCGGCCCGCATCAAGGGCGCTGCGGTGCGCCAGCTGGTCCAGCAGAAGATTTCGTTCAATATCGGTCAGTGAGGCTCTCTCATCGTTAAAGGAGCGGTCTTATGGGTGTAGATATTCTCGCACTGTGGGGTCACGCCGGAGCCTTCGCCAGAGGGATCGTGATCGTGCTGCTGATCATGTCGTTCTTGTCGCTGACCATCGCCTTGAACAAGATGTGGCAAATCCACAAGAGTGCCGCGGCGACGCGGAAATTCGCCTCCCACTTCTCCCGATCGATCCAGGAGGAGCAGCTCGACCAAGCCATTTCCCTGGCCGAGAAAAACCAGGGGAGCCACGTTGCCCGGGTGCTGGGGGGCGCGCTGCAGGAAGTGAAGCCCCTCCTCCGGGACCGGGCCACCATCACCGCGGCCGACATCAACTCCGCCGAGCGGGCCGTGGAGCGGCAGATGCTGATCACGCTGTCTGAGTTCAAGCGCGGCCTCGGCATCCTGGCCACCGTGGGCTCGACGGCTCCGTTCGTCGGCCTGCTCGGAACCACGATGGGCATCGTGACGGCGTTCAACGCCATGACCGCGGGCGGCAACGCGGGCGGCCTGGCCGGGATCGCCGGCGGTATCGCCGAGGCGCTGATCACCACCGCCCTTGGCCTCCTGGTCGCGATCCCCGCGGTGTGGTTCTACAACTACTTCACCACCAAGATCGAAAACCTTACGGTCGAGATGACCTACACGTCGAAAGAGCTGATCGACTACCTCATCAAGAGCGTCGGCAGCGAGTTCGGCCGCTCGATCTTCACCAAGGAGTTCCAGGCCCAGAAAGCGGTGAGCGGAAGTGGCCACATCAGTTAATTCGGC